>JANMOF010000148.1:0-60823 GCA_031368925.1 Leptospiraceae bacterium
GGATAATAAAGTCTTTGTAAAAACACATCCGCCGGTAGATGACCGTATAAATGCAATGCAAAAGTTTATCTCCGATCAAAAATTAGCTAAGTCAGGGAAAACAAACGTTAAACGCTATCGTCAAAATATTCCAAAATCTGAGAACTTGAAAAATTTAAAGTAAGGGTTAATTCATTGTTTACAAGAAAAATTTCACCAATTCTTTTTTTGTTATCGGCTTCTATTTTACAGGCTGATTCTTTTCATAATATAAATGGTTTTTTTGGAGAGAAGGCAGCCGGGCTTGGTGGAGCATACACTGCAATATCCGACGATCCATCGGGAGCTTATTATAATCCTGCCGGTTTAACGTTTGCATATGACAATTCCATTTCTCTTTCTGCTAGTAATATTACCAGAACGAGTAAAAATTATGAAAACGTAATTGGTCCCGGGCAAGGCTATGGAAGAAATTCACAAAACTATATTCCTAATTTTTTTGGCATCGTAAAAGAATATGGAAAATACAAAATTGGATTCTCGATTGTAAATACTCTTAATGAAACATTTGATAGAACAGATCAAGTGGTTAATCCAATATACTACCCTGGGGTTAGAAGTTTACGAACATACAATATTGAATCTTATAATCAAGTACAAACAGGTGTTAGCATCGCGCGCGGGATTACGGATAAATTATCCATTGGGGCTACTCTTTATTATACTCATGATACGGCAAATCTAACAAATACTGCGCTTGTTCAATTTGCCAATAAAGGTTTTAATTCGATTACTGGGAATGATAATAGAAAGACGGTTGGTTTTTATCCAATTATTGGCGTTATGTTCATGCCTAATAATAAAATATCTCTTGGACTTTCTTTACGACATCAATTTGTAACAGCAGGTAATCGATTAACCAACGGATTTGCACTTTCATCCAACTCTAATTCCGATACTATCGTTTTTGCAGAAGGCACAGATAAAGCTGCTGGTGGAAGCATTGGAAGTAATATCTACAAGACGGGAGCGCTAAATGGGCGTATACCGGAGACTACTGAAATAAGAACTGGCATAGCTTTTTTCCCGACAAAGAAATTTATGGCAGCATTTGATACCATTTATACATCCGGTTTCAAAAGAAAATCAGATCAAAATGAGTTTTTCTTATTTGGTGGCAGAAACAATGAATTAATACTTAAAGATTCTGATGTCCAAGAACTAAGACGTTATGCGACAATGAATTTTGCTATGGGTATAGAATACTATTTAACAGATAATTTTTCTGTAAGAGCAGGAAGCTTTACAAACAACTCCAGTGCAAAAAATATTAGCTGGCTTAGAACAGCAGTTGAAGCGGCAAATAGAGATGCAGGAAGTGACAGAGAGACTATCGCACAAACTCCTAATGGGATTGTAAGTTACCAACTATCGTCTCTTCGAACTCCTGTGAGAAACGAATATGTAAACTTGATTGGTTATTCTCTCGGTTTCTCCTGGTCAACTTCGCGCGCGTCTATCGGTCTTACTGTTGTAAAAGAATCAGGAAAAGGTGGGTCGCAATTGGATAGCAATCGTCCGTCACAACAAATGACATATGATAGCACTGCTATTTATGTCATTGTAAGTTCAAAAAATAATTAATTGCGACAAATAAGTATTATTCGCAAAATAAAGTTTGGTTACATCTATGCATAAATTTACTGAATTAGACATTCAATCACATATAACGTCAACATCACCGAAATGGAATTTTAACGGGAAAGATATAGGAAGAGAATATAGTTTTAATACCTACTTGAATTCCATTGAGTTTGTAAATGCGATTGGTATTGTCGCTGAAGCAATGAATCATCATCCCGTTATTCAAATTTCTTGGGGGAAAGTATTAGTTCAAGTTCATACTGATTCAGTAGACGGGATTAGTCTTCTTGATTTTAAGCTGGCAGCAAGGCTAGATAAATTTTACCTGCTACATTACGACCTATAACAGATTTCACAATTGTTAAGCAAAATAAAATTCTATTTTCTTTTTCATCTAGTCAAAAAATTGCTTGCTGAATTTTAATATTTCTGTATAACTATCCGACTTATGTTAAAGAACCCTAAAAGCTCCGCCTTCTTAATTTTATCTAGCTCTAACTTGGATTCCACAGAAATTAGCAATGTTCTAAAGATCCAACCTGATTTTTATAACACAGTCGAAGAAAACGGATCGGCAAAAACAGTTTGGCAATTAAATTCCAATCTTTCGCCTGATGACGACATTGAATCTCATATAGTTGCTTTATTGAAAAAGATTGCGCCTGTTCGAGCAGAGTTTAAAGAATTAAATGAAAAGCATACAGCAACACTTTACTGTTCCATTGAATATTCAGATGAATCCAAGAAATCATTGCATCTGAGTTCCAGGTCGCTAACTTTGATAGGAAATCTGGGAGTCAATATGGAAGTAGCTCAATGGGATAATCACAAACTGAGTGGTGCTGGAATTTCAATCATTTGAAATCTGTATGATCTTATCAAACTCAAATCTTTTTAAGTAGCGGATTAAACTTTCCGGTGCATTCGCAATAGTTGTTTGCCTACCACTATGATTCAATTCTCGTGCAAAATTAAGAACTAAAGTGATAAACTTTGGAGTAATGTAAGCTGGATTTTCTAAAGCAAGAATTACATCAAATCTTGTGCTCAAAAATAGCACATTAAAGATTGCATCTGCCTCTTCTTCTACAGATTCATCAATCGTCTCAAAAAGGCATTGTATAATCACTGCCGTCTCGGATTTTTGTTTTATAAAGAAATGCTTGAAGCGATTATTCAATGAATCAACTCCTTTCCCCTCAATTACTAAAGTATCGATCCCGCTACTTATTTGCAATCCGTTCTTTTTTTCAAGAGACTGGTTTTTTAGAAATAGATACGCCTACCCTTAAGTCAGTGCCCGGAATGGAGCCGTATTTAGACCCAATGTTAGTGCGCTCCCCCCACGAAGAAAAGGAAGGTTACTTAATTACCTCACCCGAATATTCTTTAAAGGAAGTTCTCTCTTTGGGGCTAGAAAAAATTTACGAAATTGCTCATTGTTTTAGATCGGGTGAAAAAGGCTTTCTCCATACAAAAGAATTTTTAATGTTAGAGTTTTATCAAGCTGGAATTTCAGAGCTTGCGTTAATGGACGTTTGCATTTCTCTTTTTGAATATTTGCAAATTCATTTTAAAGACTTTGGATTTCAAAAAGAGAAATGTTTAAAAATCAAAATGGAAGATTTATTCCTAGAAAAAATAGGACGATCTTTTTCTCTCGAAGATTTAATTTTAACTCTACAAGAAAAATTTCCAGAGGCAAACTATGAATATAACTCGATGTATTATGAAGATTTATTTTTCCTCGTTTTTCTAAATTTTATAGAAAAAGATTTACCTTCCGGTGTTCCTGTGTTTATTTACGATTATCCGCAAGAACTAGCAGCCCTGGCTAAAATCGAAAACGGCCGAGCTAAACGTTTTGAAATTTATTGGAACGGTGTAGAATTAGGTAACGCATTCTTTGAGTTAACCGCATTCGAAGAGCAAATTCATCGTTTTAAAGAAGAACAAGTAAAGCGCTTAGAGCTAGGCAAAGAAGCATTTGAATTAGATACTGATTTCATTGACTCTTTGAAGCGCGGACTACCATCGTGCGCTGGGATTGCAATGGGCTTAGACAGGTTACTTATGATTATTCTCGAACAAGAGAATTTGAAGTTTATCAGTCCATATTTCCAAAAAAAAAAATCAGAAGTCTAAATCAAGGCATCTCTTCTTCTTTACAAAAATTTTCGAAAGTTAATACACGAATATTTCCATCTTTGTATTCTTTATCACCTAAATGAACCTGATAAAATTTAGGAATATTAGTTCTTTCTCTAAAATATTTGATATGAGGTGAAATTCTATTTTCTCCTGTTTTACATTCTACTGCAAACAAAGGTTTTTTGTTTCGAATTACTACAAAATCTATTTCTCTTCCATCAGTATCGCGTATGAAACGTAATTCCATTTTGTAACCCTGCGTATCTTCTATAAAATGACAATACTTCAAAAGTTGACCAGCGACCATATTTTCAAATCGCGCACCCATATTTTCAACTTCAGCCCAATCCCAGAGATAGAGTTTATTTGATTTTTTGACAGCACGAATTTTCGGAGCACCAAATGGTAAAATTCTATAGCAATAGTATAAAGTTTCTAAGATTTCAATCCACCTTGAAATTGTATTAGGTGAAACTTCTAAGTCCTCTCGCAAAGCATTGATTGATAAAGGGGATCCCACTTTAGAAGGAAGGGAATCTACCATCAATTCTAGTAAAGAAAGTTCTTTTACATTTTCCAAATCTCGTAAATCTTCATAAATTACTTTTGCAACTCGTTCCCTTTGCCATCTTCTGTATAAAGATTCATCCTTTGAAAGGAATGGCTCAGGAAATCCGCCAAATCGTAATAATGCGCTGGTAGTTTCTCTTTTAAAAATAGGATCGATTTCACTGAGGGAAAATGGGTGCAACCGATAGTAATGATATCTGCCAAGTAATGAATCTCCACCTTTTCGAAAATGGTCAAGCCGAGCTGAGCCTGTAATTAAAATAGAAAGACTATCTTTGTATTTATCATAAAACCCTTTTATTAAAGTCCTCCACCTCACATATTTGTGAACTTCATCAAGCACAATTAGTTTCAGACTAGGATCTAATTTATGCTGTTTAATCACGCTTCTATCATCTAGAAAATCCCAATTTAAATATTGTTTTTCATTTTTGATAAACGACTTTGCGAGCGTTGTTTTTCCAGACTGTCGCGGACCACCGATAAAGACCATTTTCGTTTTCAGGTCAACTTCTATATAAGACTTTAACTTACGGTTAGAATTCATATAAGTGAAGAATACTCATGATTATTTTTCAGTCAACTGAATTTTTTTTATTTAAGCAATTTCAAAAAGTAAACAGCTTGACTCATGAGTATCAAGAATTAACCATTCAAAAAGACAGAATTTAAAAAATGAAATCAAACAATATCGCAATCAGCATTTTTTTAATCTTCCTTAGCTTTTATACTGGAATGTCTTGCTCCCTCTTCACGGCTAATACAAAAAAGCCACTACAATCAAATGCGTCCGACTCAAATACTCAAACACCACTCGAAAAAATTGCAGAGACTTTAACAAAAAAAATTACAACGCCGAATGCCCGTTTGATTGTTCTGACATTTACTACCACAGAAGGAAAAGAGCATAAGCTTGGAAGTCTCTTCGCAGAGAAGTTAACAACAGATTTAGTTCGTCGGGAAACTGTGGTTGTTCTCGATAGGCTTTTATTTGCAAAACAAATCCAGGCGCACCAGTTGACTTTGAGTTCTGGAAGTGATTTATCTGAAATAAAAAAAATTGGCGAGCTTTTGGGACTAAATGCAATTGTCACTGGAATGATTACCAGTTTTAATAACGGCTATGGTCTAAACTGTAGAATCATTGATCCCAAAACTGGATTTATTATTGCAGCCGAGGAAGCCTTTTATGCAGGAGAGTGAAATATGAAATTACCCAAAAAAGTAATACTCATCATAATTGCTATACCTCTTCTTTTTTGTAGAACATTAAACGATTCACAGGAAAATGAAGACAAAAAAAATGCAGGATAGGTGTTTTATATAATATCAATATCAGTCAGCAGGTTTCAGGAAAAATTCAAGAAATACCTATTCTTTGGGATTATAGTAAATGCTTAAAAAAAGCTAAAGAGAAAAGGGGTAATTTAGAAATACCGCTTTAGTAATGAACGCAAAAAGAAGGGCTTATCAATTTCTACTTTTCATGGCTTAGTGCTACTAGATTATTGTAATTGATAGCGATTAAAATTATGAGTAAAAGAATTTTTCTAAAAAAAGTTTTAATAAATTTGTGTAAGATGATTGTCTTATTTACTATTTTATTTTCCTTCTCTAATCTTGCCGCCTTCGATGTAGACCCGATGGGGAAAAATGTGAAAGAAGGGGTAGAACGATATAAGGCGCAGAATTTTCAGGGTTCTCTCGAAAGTTTTAATCAAGCAGAATCGCAAGCTAAAGAAGATGATAGACTTTATTTTAATAAAGGAACCAGTTACTATAAGCTTAATGATTACAAACTGGCGCTAAAATATTTCGAGAAATCAGCTACTTCAGAGGACAAGGACTTAAAGCTTCGCTCTCTCTACAATAAAGGTAACGCATACGCCAAGTTAGGCGACAAAAAAAATGCGATTAAATCTTATATGGATGCGTTAAACGCTAACCCTGATTTTTTGCCTGCTCGAAAAAATTTAGAAATGTTGACTAGAAAAGAAAACAAAGATAAGCAAAACAAAAAACAAGAGGGTAAGGACGATAATTCGGAAAATGAAGAAAAAAAAGATAACAAAGAGCAAGACAAAAAAAATCCTCAGTCTAAAGATAAAAAAGATTCGCAGTCAAATAAAAAACAAGAGCCTGAAGATAAGGGCGAAGACAAAATAAAAGAATCAAACAAACCGATTACAAAAGAAGAAGCGGAAAGAATTTTAGAATCTGCAAAACAAAATAAAATCAATAGAAAGAAAATGAACGAGCGACCGCAGGAGAGAAATGAAGTATTTTGGTAGTATCTTAGTTTTTCTTTTTTTAGCTAGTGGAATTTTAGCTAATCCAAAAGTTTATCTAAACAAAAATACAATATTAAAAGGAGAGCCGCTTGAATTATTAATAGAAATTGGTGGGGCCGATCCAGAGGTTTCCTTGTCTAGAAATGTTTTTTCTGAAAATGGGGTTACTGCCGAGTATGTGGGACTTGAAGACAATACTACAATTATTAACTCAAAAGTAACTCACAAGAAAATTGTAAAATTCAGAATCGTTAGTTCTAAACCTGGAAATTTAACAACGCCGAAAATCATTCTATCAATCAACCAACAGCCATTTACCGCAGATGCATTAGCATTTACAGTTAAGCCGGAGAAGTATACTCCAAAACCTCGTCCGATGGATCCAATTTTTGATCAATTTTTTTCAGGCAATTTTCCCGGATTCCAAGAACGCGCTTATGTAAATCCTAATGATGATGATATTAAAATTGGTTTTTATACTAGTCGTCCACGAATCTATGTTGGCGAGACAATGGTTGGAAGTTTTACTTTGTATTATCGTAATTTAGAGCGACCAAACTTTGAAAGAAATGAGCAAGAGCCTTTAGAATTTCCTTTTTTTACAAATGAACATTTGCCAAATGTAAACATTTCCCTTCCCCCGAGAGCATCTTTAAATGGAGGAGAATACCAAATTGTCCCATACAATCGTGAAATCTACGCTCTCACCGGACTCCGTAAAGGTAAATATGCATTAGGCGCTGCCAAGTTCAGCATCGAAGGAAATCCACTATCTTATTTTTCGCCAATGGTAAAAGAGTCGATTAAGAAAACAGTAGAAGTTTTGGATTTGCCTTCCCCACGACCTCAAAACTTTTCGGGCGAAGTAGGGGATTATAAAATTAAAATTCTTCTAGATTCAAAAGAAACATCTGCAGGCATTCCGATTTCTTTTTCTGTTCAAATTGCAGGACAGGGGACTGGAGTTCTTTTCAAAGATCCACTGCAAAATTTCTGTAAGGATAATACGTGTAAGGCGGATATAACTTTTATCGAGGAAAGCAAAACGAAAAAATTCGCGAAACTCAAAAACGGCGAGTATGGATTTGAGTCAGAAGGGATTTTTAAGTATAGTTTATTCCCCAAGGAAAAAGGAAAACTCAACCTAGGTGAAATCGAAATTGTTTATTTTAATCCAAATACCGCACAGTATGAAACAAGCTCGTTTGTATTTCCTGAAATCAACGTCAAGGACGCGCCCATTTTTTCCCCAAAGCAAATTCCTTCTATGTCCAGTGTGAATTTTAAACTTTGGATTTTTTATTTTGTAATTTCTGGATTTGTGATTTTTATTTTTTATCTTTTAAGAGCGGAAATTCTAAATTATGCAAAGACTTTACTTGTTAAATTTCCACTGAAAAAAGATGGGGTTATCCCAGAGATTGGAAGATTAGATAAAGCAGTTGGAAATAAAAAAGGTGCTTTACTAAAAGTCTTTTTACAAGAAAAAGGTCTTAATAAGACAAAAGTGGAAGAACTTGTCCGATTAAAATCGAAAGCTGGCAATCTTAAGTTCTCGGAAATTTACGCGAAGTCAGATGCTCGGCATAAAGAAATCATTTTAGATTTAATACAAGAGATAATAAAGGAGAATAAATTAATATGAGTGAGTCAGGTAAAATATCAGTTCAAACGGAGAATATTTTTCCCATCATAAAGAAGTGGCTTTATTCTGAGAAAGATATTTTCCTCAGAGAGCTAATTTCCAATTCAACAGACGCGATTTCAAAATTAAAAAAGATCGCGCTAACAGAAGAGTTCGAAGGTGACACGGATTATAAAATCGCAGTGACTTTCGATAAAGAAGCACGTACACTTTCTATCGAAGACAACGGTCTTGGAATGAGTGGAGAAGAGATTAAAAAATACATCAACCAAATCGCATTCAGTGGCGCGGAAGAGTTTGCTAAAAAATATGATTCTGCGGACAACAAAGCTGGTATCATTGGACATTTTGGTCTTGGATTTTACTCTTCGTTTATGGTTTCTACGAAAGTTGTGATAGAATCCAAATCTTACAAGAGCGGCGAACAAGCTGTTAAATGGGAAAGTGAATCTGGAACCGACTTCCAACTTTCTACAATTGATAGAACAGAGCGCGGAACAAAGATTACCCTCCACTTGGATTCTGATTCAGGTGAATACTTGGACAAATGGAAGCTGAAAGAATTAATCAAAAAGTATTGCGATTTTCTCCAAGTTCCAATTACCGTTGAATCAGAAGATGCGAATAAGCGTAAAGCACTTTGGTCTGAGTCCCCTGCTTCTTTGAAGAAAGAAGACTATGTAGAATTTTACAATTACTTATTTCCGTTTTCCGGTGAGCCGCACTTCTGGGTTCATTTGAACGTTGACTACCCGTTTCGTTTACAAGGGATTTTGTATTTCCCAAAACTCAAACATGAGTTAGACGTTTCTAAAAATGGAATCAAACTCTATTGTAACCACGTATTCGTAAGTGATGAGGCTAACGAGCTTGTTCCGCAGTTCCTAACTGTGTTAAAAGGAACGATTGATATTCCAGATCTACCGCTTAACGTATCAAGATCTTATCTACAGACAGATCCTTTAGTCAAAAAAATATCTGCTCATATCATCAAGAAAATTGCAGATCGACTAACAGAGGATTTCCGCAAAGACAGAACTACATTCGAAAGCAACTGGGATGAGATTGCTCTTTTTGTTAAGTATGGAATTATTAGTGATGAAAAATTCTATGATGCTGCAAAATCCTGTGTGTTGTTCAAGTCGTCCAATGGTAATTTCACAACTCTGGAAGAATACCTAGAACGTAACAAAGATAAAAATGAGAATAAAGTCTATTATGCGCCTGAGGTAGAAGCTTCTTCTTCTATTATGGAACTTTTTAAATCAAGTGGGCTGGAAGCAGTTCTTGTGGATACTCGCATTGATTCTCATTTCATTCAATACATGGAAGGCAAAAATCCAGAAGTCCGTTTCCAACGTGTAGATGCAGAAATCACTGACCAGTTGATTGATAAATCTACTACAAGTGAAATCGTGGACGAGAACAATAAAACAGAATCTAATAGACTACAAGAATTTTTCACAACTGCTATTGGAAGAGAAGGGCTTGAAATTAAAGTCGAATCTTTGAAATCAGGTGACGTTCCTGCTGTGGTTATTTTGCCAGAACATATGCGTAGAATTTCCGAAATGAATCTCGGAATGAATCACGACAAAGGTGCACTTCTCAAAATGCATACGCTGTTAATTAACTCTAGCTCTAAGCTTGTCAAAAATGCTTTTCGTTTGAGTGAAGGGGTTAATCCTGATAAGGCGAAACTCATCGCGCAACATGTGTATGACTTAGCCTTAATTTCTTCTAAGGTGATGAACGAAGCGGAAATGGGAAATTTCCTCAAGCGTTCTAGCCAGATTTTAGAAGATTTGACCAACTGAGTGAAAGAAAATTATTGGGGAATGACTCCAAATCTAGATAAGGCGCTTATGATCGCAAAACGGCAATTAGCTGAGTTTGTTTGTGATGCGGTAAATCTAGAAGGATTAAATTTTTCCCTTCCAGAAATACAAACACTCCTAGATGGAGTAACGGTCGGCGGGCACAAACTCTCCGACCAGCAAAATCCTAAACTTGTTACAATTAATGAAAGAGTAAAATTTTACAAAGCTTCTTGGTATGCTTTCTTAATTCTTTCGATTTCTTGTTCTTTGTTATTGATCCAATCTAAAAGCCAAATTCTATAAAACTTCCAACCAAGAGAGGCTAATTGCTGTTCTCTGAGTCTATCGCGCTCTTTAGCAGTTGGGCTAGACGCATAGTATTCCCCATCGCATTCAATAGCTAATACATATTCGTCTTTGGTAGGATGTTTTGCTACCATATCTATTTTATATTGTGAAAACCCAAATTTTGGAACTAATGGGATTCCCGCTTTCTCCAGTGTATTAAATATTTCCTGCTCTATTGGGTTCAAACCTTCAGACTCAAGAGTATTTTGCGGCTTACCACCATAATTCGCATAGCTTAGATAATTTTTTAATAGTCTGACACCTTCCGCACTAGATCTTTCTAAGTCGATGTCTCGATCAGCAAATGAGGAAACTACTGTCATTCTCTGTCTTGCACGGGTGATTGCTACGTTTAATCGACGTTCTCCGCCCTGATGCGTTAGTGGTCCAAAATTATGAGGCAAATTTCCATTTGCCTCTTTTACGTATCCTATAGAGAATATAATTGCATCTCTCTCATCACCCTGCACCTGCTCGATATTCTTTATAAAAAAATGGTCAGTATTTTCTTCATTAAAAAATGCATCTAAATCCGGTCTTTCTTTTATAACATCATCCAAGGCAGATTCAATTTTTTGTGCATGTGCAATGCCCATGGTAATAACGCCTAACGTTTCTTTTGGGCGAGTAGTTGCGTGAAATAAAACCAATTCAATTACCTTTCCGACTTCTAGCGTTTCACTCTCTTCAGAATCTTGACCCAAAACAAAAGGAACTAGTTCATGTGAAACTACCTTTGCGTTCTTAGGGCTTGGAAAAGTAATTAGCTTATTTGCATAAATGCTTTCATTGGAAAAAGCGATTAGCTCCTCAGAACGACTTCGATAATGCCAGAGTAATTGCCTTTCATTGAGAAAGCTTGCAGCTCTATTGAGGAGGCTTTCAAAACCTTTTGTGTGTGAGACTTCTTCGCTTTCCTCATCTTCCTGGTTTGCTTTGAAAAAATCAGTTGGAGGTAACTGCTTAGTATCCCCGGCAACAACTATTTGCTTGCTTCTCATTATGGCAGGAATGGAATCTGCTGGAATAATCTGGCTTGCTTCGTCAAAGATTACTACATCAAAGTATTGTTTCTTTGCATCGATCAACTGGCTAATGGATAACGGGCTTGCCATCCAGCAGGGGCGAAGGCTAGTTAATACATTTGGAGTTTCAGGTAACAATTTACGAAGGGAGAGTCGCGCTGATTTCTTATTAGTCTCTGCTCTTACTAAGTTTTCTTCGTCACCATGTTGACTCATCTGTTGCATTACCCACCTTGC
Organism: Leptospiraceae bacterium; assembly: GCA_031368925.1. Lineage (GTDB taxonomy): Bacteria > Spirochaetota > Leptospiria > Leptospirales > Leptospiraceae > UBA2033. The sequence goes on from JANMOF010000148.1 coordinate 11,711, forward strand.
ATGGCGATAGTGGAGTCTATCGCGCGTTAGCTCCAATCTCTTCTTATCGAGTTCTTGAAACTCAGCTACTAGCTCGCTTTGTGTCTTCCCGTGAAAAACTTTTAACTTTGCATCCTGTCTATATGCATCTTCCAGACAAGAATAAAGCCAAGCATATTCAAATTGTCTAACCCAAAAGTTTGGATTAGATTTGTTTTGTTTAATTTCTATTAAGAATCCTGTCGCATTACAAGCATTAAACTCTTTCTCAATCTCTTTGACGCTCCCAAGCGATAGAGCCTGCGAGTCATTATTTAGGTCTTTGAAGATTCCAGAAATTTCTTCGAGTGGAAGTCTCTCTATTTGATTCTGATTTATTTTTGACTTTGCATTTTGGATTTCTTTTTGTAGCTCTAAAAAATAGGTATTGATACTTTGCCAATCTCTAACTGGTTCAGGATACACTGTAGCTCGATGTTGTGCTTTCCATTCCCTTAGTAGATCAGTAATTTTTTCAATCTCTTGAAAAAATTCTAAATCAGAAGTAGGAAGAGGGCTACGAGAATTTCGAATCGACTCATAGTGTTTCCAAAATTCTTGCGTTGCAACTTTTGTAAAAAATTCATTATCCCGCAAAAGTTTAACAATCTTTTTGTCGGGAAAAGGATTTGTGGGAAAAAGTTCTTTCCATTGTTTTACTTGGAGAAGAATTTTTTTGATTTCACTTAATAAATCTTCTCTTGAAATTTCGGGCGAAATGCGCAATTTTTTTAAAGCTTCAATAGAACTCTTTAATTCGTTGTCAAAGAAGTTAGAAAGCCATTTTTTTGAATCTGCCGATTCCAATATTTCGATATATCTCTGCAAGTCTTCTTTGTATATTTTATCAGAATATTTATCGACTGTGCGGCTAATATCTGTTAGTAGATTAATTTTTTGGTTTATTAAAAGTGGGGTATTATTAGAGGAATTATGTATTTGCTTTAAATAATTCATGCCCTGATTCAAATCCATATCTTCTTTAAATGCATTCTTTATTTGTAAAAAATTTTTTAAATCTACTTTGAATATTTCAGGATTGTCAGTATATAAATCGTACATCGAATTTACTCTTTCCATCAAGTGAATCATGTTTTCGATTTCTTTGAAATTCTTAGAGTCACTTAGACCGTAGGCAGAAAGTTTTGTGAATTCTTGTCCTAGAAATTGAAGCTGCTTATATATTTTGTTCACTGAGTTTGATAGGACAGTAGCATCTTCCACGTTGGAGATACTTGTTGTTTGCCACGGCGAAGATTTTGAATTCAGGAATAGAGCGGCTAATGCAGGTTTGTGCAACTCCTCTAATTTCCCTTTTAGATTATCAACAATGTCTGGCGTCAAATTTTGTAAATCATTACCGGTAAACTTAGTTTGACTTTTTTCCTCATCTGAAAAGCTTAAAAGATCCGCTTGCAGTTCATATACACTTTTATTAGAAGGAAGTCTTTTCTTATGAAACTGTTCCACGTGAGCATTTAATTCTCTTCGTTTCTTTGCGAATTGTTTATGCGTTTCTCCGACATCAACATTTCTCGAATTTCGAATTAAATCCAAGCTTTCTTTGAATTGATCTAAAACCATTTTCCGAGAAATCCCTGTTCCATGTAAATCGAGTAGTAGGTGTCCCAATTTTTTTTGATCTAAACGCCGCTTGACCACTTCTAGTGCAGCTCTTTTTTCTGCGACAAACAAAACTTTTTTGCCATTAGCCACAAGGGTTACAATTAAATTTGCTATCGTTTGACTCTTGCCTGTTCCAGGAGGACCCTGAATTGTGCAATTTTCTCCTCTTAAAACAGCTTGGATAACGCTCTGTTGACTAGAGTCGCAATCAAAAACGATGAAATCGTCTTCTGGAACAATGAGATCAAATTTCTTGGGATCAATATCGCTAACGTTTTCTTTTATTTTCCTAATAGAAAGTTCATTGCCTGCCATTGCAAAGACTAGTTCGTTATTATTGTTCGAATTTTCTTTTTGAAATTTTAAATCTTCAACCATGGACATTTTCTGAAAAGAAAAGTTACTTAAGATTAGCTGCTTATCAATTTTAAGAGTTTGCACTTTCTTACCTACAAAACTTTTTAACCTGCTAGCAATGGCGTCAAAATCAGGAATAGAATCTTCCCTATCATCAGCACCATCCTCGTTCAGTAATTGCTCTGAAGTTAATTTGATATTATGCGCTTTTTCTAAATAAGCGAGTAGAACTGGATTAATAATTGGCTCACCATTTTGCGAGAGATAAATTTTACTCTTATTATCAATGGCAACAGGTATCAAAATCAAAGGCGACTTCGGAGGCAACTCACCGTCATCCTCTTTCCATGTAACAAATCCATAGGCTAATAGTAATGTGTCAATACCTCTTTCTTCGAGGTTTTGCTTAGAACGTTTTTGGATGATCTTAACTTTCCTGTAAATTTCGGGGTTATTATCTTTTAAAGAAAGTAAGTCGTTAATAGATATTTTATCTCCGTTAAAAAAATCTACAAGAAACTTCTCATTGTATTTATTTAATTCAAGTGTTCCGACTTTCAATTCACGGTAATAAAGTAAATTGTTACGACGTGATAAATCCGTTAGCTCTTGTATCCATTGGTCGCAGGCTTTTTCTATTAGTGTTTGCGCGTAATTCATAAATGCAGAGATCCTAACTAGAAATTTTTTAACCGTTCAATGCCAAACTTCTTCTGAATTCTTTCATCAATTTCTTTTAAATTAGATTTATCTAATACAATCTCCGATCCATTTTCAGTTTGTAAACTTATGAATTTTCCATTGACTGACTCAGGCAACGCAATATTATCCTGCAAAGCTGCATCTAACTCTCGGATAGATTTAAGTGGTCGCCCGTTGATAGTTCTGATAATTTCAAAACTCATCGAATGATAGCCGTTATTCGAATCATCCGGTAGGACTTGGACAACTAGAACATAACGACCAGTTTCCCCTTTTTTGTTCATGCGGAAATAATCATTTAAGTAAAGTACTTTTTTATCTATCCGAGATCTCCAGCTAGAACCAAATTCTTTCATTAAGAATTCGGAAAGCTCGGCAAAGATAAAACCACCTTTGATTAAGTATTCTGGTTCTTTGCCTTCATTGTTCATATAAGGAATTTTAACTGCCTTGTATGGGAATGCCTTGAGAGGCATTGAAATCATTTCTTCTTTCTTGTTTCGCAAAATTTTTGCAGGAATTTTACTTCCCATTTTAAATCCAAATTCTTCTCCGCAGTGTGCAAGAAAGGATATGTATTGTTTGCCGTAGACAGGATGTTTAAAATAACCCTGAGAATCAATTTTCATTCCACCATATTCAAGGATAATATCATTTAGCTGCAAATAGTTATCCGCAGATGAGTAGGGGAGAACCTCAGCAACGAGAACCCCATCAGATTTTTTATCTAAACCAAAATATTCCTTGGTAGTTTCATCTGGAATTGGTCTAAAGCGAAATCCTTTAAAAGGAAAAACTGTGCCTTTCGTCTTTTCAAATTTTTGTTTGATGAAAGTGTTTATGATAAAACTTGGGATTGCCCTGCCCGAATTTTTAGAAGAGGTAAATCTGTATAATACTCCGATTGCTTTGTCTTTATCCAGAATTAATTCTCCATTGCCATCTAACTTCTCGTTCGAATTTACATGCAAATAGGGTAATTCGGTGTAGCCCATTGGGTAATTTTCCATGTCAATGCCAGTCAAACGTCCTTTAGAATTTTGAATAGAGCCGGAATTGTCTAATTGCAAAATGGAAACTGCTTTAAAGGGATCGATCTTAGTTTCAAACTGAATAGGAACAAGGTCTTTGAAGAACTCTGGATCATCGACTTCTAAAACACTCAAGTTAGATTCATAGTCCATTTTAATAACTTTGGCAGGGACTGAAGTATACGAGGAAAATTTCTTTACCTCGATAGAAGTATAATAATCAATCAAAGAGGTAAATACAAGTATGCGCTTGTTTGCAATAACAACTCCAACAGCACCAGCAGTTTGCGGTTTTTTAGGCTGCCATGGGAATAAAAAATTAGGAGACTGAGTTGTAATTTTAACTTGGACGACAGTGTTTTTAAATTTATCCTCAATCGTTTCCAAAGAGAATAAGGAAGTATATCCACTGATGGCTATTAATAATATTGCGATTAATCTCACTTGTTCCCTACCTTGTAAATAGCTTTTACTTCTTTATCAGCTTTTTCTATTTCCTCTTTTTTTAAGATGAGAGGTACATCTACATCTCTAAATTTAATTTTCAAAAAAGCATAATCTTTTTTATGAATGATTTCTTTTAAATGCTTTATGTTGCGAATTTTAATATCGTTAGCGGACTCCACCACCATGTTCAAGAAAAAATCAGAGTTTGTGTTGATCGGGTGAGCAAGTTTGCGATAGAGAACAACGTCAGACTCTACTTCTTTACAAAGGTCGTCATCTATAAAATAAAAAAAGCGATATAGAAATTGACTGCCACCCTGTGTTTCATTGTTTTTATTCCACTCCTGAAGTAGATCTCTCGATATCGGTTGAAATACAAGTCCGCCTAATACGAAGTAGTCGAAAGGCTCATCATATTGGTGTCGCATGTAGATGAATTCATCCATTCGCTTAGCTGGGAAGTTAATAGTAATTAGCTGCCCATCTCGGAAAACACGAAAAGAAATAGACTCGCCTGAATGCTTGTTATCAACAATCTCTACAAAATCAATTCGTGCGTCTTTATCGAGAACGATTGTTCCATTTCGCCCAATAGGAAGCCCGTCAATTTCTAGAAGTAAATCATTTTTCTTTAAGAACCCGTCTGCACTTCCGCCTTTTAATACTTTAGTCACAAATACACCGTTTAAGTCTTTAGGAATTTTTCGAAATTCACGCAGAGTGTTATTGAAAGAGTTTAAAGTTCGAACGCCTAATTCTACGTAGCCGTCATACTTCCCGTCTTCGATGTCTTTCAAAAAATATTTAATTACAGTTGTAGGTATGAGATAACCTATGTTTTCCCCTCGACTCGCTACTTGAAATGCAACTCCAACTACTTTATTATCCTGAATAGCAGGTCCACCCGAATTACCGGGATTAATCGCTGCATCTACTTGAATGACCAAGTGACTGTCTACTTCTGAATGTGCGTATGTGGACTGTTCTTTCCTGGAAACGATTCCGCGGCTAACAGAGATTTTGTCTCCACCGATTGGATAGCCAACGACCGTGATAGAAGAATTTAGATCGGGAATTGCTCCAAGTTCAAAAGATGTTGAGTCTTCATAAAAAGATTCATCCTTTGCCTTGAGTAGAGCCAAATCGCAATCATGCGCAACGAATAAGATTTCCACTTCATACCAGGTTGTCTGATTATATCTTTGCACTTGAATGTATTTTGCATTGGAAATGACATGCGCGTTTGTCATGATTTTATTTTTATCAATAATAAAACCTGTTCCGCCACTTGCGCGCACAGCAGTCGTTAGCCAAGGGGAAAATGCATCTTGTCCCTGTGAATAGGTGCGAATTTGAACGACACCTTTTCGAACTTTATCGAAATCAGAAATTTGTTCGCTAAGAGTAGAAACGATCGGTAGGACAAAAACCAAGAAAGTCAGAATATATTTCATAAATTTAAAGTTTTCTCATTCGGTTTAAATTAGTTATTGCTAGAAAAATACATGGGATTAGAATATGCGTCATAATTTACTAGCTGAAAGTTAATTAACTTTCGCATTCTATAGAGTAAAGATTATTTTTTTGAAATGAACCTAATTGTCGAAATAATATTTTCTATCCTGACGATTTTAATCGTCCTTATATTATTTTTAGTCTCTGTATTTCGCGTTCCTATTACCTCTACAAAAATTTCATTCGGTTTATTTGGTTTCATTTTAAGTCTTTGGAATTTTATGGAAATTTTGCATAAATTCCAGTTTGTCGGCTTTGAATCTTTTCATTTGCAACAAATTGTATTTTCAAATCTCACCGTTTACATGCTTGTAATCTTCGGATTGCATTTCCCATTTTACAGACGACGGGAGGTAATGATTACCATCTACACAGCTTTTGTGGGTGGAGTAGGCTACTTAATCACAATTCAGACGTTCTCGATTCCTTACATAAATGCATATTTTCCTTTGGAAAGTAGATTCTATGAAAATATCAATTATTTTTTAACTAGAGCCTTTTCGGTATTTGCCCTTCTTTCGTTTTTGGTAATTGTCATTTATAAATTGACACATTCAAGCAATCGTCTCAAGAAATTTCTATATCGCTCTCTTTCTTACATTGTAATTTTAACAGTATTTATTTTAACGCTGAATTATTATCTTACCCTTGATTACAAAGTTTTAAAGGCTCATGTCAATGTTCTGCTCATTGATATTGTATTTCTTTCTGTAGTATTACTTTCGCTCATTCAATTTAAGTTTATAGCATTTTACCCAGGGTTTCTTTCTGTTTTCATTTACAGAGAGCTTCCCCGCTTGGTAATACAACGCATATCTCCGTCCAATCTAACGGGAGCCCAATCTTTAAAAGAGGAACTCTGGAAGATCTACGAACTCGAAAATTGGAAAACATTTCTAAACGAGTTTTGGTTTAGCATAATCATTGATGAAACCCTAGACAATGCAGTCGAGCATGGTGGTAGACGTTCAGATGATGAGGTAACAGTTCAAGTTTTTGAAACGAGTAAATTTTTAGATATTTATGTAATCGACAGCGGGAAAGGATTTGAGCCCGAGCTTGTCCCTGATCCAGCGCGCCCTGATAGGATTAATGTTCCAACTGGTAGAGGAATTCATATCATGAAAAAATTATTTCAAGTCAATTGGAATTTTCTAGGAAATGAAATCCGCGTTCGCATCTCTAAAAACCCAGCCGACAACCCGAACGAAGTCTAAAAAAAAGAAAAAAACGGTTTTCACAGAGCCTAGAGAAGATATTTTGAGTAAAAATCCAAGAAAGGAACTGAATCGAATGAAAAAAATCTTAGTTATCGCTATGCTACTTGTAGCATCTATCCTATTTTCTAATTGCAAGGGAGCAGTTGTAAGTGAAGCTGAATGTGCACCAATCGTAGACCAAATGTTTACTAACCTATTAAAAGAACTGAAACCAGAAGAAGCTGATAAAGCAAAATCTATGGAAGCTGCTATTAAACCAGGTGTTATCAAAGAATGCACATCTGGAAAATTTAACCTAGATTGTTTAAAATCAGCTACCAACATCGCTGCTTTACAAACTTGTAAAAAATAAATTTACTTGTCATTCCCGAAATTTTTAATCGGGAATCTCAAAATCTAGAGACCCCCGATTAAAAATTTCGGGGGTGACAGAAACTATTTCAACACATAAAACCCTTTTGCATCTGTGTAACATCCGTGTTCACGATAAGGTCCGCCGTCTTTCATAAATAAAATCCTCTGAGCGTAGCGCTCTCTCTTTTTCATACATCGTAAACAAATATCAAATCGAATTGACCATTCACATTCTTCTGGACGAAAAATTGGAAAGACTCGCAGTAGAGGCTTGGTGTCGCCTTCCTCTGGAATTTCCTGTGCGAGAAGCGATACGCCTAAGAGAATTAGAAAAATATAAATGCCGATTCTTTTGCCACAGAGGCATGGCTTCAATAAATTCACCACAAGCGCCGGCACGGAGAGTTTTTCAATTATTTTTTTACTATTAATTTGCATAAATCATCAAGAAAGATTTTATTTAAACATCCACAAATTATTTTGTTGAAACCAGCATATATATATATTCTCGGTGCCTCCGTGTCTCTGTGGCAAATCTTATTCATGCTAATCTTTAAAAATTTCTTTCTTGACTTTACGCTTGTAAAATCCAACGTAAAAGCCATGAGCTTTGCATTACAAGAACATCAGGCATTCTTTGAAAGAGCAGTCCCTATAGAAGTATATATGACTCCTATTGACGGAAAATATACTTTTACAAAAATTCTACAGAAAGACGAAAATTTTATTTCAACTAAACTTCCTAACGTTTCGTTTTCCTTAAATGATTTTCTTCCACAAAATTCATGATTAGATTGGAAAAATTTTAACATCTTGGCACTACATAACTTAAAATCAAAAATAATCGCATCAATTCTTGGGTTCTGCTCGGTAATTCTTTTACTAGATTGGTTCGTATTTTCTTTTTTATTTCTAAAAATTCCGAATGAATTAGAATGGGATACTTCCCCCTGGTATAATTTTTTACAAAAAAAAGAAAACCTCAATTTTTCAAAAGATAAAAAATCTGTTTTGGTAACAGGAAGCTCTGTAGCGTTATACTCCTATATGCCGCAGAAAGTCGATAATGAGTTGGCGAAGTCTAGCGTAAAAGTTCATTCCGATTTTTTCGCTCATGTGGCAATGTCTCCGACTGATTTATATTATTATGCAGACGAAATGATTTCTAAGAAACCAGATTTGATTTTATACCTTGTAAATCCTGGTGATTTTCAAATGGATCATTTCCCGCAAGCAATATTTGGAGATTACTCAGAAGAGGGAAGGGTTCATGCTTATGGGAGCCGACATCCGGTTAAATTCTATTACCCGTTATCTTTTTTATTCGATCATTTTACTGCTCTAAAGAAAACGGAAATCCTTCCGCTTCTAACGAAGTCTATGTTATATGTAAATAAGTATAGAGGTTTTATAGCTGACCCAATTGATGCCTACTTGGAACGTCATACGCGAAGTGGAACTAGCTATCATAATTATACAGGAGCAACGCTCAATCCAGTTCAATGGCGAAAAGGCTGGACAGAGCAGAAATTTCAAGTTTCTTGTGAATTAAAAAATAAATCAGAATTTGTTGAAACGGTTTTTAATCCTGAAAAAGATACCGAGATTTTAATTTCCAATACTACAAACGAATTATATAAAAATTCTTTTCCAAAAACAGGCTGGCAAAAAATTCAATTTGTGATTCCCGAAAAAATCCAAACGGATACTATTGATTTATCATTTTCGATTTCAAAAACAGTTAGTTCAAAAGCAATTGACCAAAAACTTTACGGGAAAGAATATTTCTATGGTATTCGTCTTCCGCAAAATTTTTGCAAAAAAGTAATTGAGAGGGATATTTCATTTACCCGCATAGATAGCATGGACGACCAGGTATTACAGCAAATGACTGATTCGGAATATGCGGACGATTATTTTGAGAAGATGTATAAAGATGCTGATTTATTTAGACAATTAAACGATAAAATATTAATTCCTATCCGTCCCGAAGTGCAAAGACTTTACCATCTCCATAATGTAAAAAAATTCTTAAATAATAAAGGTGCTTATCGTTGGTCAGAGTTTGCTATGCTCGAAAAAGCTGCCGTGAAATTCAAACAGGCAAATATCCCTTTAGTCATTGTGAATAATCCCGAGAATCCGCTAGAACTAGATTTATACAAAGAAAGCGAGTGGTATAAGGACTATCTAAAGTTCTATTCAGAGCTGTCAAAACACTCCGTAAAATTTTACGACCACAAAGATTCAGTTCCAAGAGTGCAAGACTTTATTGATTCACATCACCTAAGCTATACAGGCTCAGAGAAAATGATTAAAATCTATTCAGAAATTATTAAGGAAAATAAAAAGTAACCACATGAGCAAAATTATATCCTTTCTCGAAAAATCTTACATCAGATACTCGCTATTTGCCTTATTGTATATTGTAGTAACAGCCTCTCTTTGGAAAAAATACAATTATAACCCAACTTCCATGATTAACTTCGGGATGGAATTTGCAGTTCAGAATAAAGAGAAAATGCCGGATGGAGCGGTTGTAATCCTTGGGAACAAAGACGATCTTGGGGCTGGTTACGACGGACAAATTTTCTATTTTTATTCTAGGGCTATTAGTGAGTTAAATATGAAATGGCCTAAAGGCTTCGATGAAAGCTACCGCGCTCCTCGTATCGGCTATCCACTATTAGTCGGAATCATTGGTTTCTTTGGCAAGACGGCATCTGTATATGGAATGTATTTTGTAAATATAGCTTTATTTCTTATATCTTATATGCTGCTTCGCAGAATCCTAGACCAAGACAAAAAAATATTTTCTATTTTTTATTTGCTCTCTCCTTTTTCTTTAGGCAGCTACGCCGTGTTAGTCAGTGATTCGGTAATGGTTTCTCTTGTTATCATTGCTTATTATTTTTATCTCGAAGAGGAAAATCTATATTTTGTGCTAGTAGCAAGTCTTGCTATTCTGTGTAAAGAGCCAGCTTTATTTCTATTTTTTCCGCTCGGAGTAAAAGCCGTTCTAGAAAAACGAGTTCCAAAAGCACTTCTTATTATTTCCGTATTAGCAATTCCTTTAATGTGGCATGTGTATCTAAAGGTAACATTTCCAAACTGGAGAGCAACGAGGCTAACTGACTTTATCCTCCCACTCGAAGGCATTATTACTTATTCTAAATCTATCATTGACACTGTCAGCACTACAACGGATTACAAGGAGTTGGCTCGATTACTTTCTCGTTTTCCACTTTTAGTTTTACTTATTAGCGGAATCGGAATTTTATTCACAGGGGATATTAAAAGAGGAATTGAATTCCGACTGGGAATTGCGCTTGTATTTTTTATGGTATCGACTGCTAGCTTCTACCATTTCTGGTCAGTCTATGAAAATGTATCTAGAATGTTTACACTTACCATTCCTTTTTTTATTTTACTCAAGAATGAAGAGGAAGATACAAAGACGGGACTTTATTTTTTTCTAACTTTTATTATCCTAATTCTTTTTTTAGTGAAAGTTATTGCAATTCAAAAAGCACAGGGCTATACCATCTGGGGAATGTAGGAACTCTTAGATGACGAAAAAGCAAGTCTTAATCGTAGGTGCGGGTTCTGGAATCGGACAAGCGTTATTAGCCGCATTGAAAGAAAACTTAGATCACAATGTCTACGGAATTTCTAGGAGAGGCATCGCCCTTTCCGACCAAATAAAACCAGGCTTAAACTATAAGTGCGACCTAACCAAAGAAATGGATATTTTTTCCTTTGTCGAATTCTATAAAGCTTCTAGTAAGACGTTAGACGTGATATATCTCTGTCAGGGTGATGGTTTGTTTGGAGAAATTTCTTCGCTCACAAAAGATTCTATTGAAAAGCATTTTTCCTTAAATATAATTTCTTCTTTTTTAATTCTACAGAAATTTTATCCTTTATTAAAATATTCAACTTCAAACCCATTCGTATGCTTTCTATCTTCTACAGCCGGTAAGATTGGTTTTTCGGAATCAACTGCGTATTGTGCTTCAAAACATGCCATCGCTGGACTTGCAAAATCACTTCGCGAAGAATGGAAGAAAGATAGAATACGCATATTTACTGTTTACCCCGGTGCGATTAGCACTGAAATTTGGAATGGTCGAGAAGGATTTGATAAGAAGGACATGATTTCTCCTAAAGAATTCGCCTTGTATTTGAAATCATTTTTAGAACTTCCTGCTTCTATTAATTTAGAAGAATCTTACGTTTTACCAATGAAAGGAATTTTGTAATGTGTAGTCGTTTTACGCTCAAATCTAAAATGGCAGAATTGCAAGAACAATTCGAAACTCATAATACGATTGACGACATGAGCTTCAAAGATGTTTTTTTGCCAACTGACCGGATACTAGTCATTTGGCGAAACACAGAGTTGAATCAAAATGAAATGGAGCGGATGCGCTGGGGTCTTATACCAAATTTCGTAAAGGACTTTGAACAAATAAAAAAATACTCTTTGTTTAACGCTCGCTCGGAAAGTCTGGAAGAAAAGCCTGCTTTTCGAAATTTACTCACTTCCAATCGCTGCCTAATTCCTGTGGATATATTCTATGAATTTAAAGCAGAAGGAAAAACTAAAGACAAATATGCATTTACCCTAAATCCAGAATCCACTTTTGCTATGGCTGGTCTGTGGGACAAATGGCAAAATCCCAAAACAAAAGAAGAAATTTTTTCCTGTACAATCATCACTACAACCGCAAATGAAATTCTTCGACCAATTCATGAAAACAATCGAATGCCAGTTATTTTGGAAAAAGAATTTTACAATGAATGGCTTGAACCGAAAATTAATTTCGCAAATTGGAGATATCGTATGAATCCATTTGAATCAAGTAAAATGAAAACCGAGAAAGTGAATCAAGCGGATAAACAAAATTTAACCCTAAAAGATAAAATTAAGTTTTCTTCCGAAACTGAGTTGGAAAAAAATCAGCCTTCCCTCTTTAGTTCATAACAAAATATTTTGAACCAAACTATTTTAAAGAAATGAAACCATTTAAATCAATAATTTACAGTCTATTTTTCCTTGCTTTGTATCTAACGCATTGTGCTCCGAAAATTTATAAAGAGCAGCCCGGATTTTTTCCCGTAAAAGATACTTCAGGAAACCAAACAGAATATTTTCCAGAACATTCTAGGTATATCGGTTTTAAAGAAAAATTCTTGCCAGACCTAAAAGAAATTTCTCGATTTACAAAACTAGAATCTCTCGAAATTTCATCTCCCGAATTCAAAGATGCCTCTCTGCTTGCAAAACTAAAAACACTTCAATACCTAAATTTAAGTGGAACATCCATTTCATCCTTGCAACCAATTTCAGAGTTACCTAATCTGAATTCTCTATTCTTAAATGATGTGGCTATTTCGGATTTAACTCCAATTCATAATTTAAAAAAAATTACTAGACTCTCTCTGGCAAGAACTGCCATTCGTGACATAAAGTTTTGTAAAGAGTTTCCTGAACTAAGACATCTAGATATTAGAGATACAAATGTCTCAGAGCTAACCCCGGTTAGTGACGTAAAGAAATTAGTCGATTTACAAATTGGTGATACAAAGATTCAATCTTTAAAGCCCTTATATTCACTAAAAGATCTCACTTATCTTGAAATCGACAATACACACATCAATGAGCAAGAAATTAGTGATTTGCGAAAAGCGTTGCCTTATCTAAAAATTGTTCGACGCGGACGTTGAACCCCTGCTATGATAAGGCACGATGAGTTAATCAAAAAGATCGGATGACTTAGGATTATTTATAGATATGATTTCGCCTTTACGTATCGGCTCATTGGATGAAAATTTTCCTGTAGAATCAACTGTTTCTAACATAGTAACCGGCTTTCCATTTATTAGCACAGAGGCGCCTTTTTTTACATACCGCATTCCAAGGCTCCAAACTTGAAATATTTTTTTATCCTCGGATACGACAATAGCGCCTATCGTATTTTCTGACCGTTGTCTTACTTGTTTGAGAGTAACTGACTCTGTAATGCCAATAGATGGGCTAATAATAATTTCCTGCTCATTTTTGGTTAGCTTCAATTGCAAATGATCGCAGTCGAAGCCCTTAATAAGAATCCATTTATCACCAAGTTGTTTTGCGGAAAACACGGTGCACATTTCTGATTTAAATTGAAACATCTCATTTTTATTTTCGATAACACCAAGAACCTTAGTTTCTTCCCATTTTCGTTCTTCGTTATAAGAAAGTTTTGCAAAAACAAATTTATTCTCCTGAATAGATAACTGTAAGAATTCATAACCATTGCGAAATTCTTTCTTCTCAGAAAACCAAATCCCGGAAGGAAATGATTCCGCTGAAATTAAAGTATGCAATGCAAGAAAAAAAAATAAAGATAGTGCTCTAAGATTCATTTGGTAAATCCAATGTATTCATTTGTTTATATATAACAGTCAATAAGTAAAGTAATTAAATTGTAAATCATTTGACAAACCAAATCAGAGGAATTAATTCAAATTATGAAATCATTTCATCTTCGTTACATTGGAATTTTGCTTCTATTCTTAATTGCTTGCACTAATTCGAATTCCAGCTCAAAATCACAGAAAAATATTTTTAGCATTCTCTCACTCAAATATATTATGGATTCACAAAATTCTGGATGTAATCCCAATAACGGCGGATTTTGGGTTCGGAATTTACTCATCAGTTCACAGGCGACTTATTGCGTATATGCAAGCCTTGTTGCGTCATCAACGAATATGGATTTGTATCTTGAAAATAATCTAACTACAAATTTGAATTATGCAAATGTAGCAGCAGCTTTTGAGTCAAATATCTTCCCTGTTGAAAAAGATGCTTATGGTGCTCCCTCTGATGTAAATGGAGATAAAAAAGTGACAATGCTCATTTTGGATATTAAAGATGGTGCAACGGTAAGTTCAGGTTTTGTTGCAGGCTATGTCGACCCAATCAATTTTTCAAAGGATGACCCTTCTAGAGTCGTAAGATCTAATCAAAGAGAAATTTTATTTATGGATGGAATGGAACTATTGCGTCTACGTGATAAAGATTTGGCTAATGGCAAACCTGATACCTTTCTCTCAACTCTTGCACATGAATTTCAACATTTGATCCGTTATCAATACTCCCTGGGCACAGATGATACCTGGATTGATGAAGGAACAAGTGAGGTTACTAGCGATTTGACCGGATACGGACCGCAGAGTGCTCGCATTAGCTGCTTCAAAGGAGATGCAAGTAGTTCTACTTCTTGCACGGGAGGAATTGGCAGCACAAGCATTGGTAGCCCTTCCTTATTTAACTGGACGAGCAGTCTTAAAAATTATGCTTATGCCTATAGCTTCATGAAGTATATGTATGAAAGCTCGGGAACAACAGCGACTACCCGCAACGCATTTTTTCAGCAAAGCGTGCAGGGTGTAAATGGAACAAGAGCGAATACAGCTTATAATCTCATGACAATATTTATGCGTTCCAGTAATTTTAGTCCCAGCGTATTAGATCCAGATAATAAAACAGCTTTCAAAAAAATATTCGCGTCCTTCATGGGACAAGCAGTTGGTTATTCTAATTTGAATAATGTATACTTTGGGAATACCACTGCGGTTAATATTGATTCTGTGCGAACTACTTATCCGTTTTCTACAACACTGGCAACACTAGCAAGCCCACCCTTCTCCTCTATTAACACCACTTCCTATAACCTAACACCATCCCAGGTTAGCCGCGTCACGAGGTCTACTACAGGAATAACTTCTAGCACAACTGATTTCGTAATTGTAAGCAATGGAGCCAGTGGGGCTAATACAGAGTTTGTGGTATTTAATAGCGATAACATTGGATCAAAAACAAATGTTTCTTCTGGAACAGCATCTCTATTTGAACTAATGGATTATCCAACACTCAATCTGAATACCGGTTCTGATATTGTTTGTCCCAACGAACACTTTACAAAAATCCATCAAATAGAAAAATCCAAACTGAACTTAAAACTCTATAACTATCAAGATAATGACTAACTTTATTTTGACAAAAAATTTCCCATTGTTGTAACAGAATTGAGGAAAAACAATTTGTGGCTAATTACTATTACTCTGTTTCTTTGTGGCTTTGTAGCTATGTCTTCTCTCTTAGCAGACGACACTGCACTTCTAAATAAAGCCGCAGAATTATTTCAAAAAGAAAAAGCTGAAATCAAAAACTATAGAGTCAACCAGGAAGTGACCTCAAAAATCAAAGAAAGCTCAGGCACTGTAATTGAGAAAAGAATACAAGCTGGATATTTTCAGCGCCCAGAAGAATATATTTTTGTCTGCAAAGAAATTGAAATAAATGGAATCAAACAAATTTTAACAAAGCCTTTAGTTGAACGGGCAAGCAAATTGGAAGTGGATTGGCTTTCACGGGAAGGTCTCGCTTTTCATTCCTTTCAAACACTTTCTTCGGATGCAAAGACTACCAAGTATTTGGTTAGCCCAACAAAAATTCAATCTGGTTATTTTCGAGGTCAACTGTGGATTCATTCTCAAACTGCCCGCATAATCAAAATTCTAAAAGAGCCTATTATTAAAAAAAGGGACATGATAAAGTATTCTTTAGAGTTGAATTTCGAAAAGGAATTTGCATTTCAAGTGCCAACGCGAACAATTCTAAGCGCAATTTACCAAGCAAATAATCGTGTCACCGAAGTACAAGTAGAGGCAAATTTCACAGATTATAAATTCAATTTAGACCTAACGAATGAACTACCCAAATAAGGTAGCACCGGTAATTTAGTTTATGCTTGCAAAATATATAGTTTTTAAACACATAGATAGATATTGCATTCGGATTAGTTTTCTTAAAAATTTAATATAAAACCATGAATCAACTTTTAAAAAACTTCATACCTCTGGGAGATACAGGTAGTATTTGCTACTTACTTGATAACTCAGGAGACTTTGAGTCCAAAGACAATACATTAATACAGTCGCGCAATAAAGAACTAAAGTCAAAGAAGATTCAGAAACTTATACTACTAAAGTCCTTAACAAAAAAAGTAGATTACGATTCCATTTCGGATGCGACAACATCTAACGGATTTACTCTTTTTACTTACACAGCAAATTTAGAATTTAAAAAGCAAGTAGAGTTACTAGAAAGTATCCTAGATGTAAAGAAAGAAGGCAATATTGGAATTTTGTTTCATGGAATTTCACCTGCACTAATTGAGCTTACAATTAAGCTATTACTCTATATAGACAATAACACTTCCATAGACGAAGTTTACCATTATCTTACGAATGAAGAACCGGATATTATTACTTTAAATGAATTTAAAATGTTTCAAAACTTTTTGGAGACAGATTCGTATCTAATCACAAAGCCAGATCGTGCGGAGTTTAAAAAGCTAACTCCAAAGTTAACACAAGTAATTGAAACCAAATCCGCATTATCCGCAAATCAATCGACTTCCACTACTGCGTTTACTTTAAATCTTAGCTCTTTAAAAATATCTACACTAGATGATGAGCCTTTACTCACGGAAAAGGAAGCAATTAACTTTAATCTAAGTTCTCTCATTGAAACTGATTTTAAAAAAGAAGAGTCCGCAGAAGAACATTACCAAAAAATAAAAGACACTGCAAAGAGAGAAGTAGACGATAGCCTTTCCCTGGATGTAGATTTATCAGAAGAAATCGAATACATAAGTTCTCTTGAAAACCTATCCGGTACAACTACGGATAAAATTTCGGTGGTAAATATTGATACTGTTCCAATGGATAATTTTGATTTGCCACAAACGCATACTCCAACGATTGATTATAAAACAAAACAATACCTAGATTTCGATGCAATCATTGATGAAGAAATTGAACAAGGAATTGCTTCAGGTAATTTAGATTCTGATTTCGCAATGGACTTCACCGATATTGGATCGGAAGAGAAAAAAGAAAATTCATTTGTTTTCGAAGATTCTGCGATTAATTTGGATACGATGGAAACACGGGCAAAGATTGATTTGTCGTTCCCGCCTCCATTACAAGATTTGGAAGATCTCCTCGATGAAGAAATAGATTTAGAGCATGAAAAATCGAACTCTTCTGAAGACCCGGTCGATCCGAGTCAGACATTTATGGTAAAGAGAATTAATGATGTAATTCAAAAAGAAGTTTTAAATGAAGACTCAAAGACAAAAATTCCAGTATCTAATCTCACAAAGGTTGAGACCGAAACAGCAGAAGCTATAAAGTTAAATACAAATCCAACTACGCCCAAAATTTCGAATCCGAAAATATCTAGTCCGCGATTCAACCCGATTACGCTCGACGATTAATTTTACATCGCATATTTTTTTTCTTGATTTTCAGTGGCATTTGATAAGACGCTTGAATCATATATGAATCCGAAAGTATTAGTAAAGCTTTTTACTCCTCCACAAATTGTAATTAACTATGTTAAGGAGAGTATGGCGATTGCCCATAAGAGTTTTCTTATTACAACATTCGCGAGTCTACTGTTTACTCTTCTTCTTTCCACCACTTACTTTTCAATGATCTTTCTTGTATTTGCAATTGCTTACGAAAGAGAGACTCAAAATATGCTACTCGGTTATCTTTCTTTACCAATCGTTTCTTTTTTTGTGTGTGGGTTTATTCGGTTTTACCTCAGACTCGTTCGAGGACTTTCCGTTAACCTTAAAATTTTATTTCTCGGTCACAAACGCTATTTCCAAATTCTTCTTTTACTTGCTGCCTACTATTCGCTTTATATTCTACTTTTTAAAATTGCTTTTTTCATAAAAGACTATGACAAAATTATGCAAATCCGGATTTTAATGGGAGTTGTATTATTTTTTTGGACAATAGCAAGACTCATCTTTGCACCGTTTTTTGTAATCGATGCCGATTATAGCGCCAGGGAAGCAATGAAAGCCTCGTTTCTTATGACAAGTGGAAAAACATTTAAGACAATTAGTTTACTCACTATTTCTGTGATTTTTTTAATCGGTGGACTTATTTTCAATATTGCCCTCTCCTTTTTCGTTCATGAAATCCTATTTGTCCTACAGACATTTTCAATTTATCAAATAGGAATACCTATCATTATCCTCGGATCGGCGTATCCATTCTCACTTATCATTATCGCATTCGTTGTGAGCTATGATATCAATCTCAAAAATAAATACTCTCGTCGCAAACACTTGATTACCCAAGCAGCTGTAATTGTAAAAAGAAAATTAGAAGATACAAATATTTTTGAAACTGTAAAATAATTCTGTCATCGAATTTACGTTACTTAGTAGATACTTAGAATCATTCTCTTTATTTTTTCATCTTTTATGCGTGCAAAATAAAGCTTGACTTTTTAATTTAGAAATTTCCATCTGACTTATATATTCATCTTAAATTGGGAAATTATCTCGGTGGCAAGAACCTTTCGTTAGCGGTTACACCATATTATCCATTAAGATAATGAATTAGAGGAGAAATAATTTTATGAAAAATTTCAAAACACTCTCATTGTTTGCAGTTATTTTATTTTTTACAATGAGTCTTATACACGCCGTGGAAGTTCCAGAAAGTAAACTCAAACTGAGTTCAGGCAAAATACTATTTGTCCTTATAAAGACAGAATGGGATGTCACAGCAAAAATGTCTGGAGTTGCCGAAGAATTTTATGGCACAGTTGACATTGCATCTAAAAAAGTTAGTATTTTCGCATCTATTAAGCATGATAGCTTTTATCTTACAGGTGCTTACAAGTATGCAAATGATCTTATGCACGAGGGTTATTTAGAGTCAGAGACCTATCATACAGCAAATTTCGATGGTTTGATAACAACACACGATACAACGACAGGCGACATTAAGGTTGTTGGTAAAATGCAGATTCATGGAGTCACCAAAGACAATGTAGAAATTACAGGTAAGTTAAAGAAACATGGAAAGGGATATTTATTTACTTCCAGCTTCAAAATAAATCCAAAAGATTATAAAATGGAACCACCAAAAATCAAAGAAGTTGATATTAACGTCAAATTCGAATTATCCGCAAATTAAAAACAGCCTCCCAACTGAAACCCGTATTTTACCGAAAAACGATTACGGGTATCAAAGTCAATTGTATGATATAAATCATATACATTGAAGTATTGAAATAGCGATAAACAAATTGACAACTCTTATATTTAGAACAAAACTAAAGATAGGAAATTTATTTAAGATTTAAAAAATCAAAAAAAATTAAGAAGGGATTACGTGAAACTAAATCATATATCAATTATATTCATTATACTTTTTGCGGGAGTGATCACTTGCACTGACAAAAAATACTCTGACATAGAAAAAGACATAGCTACAACTGGAATCCTATTACAAATAGCAACTAATAGTAATACACCCGCTATTGACTGTTCGACAGCTTCTACTTCCTTTTCAGCGTTAGGCGCTGCAGGGCTTACTAGCAAATGCGGAAGTTGTCACGCAACCGGGGCACAAAAATCAATCGTTGATACAAGTAGCTATAGCTCGGTAAAAACAAAGGTCACTGCAGGAATCCCAACAGCCAGCGTTTTTTATACATCTATCAATAGTGGTTCAATGTCATCTTATACTGATACTACTCTTACAAAAGCAGTTTTTTGTTGGATTAAAGCAGGAGCATTAGAATGAAAGAAGACAGCGTAATTTCCCCAATGAGAATTTCGATAAAAAAAAGTAAGCACTTTTCGTGGATAATTAGTATAATCCTTTGCGTAGCTTATTCTTCATTATCCGCAACGCAACTACCAGAAGGAAAGTTAAAAGTCGAATCAGGTAAAATGCTCTTTACACTCGTAAAGAAAAGTTCATCCGGTTACGATCCGAGTATGACAGAGTTCGCCAGCATGACAGGGCTCGCAAATGAAGTTTCCGGCTACGTCGACATGAAAGAAAAAACTTTCGATATAACCATGGATGTTACCCTTGCTGGTTTTAGTCTCGGAGGCAAATTCAAATTTGCCAACAATAGAATGCATGAAACTCATTTAGAATCTTCCAAGTTTGCAACTACGAACTATAAAGGGACTATTATTTCTTACGACCCGGAAACTGGAATTGCAAAAGTAACAGGCAAGATGACGGCTCATGGCATGACAAAGGATAATTTTACAATGGAAGGTAAAGTAGTTCCATCCAAAGTAAACAAGGGCGGTTACTTACTAACTGCCGCATTCAAAGTAAATCTAAGAGACTTTAGCATTGAAGTTCCAAACACCAAGCTTACAAAAGTAAGTGAGATAGTAAAATTAAAAATTAAATTGGAATTGAAAGCAGTAAAATAAGCACCACGGTATTCATAAGGAGAATAAAATGAAAAAACAGACAAATTTTTTTGGAATAGTAAGTATAATTGCTTTTTTAACATACGGGTCGTTAGCCGCAACTCCGATTGCTGAAAGTAAGTTAAAAGTAGAATCAGGTAAAATGCTTTTTACTTTGATCAAAACCATGGCAGGGTCAGACTCCAAGATGGTTGGACTTGCAACTCAGGTAACAGGTAATGTAGATATGAAAGCAAAAACGTTTGACTTTACCATGGATATTACCTTAGAAAGTTTTGGGTTAAGTGGACAATATAAATTTGCCAATGATAGAATGCATGAGACTTATTTAGAATCTGCAAAGTTTGCTACAGCAAATTATAAAGGGACTATTGTTTCTTATGACCCTGCAACCGGCAAAGCGAAAGTAACCGGAAAAATGACAATCCATGGAACAACTAAGGACAATGTAGAAATAGAAGGGCTCGTAACTAAATCAGAGTCTGGCAGTGGTTACTTATTAACCGCAGGATTTAAAGTAAACTTAACTGATTACAAAATTGCAGTTCCAGATATTAAGCTCGCAAAGGTTAGCGAAATGGTAGAGCTTAAAATGAAGCTGGAGCTAAAGAGCGCAAAATGAAAAAGCTAATCTTGGTATTAATTTTAACATCGTTCGCTTTTGCAAGTGCGCAGGAGGCAAAAAAGCCCGCTCCTTCCAAAAAAACTGTAAAGGAAGCTAAGACTTCTAAGAATGCCAAAGATTCATCCGCAAAGGAAACTTCTTCTCCAGATTCTACAAAATCTGTGGACGAGGCAAAGACACCCGAAAATGCAGCAAAAGACGTATTACCTGCTGACGCTAAGACACCTACCGAAGCAGCTAAAGACACTTTGCCGGCAGACTCTAAAACTTTAGAAGATTCTGCAAAGGATGCCAAGACAGTAGATACTCCTTTGTCTTCCTCTGAACCTTCTGAAGTTACCGCTCCTAGCACAAAACCAGTAGTAGCTCCTCCTGCATTTAAAGGACCGAATCTCATTCACATGCCGACCGTTCAACCTTTGCAAAAAGATATTTTGAACTTTGTTTTTAACCATAGATTTGGAAGTGCAAAATCTACTCTTTATGATTTTTTAGGACTTGATAAAGGGGCAAATACGCAATTGTCTCTTGACTATGGACTCACTGATAAATTGTCTCTTGGTTTTTCGCGAGTAGCCGCATTTAAAACTTATGAAGCTAGATCAAAATATTTTATAGTTCCACAAACAAATTCTTTCCCAGTTTCTATTGCTATTTTTGGGTCTGTGGGAGTCGAAACAGAAAAACAAACAGCGAACATGGGACCTTATATTCTACCGCCTAGTAGCGGTTACCCGGTAGTAGACGAAGCATTGAAGAAAAAGCTAAACCAATATGAATTAAGCTATACAGACAGAACAAGTTATTTAGCTTCCGTTCTAATCTCCAGACGATTTGGGGAAAGATTTTCTTTGCAGGCATCTCCTATGTTCGTTCATAGAAATTTTGTAAAACCTGGTATTTCTAACGATAGATACGGTTTAAGCGTTGGAGGGAAAATACAAATTAATAAATCATTTTCCTTTCTATTTGAAACACTTCTTTCACAAAAACGAGATTACATTGGCGAAAATTATGCAAGTGTGGATCAAGCGGGTTATGGTAGTTCTACAAATCTAACAGCAACTCAAATTAATTCTAGTTACTATAAAAACAGTGATTTAGCTTACGTATATTTGAGAAACGTTTACTTCGATAAGCCGGTTCCCTACTACTCCATTCCACTTAGTGCTGGTTTAAGTTATGAATCGGGTGGTCACATCTACAATGTGTTTGTTACTAACAGTAGAGCATTAGCGCATACTCAGTTACTCCGCGGAGCGGATTTTGATTATAAGAATCGTGAATGGACAATTGGGTTTAACATCAACCGATTCTTTTCTTTTGCGAAAGAAGTATCAGAGGATAATTTTTAAACAAGGAGATTTATATGAAAAACTTATTACTCATATTTTTATTTTTAAGTATTGGCTGCACCCAGACTCCTTTAGAGAAGGATAAAGAAAAAGGTGTCCTGGCAAATGTCCTCGTGCCGGCAGCAAATTTTTTTAGAACACAAACGGTAACAGAAGATGTGGATGCAACCGCAGCGGCAAATAATGCGAATGCGATTGCATTGGCGAAATCACTACCTCTGCTAGATTTATCGGATACAACGACAAATCCGAGTTACGATCCATCAACAACGAATGGTAGATCTGCTATCCAAGCTCTAGACTTAAATGGGGTTGTAACAAGTGTTGATATGTCCTCTGGTACTCCAAAGGTTACCTTTTATGTGACAACAAAAACACATCGACTAAAAGGATTTGGTTGGACAACCAAGACAGATGATTCTTATGTAACTGCAACAGGATTACGTAGTGCGAGTTATACAACTTCTACCTATATTACAAATCTTACAGCAGTGGCTAATCTACAGTTTACCTTTGCAAAACTCGTAGCAGGAACAAATGGTGGACCTGATAAATGGGTGAGTTATCTAACTACATCGATACCTACTCCCGATGGACTCTTAGGTACAGGAACCGGATATAATACTACTTCCTTAACAAAGGCAACTATCGGTTGGCAAAAGAATTCAACAGATCAAAATGGGACGATTGTAGATAATGGAGATGGAACTTATACTTATACCTTTTACAGAAATATAAAAACATCAAAGGATAATATTTCCTCCGAATATTTAGTATCGACTACTAACACTATGACCGCTTTATCTCAAACACGAATAACAGGAACAGGGGATCTAACGTATGACGCATCCTTACCTCATCGCGTTGCAATCGGTGTTGGCGTGGGTACCGTGCGTGGAACTAGCACGAACAATGTGAATGGAACAAATCAACCTTCTATGAGTGGAGGATGTTCATCGAAGACTTCTTGTTCTGGAAGTGCTGTCTCTTCCTTGAATTTTACAAACGGGAAAACCATTATCTATGATTTCATTCCAGCTACTGGGAAAATTAAAGCAAATCAAAGAGATATTGTAAGTGTTAATACATGTAACAACTGTCACAAAGATGCAAATGCTACGACGACATCCGGTATTACAACACGCGGTTTAATCTTTCATGGACCTGGTGGTCGTAACGATACAACTTCATGCGTTACGTGCCATACCGATCAAATACGTGGACAAACTGATACTAATCTACTGCATAGTAATGGAGTATATACAGTTACTGTTGCTCCAACTGCACCCAGACTACCGTCAGTTTTAGTTTTAGATGGATATGCTGTAGCTGATTTTCCAATTATGGTTCATAAATTTCATATGAGCAGTAATCTTGTGAAATCAGGGAATGGCTATTATGTAGAGTCAATTAGTTCAACTTCAAATGCGACCTCTTCTTCCTATATGTTTCCAACCAAGGCTGCAGCGTTTATCACTAAAGCAGATGCAAAGCTTTGCTACAACTGCCACACTACAAACAAAACTACAATCAATGAAGACAATTGGAAAACAAAACCAAGTCGCATTGCCTGTGGTTCCTGTCATGACGGTGTAGATTTTGCTACTGGATTAATGACCAAAAGTGTAAATACTTCTACAACTGACATTACCCATGGTGGTGGAAAACAAACAGACGATAGCAAATGTGCTGGCTGTCACACTGTTTCTGATGTAATCAAAAAACACGGTTTATAAGATACGCTCTAAAACTTTCAATTTGTGCGGTAAAATACAATTTGCCACACAAATTGATTTTTCAATTCTATTTAGAGATTTCATCCCATAAACTACAACAATCAATAGGCGAGCAACCTATTTGAATTATAAAAGTCAGCTTTAATTGCTTTTCTTATACCACAATTTTTTTTCATTGCTTTTTCCTTTAATATCCCTAGTTTATCGGGCGAAGGTTATTTTTAATTTATATGAGCAAAACGGGAATTCACAAAACAATTTTAGTAAAAATTCTATTCACATTCTTTCTACTCTCTCTTGCTTGCGGGAACGTTTTCGCCGATGATTTTACCCTACCCCTTAATTTATCTAAATTAAATTGGTATGTCAAACAGGGATTTGCCTCAAAAGATATAGCACCAGGAAATAGTGCTTTAGAATCGAATGATTATAAAAAGATTGGAAATCTACCCATTATTCTAAATCCTATTTTTAAAATTCCAACCTCCTTTGATTCCATAAATGAATTTACCCTCACTTGCAATTTCCGCTTGAACTTAGAAAGAATCGACAAAGGAAAAGAATTGGCATTCTTGTTTTCTGGAATCGGCGAAACCTGGGAAATATATTTAAACGGTGAAAAAATTAAAAACGAATTTGGATTTGAAGATAAGCAAATAAAGAAATACAAAACACAACGCAATGCAGTTATCTCAATTCCATATGGATTGTTACAAGAAGAAAACACACTTACCGTTCATCTTGCGGGTTACGCGCCAACCTCTTTCCTTTCTCCGAATATTCTTTTGGGATTACGGTTTAAAGAAGGCTATGTGCTCGATTACGAAAAAAAAGTTGAGGCAAGTGTAGAACAAACTTCTCTTTTACTCTTCAACGCAGTATATATATTCTTTGGTTTATACCATTTATTCTTTTTTGTGAGATGGACAGAAAAAAAATACAATCTATACTTCGGAGTATTTTCTATTTCAATTTCGACCTACTTCTTAGCATTTTCAAATATCGCGTTTGAAATTTTTTCCGATACACGCGGCTTATTATACCTAGCCTATGTTTCCCAGCCTATTGCTCTATTATCTTTCATTCTTTTCTTATTTGATTATTTCTATCCTTCAAAGGCATTTTCCAAATTTATAAAATACACAATTTTTTCAAACGTATTCATCATTTTAGCATTCTCGATACTTAAGGTAAATTTTTACCTGACCTTTCTTTACTTGTGGTATATACTCATTATCTCTCAAATTTTATACATATTTTATTTTATTATCAATGCAACTAGAAAAGGACTAAAAGATGCAGTGCCGATGGCTTCTAGCATTTTAATTATTCTTTTAGTAGTAATCTGGGAAATTCTAGACACAATCATTTTTCAAACTGGAATCAAACTTCTACAATTCGCTTATTTTGCTTTTATTATTTCTATGGTAATTATTCTTGCAAATAGATTTATCGAGATCAACTGGGAAACTAGAAGACTCAACATTGAACTTACAGACCAAAGAGATTCCTTTTCTAAATTTGTTCCAACTCAATTTTTAGATTTGCTAGGTAAAAAATCCGCTAAAGATATTTCTCTCGGTGAATGCAAATTGCAGGAAATGACAATTCTATTTGCGGATATTCGTGATTTTACTTCACTGTCCGAATCAATGAGCCCGGAAGAAAACTTTAAATTTATCAATTCTTATTTAAAAAGAATGAGTCCCGTGATAGAAAAAAATAATGGCTTCATTGATAAATTCATTGGAGATGCGATAATGGCAATTTTTCATTTACCTGAAGAAGGTTTGCGAGCTGCTATTGGTATGCACAAAGAATTAAATTCTTTAAATGAGGGTAGAAGCTCTGCCGGCTATCGCCCACTACGAATTGGAATCGGGTTAAATACCGGTATGCTCATGATGGGAACAATCGGACATGAAGACAGGCTTAGTACAACTGTGATTGGGGATACTGTTAATTTGTCGGCAAGATTAGAATCTCTAACAAAGGAATATTTTACTCCTATTTTAGTTTCAGAATTCACAGTATCAAAGCTGCAAGAAGAAAATAGAAAATATCTCAGAGAAATTGATACGGTCATTGTAAAAGGGAAAACGAATGCAGTAAAAATTTTTGAATGTTTCGAAAATGATTCGGAAGAACTAAGAGCCCAAAAAATTAATTCAAGAAAAGAATTCACTGAAGCAGTCTCGTATTTGGAATCGGAAGACTATGTAACAGCATTAGACAAATTGTTAAAATTAGAAAACCCTCTACCTGGCGATGTAATTCTGAGTTTCCATATTATTAAATGCCAAGAAATGATAGACTCTATAAAAAAGCGAACCAAAGTAGCTTCATGAAACCTGAACTTACACTCGCTTATTCCCCCTGCCCTAATGACACTTTTTTGTTTTATCATTTAATTCATGAAAACATTTCAGAAAAGTTTTCTGTGAAGGAAGAATTACACGACGTAGAAAGACTAAATGAATATTCGGAAAGAGCAAAATTTGATGTGACCAAGCTTTCTTTCTTTGCCTACTTCCATGTAATCGAAGGCTATGCACTGTTAAACTCAGGGTCGGCGTTAGGTCGTGGCTGTGGTCCCCTGCTTGTAAAAAAGAAAGGGAAGGATTTGAAAAAAATAACCGGCGAACGAATTTTAGTTCCAGGACTAAAGACTACGGCTAACTTACTATTAAACGTTTACTTGAAAAAAGATTTCCAACCAAGCCCACTTCGATATGATTTGATTATGGATAAAATACTTCGCGATGAATTTGATCTGGGAGTTATTATTCACGAAGAAAGATTTACCTATGAAGAAAGAGGACTCGAAAAAGTAATTGATCTAGGTGATTACTGGGAAAGTCTAACAGGCAAACCAATCCCACTGGGGGCAATTGCCGTTAAACGCTCTACAGATATAGAATTGCAAAAAGAATTTGATAAGTCACTTAAAAAAAGTCTCGCTCTCGCTTACCAGTTTCCTGAGAAGACTAGAAATTACATCTTAGAAAATTCACAGGTGAAAGATGAAGCAGTAGTAAAGAGTCATATAGAACTTTATGTAAATGAATTTACAAAAGACATTGGCGACGAAGGCAAAGACGCAGTATACGCTCTCTTAGAAAAAGCAAAAAGCCTGGGATTAGTAAAAGAAAACAAAATGGGAATGTTTATAGAATAAAAATAATATGCGATTTCACAGTGTAGAGACAGGTTTGAAACCTGTCTCTACTCGTATTAAGTAAGACAACGCCTAGTAAATTCTTTTACTCTACCAATCACTTCCGCCGGAATCTCCCCCACCCCAATCAGAACCGGAGTCAGAAGAATCACTTGAATAATCAGAATCAGACTGTGACCAGGAAGAATCATTTCCGCTATTGCGAAAGCTATCACTCGAATGATCGTTTCCATAAAGTCCACTGTCATGCCCTGTGAATTTATCGTAGAGCCAACTTCCAGCAGCCGCACCAAGCATTCCAGTCAAGAATGTTCCCATAAACCCAGGACCGGAACTGCCATATCCATTATTTCCATAACCGGCACCGTAAGGCTGATTTGAATTACCCGCACCTCGGTTAGAAGACATGAGTGAAGTAATCACTTTAAATGCGATAAACGCAAGCACTGCAAATATAATAATTGTCATCCAGGAAAACCCTCCAGTGGTTTGATTAGATCGAATCGGCATTTCACTTCTTTGAGGATAATTGCTATAATTTCCTTTGTTTGAAGCAGCAGAATCCATCACACCCGCAAAGTATTCGACAGAAGAATTGAGCCCTCTATCGAAATTTTTGCTTTTAAATTCTTCGGCAAATTTTGCTTTTAAAATACTGCGCTCACTTTCTCCAAAGACTTGCTTGGTTTTATTTCCAATTTCTACTTTTAGTTTGCGGTCATTCTTGGAAATTAGAACATATACGCCGTTTACTTTGCGGGCTTTTGCTTTTTCTAGCGCCAACGCATTAGCATCCGCTTGTCCCACTTCTTCGATGGTTTCGATGACTAATTCTTTTCCAGATTTGCGTTTGACTTCTTCTAGTCTTTGGTTGGCGGAACTCAATGCCGAGGAAGAAAACATCCCCGCCGAGTCGATTACCTCTGCGTTAGCCGCCACACTTAAAAAACAAGCTACGAAAAAAACTGTCAGTAAATTTTTCATAAATATAAAATCTCCTATTTATACAAATTAGACTCACTTATCTAACTTAGTGATACTTTCCTTTTTTAGATTTTCCTTGTCAAACCGGATTAAATATTTTTCCGTTTTAATCTGACCATCTGACTGTCTAAATATGATATTTCCTGAAACTAAAATTGAGTTTTCTTCGAGGGTAGCACTACAATCAAAAGAATGGGATAATCCGCCCTGGTTTCCATTCTTCTGTTCAGTTAATAAGTCGTAACATCTAGTCTTCATGTCAATTCCATCAAACTTTTTGTAAGATGGAAAATCAGATTCTAACTTGCTTCTATCTACTTTGAAAAACTCTTCCAGAAAAGTTCCTTCTCTAAAAATAGCAATAACTGGATACCCAAAATAAATAAAATCACTGGCTTCGAAAAGAATTTCCCAATTCGCTCCCTGGACTTTTTTGATTCGATTCTTCATCCTTTTCTCGAAGAAATCTTCTGCTGTAGTTTCTTTCGCCTTATCCAAGTATTCCCCTCTTCGAATATCGCCACTCTTCATGCTACATTGAAAGAGGAGAAGTGAAAGTAAGAGCGTAAAGCGTTTCATTTCTTCTGGAAAAGGTAATGAGAGACTAACCACTCTTCACCGCTACGGTAAGCAAAAAGCTCTGCGCAGGATAAAAAGAAAATCCGCCAATAAGACCACCACTTGGTTAAATTCTCTTTACCATAAGTTTTTTCTAATATGGGGAGAATCGCTTCTTTGTTCTTATCCATATTTTCAAGCCAGGCTTCACTTGTCTGTCCATAATGCGTTCCGTTCACAACCCAGTGATTACGAATAGTTAAATCATCCTGGAAATACAAAAACAAATTATGAGAAGGCATCATTCCGCCTGTGAAAAAATACTTTGCCATCCAATCAGTCTCATCTCTAATTTCAAATGGGTAAGCGTAATCTTTATGAGTAAAAATATGAATAAAAAAAAGTCCTTCTGGTTTTAGGAAACTTGAAAGCTTTGCAAATAGTTTTTGATAGTTCTTCATATGCTCGAGCATTTCAACAGAAATAATCCGATCAAACTTTTCACTAATGGTAAAATCATTCATGTCCTGGGTAATGACTGTTAGGTTCTTGAATCCTTTTTCTTTTGCTACAGAGTCAATGTATTCTTTTTGTGTTTTAGAATTCGAAACTGCCGTAATTTTACAGTTTGGAAATTTCTCTGCAACGTATAAAGAAACAGAGCCCCAACCACAACCCAAGTCTAACAGAGATTGTCCGTCTTTTAACTGTGCTCTTTCACAGGAAAGTTTTAACATAGCCTCTTCGGATTCGTCCAAAGTCTTTGCGCCTGATTGCCAGTAACCTCCACTGTATTTCATTCGTTTTCCCAACACATATTTATAGAATTCGGTTGGAACTTCGTAGTGTTGCTCATTCGCGTCGGAAGTATTTATCGCAATGGGACTTGCTTTTAATTTTTCAATGTATGCATTCAAATGAAGTTGTTGTGCTTCCTGACTTCCTTTGTTTTCTTCTGCTAGTCTCTGCTTTAACAAATTCCGAATTCCCATTCTAATTAAAAAATCTGGAATTATATCTTTCTCTAATAAATTAAATATCAATGTTTACTCCTTCAATTATATGACTGTAAATCTATAGAATCTGGCAATGAAAAACTCTTTTACATTTGGAAAATAATACTTGACAGTGTAACGGAATAATGTTACACATATTTAGATGGCACAGTATATAGCTTACGAAGGAAAATTTTTTACTATCGAGTGGTATTTCACGGATAAAAAGAAAAGCCCCCTCTAAAGATTATTTTCAAGATTTAGATTTATCTCAAAAGAAGAAAGCCATGAACTTATTTCAATTGATAGGCGAAGTTGGGAAAATTCTGAATATAGAGAAATTTAGAAATGAGGGTAATGGCATTTATGCGTTTAAGCCACAGCCGGACCGATTTCTTTGCTTCTTCACGAAAGACAATAAAATCATTATAACGAATGGATTTTTGAAGAGGAGTGATAAGCTACCTGATAGCGAAAAAGAGAAAGCGCTACGTTATAAAAAAGATTATACTGACAGAACAGAAAAAAATATTTATTACAAGGAATTAGATGATGAAGAAAGCGATTAAGAAAAAGAAATTATCCACTTATGAAGAAATGATTTTAAATCCCAAGGTAAAGAAAGACTTAGATACTGGGTATAAAGAACTTGTCATTTCCGAGCTTGTTCTTGCTTTAATGCAGGAAGACCATGTCTCTGTTCGTATGCTTGCAAAAGAAGCAGGTCTCTCTCCTACTACCATTCAGGAATTGAAAACAAAAAATAAACTTCCTAATATGAAAACTTTTTTTAAGATCATGGATCATTTTAATTTAAAGGTAACTATTCAGAAAGAGAACGGGCAGATAATGGCTGTTATCTGATACTTTTGTAGGCTAGTTCAATTTTCATTTGGCTAATAGAGTGACAATTTTACATTGTTAGTTCGTGAATCGTAGGACGTAAGCGATTTATTTTTTTGCACTTTTCCTTTTTTTGATTTTCCAAGTAGAAATTTAGAATCTGCAAGTTGGTTGATTCTTTACAAGAACTAGACTTACTGCGGACATAAGCATCATACTCTTCTTGGGTCTCGCTTTTCTCCTTTTCCCGAATACGACAAAGCCAGTATGCGGTAAACACTGGGTCGGCTACATAGTCTCTATACTCCAATTTTTCCTGACACCAATTTCTTTCAAAGTCTACTTCGCAAGCTAGGAATAGTATACTGATAGTAATAAAGGTTACGTATACTTTGGCGTATCTATTCAAATGATTCTTGATGCCTTGCAAAGAATTAATTTTTTTCATAGGTTTAAATTAAGCGTTCGTGGTTCAAATGAATAAGTCAATACTATTTTGTCAGGAGTAATTCCGCATCAGGTGGAATTTAATGAATGACGCATTGACAACTACGGCTAGTTCGTTTATATTAGAGTTGCTGAAGAATTAACTGTCAGTTCGAGCGAAAGTTGAGAACTACAAGTGCTTAAAGTCTTTATTTTATTAGCACTTCTCGACTGTCGCTCGAAGTGACACTACGCTATTGTTCATAATTATGAATTTTTCTACAAGTCTATTCACAAAAATTCATTCTTCTCCGTAAAATGTATCACTGGAATACAAAAAGGAACATCGCCATAATGCTGAGGCTTTCCTTTTTCATCAAGCTCTTCGACTTGTAAATAATAGCCATTATCCGGAATACGAAATAAGTTTAGATTGGATTCGTTTTTTTCGATTATAATTTCTAAATCGGAAATAGGTTTTCGATTTTTGTCGAGCACAGTCCATTTTTGACGAAGTGTTTTTTTAGAGGTAGAGTTATCTAGAAATGCATCTAGTTCAATTCCGTCAGCGCCTGCTAAAATCCAAATTGTTTTTCCTTTGAAGATATGATAACGATTATTTGCCTCTCCTCGATTGACTTCATAGGCAAGCAGTTGATAGGAGCCTAATTTCACTTGTCTAAATTCAGGAACTCTACCTTGCTGGACAACTTGAACAACCGTATGAATCAAGAAAAGTAGAATAAGAATACTCATTGTAATGCGCAATTTGTATTTTTCGTCCCCATCGGCGTTTTCTTTAAAGCCAACTGATAAGATTAACAAAATCGCAAATCCTCCGTCAGGTTGCACAACATGATAGCCAAAACTCAAAGCGAGAATAAGTAAAACAAAAAGAAATAAATTCTCTCGAATAGATAGAGCAATGGCAATATAGAGACTAAGTAAAATTACCCCCAAAAGCCCAACCTCGCTTAAAACTCCCAGAAAAAAAGAAGGGTTATCTATTTTATTATCAGGAATAAAAAGATCAAGTGTTGGATCTTTGAGATTGACTATGAAACTACCAATTCCACTTCCAAAGAAAGGATTTTCTAAAAATACTTTCCAGGCAGAAAGATTAAAGTAATACCTATGTGGATCAAAAGCAAGAATTGGATTTTCTCTTGCCATAGTCAACGAAATTACTTTAGTTGGAATAGATAAAAGCCTACTTAAAGTAGAATCGGGCGACTTAGGAATAAAGTAGAGGGTAATTACGAATAGGCAAATAATTCCCATGGCATAATAATTGCTATAGCTCGGTAGCCGCTCTCGATTTTGATTCCAAATAATTATCCCAATAAAAATAAGTCCCAATAGGAATAACAACCAAAATCCTCTTCCCTGGTAAGGTGCAACTATTAACTGTGAAACGATGAGACCGGCAAAGAGAAAATAATCAATTTTATTCAAAAATATATCTTTATAAAAAATAAAACAAAGAACTGGAAGTATCCAAGTTGCACTTCCCGAA
Source organism: Leptospiraceae bacterium (assembly GCA_031368925.1). Lineage (GTDB taxonomy): Bacteria > Spirochaetota > Leptospiria > Leptospirales > Leptospiraceae > UBA2033. The sequence continues at coordinate 44,525 of JANMOF010000148.1, forward strand.
TCTCGGAATAATCCCATGACTCGATTCGCTTCTAGAGATAAATTTGTATTATCTGCTAAATAATTTCGATCCCAGAATACCTGTAAAAGCATAATTCCAAACTGAATTCCAATTCCAATTAGTATTCCCAGCTTAAAGTCCTTACTAATTTCTTCCTTGTCTTCTGAACGCAAATGCTCTGAATAAAAATAAAGCAGAGGAAAAAGTAAATGGGTAATAGTCTCCATGCTAAGTGCAAACGCTTCCTTGGATGAAACTCCCTTTACATACATAGTCTCTAAAATTCCAAATCCTTTTAGATAAGGTGCATTAAAATAAATTAGAACCCTATCTAGAGTTAGAATCAGGAAAAATATAATTAGAATGAACAGTGGGTTCGTAAGTAGAGGTAAATAACCTGTATCCGTATTTCGTAAATTCGATTTTCTATTTCGATAACAAGCAATGGTTTCTCTTGTGAAATTTCCAAAAACTCCACCAAGAAATACTCCCATGAGAGTAATGATCGGGCTTTGCATTCCTAAAATGGGAGCCAGTCTAACCAGGGTGAGTCCACAGATAATCACCATAATCCGCCCTAGTCGCGGACTTATTATATAAGAGACAAAAGTTATTCCAAACTGAATTCCAATAACTGTAAAAATTTCTAATTTAGGAAACGGATGACAGAATCTATAAAAAAGTATCCAGTAATACCCAACTAAAGTCAGTAGTCCCAACAAAAATATCTTTTTCATAGTTTGTTAAGTCTTACAATATTCGGGTGTAAAGATTTTCCAGCTTTTAAAATAATTTTCTGTGGCTCATAGCCTTCTTTTGAAATAGTAAAATTATATTCTTTTTCCTCTAAAAGCATTTTCACAAAAATTCCATTTGCTGGATTACTTGTGAAATTTTCGTCTTCGTGCAAAACAATTTCTTCGGTTTCAACTTTCGCACTCATTGGATTTCCGGACTCATCTTCCACTCGTAAAATAATTTTATTTCCATGAAAGAATTCATACAATAGATTTTCCCAAACGCCTTTAAAGCCTTTTAGAATCGCACGCACAATTTTATAGTCTACATTTTGATGCGAAGACTCCGCGATAAATGCGTTAGTTCCAAACTCATGATAATAATAATCTTGATCCGTCCCATCTACTGGATAAAGATTTTTTCTAAGCACAAATTCTTTTCCAAGGCGAACAGACTTCGCAGACTTGATTAATCGAGATCCCAAATTCTTTACATAATCAGGCTCTGGATTCGATACATTTTCAATCGTATAAGGAAAAAGAATTGCGGTTGCAAAAGAATGAAAACTCATCGCAAATAAAAATCTTTCTCTGTTTGCAAGACTCATCATCGCTTGTGTTTCTGGCTCTGAGGCAGCAGTTGGTCCACGATAAAAAAAGTGACTTGTATTTCCAGACGATGCAGTCTTATGACCTGAATTCCACTCGAACGGATAATTGCGATTTAAGTCTACTCCGCGGCTACGATCATTTTCCCTCATCTCCTGCGGCAAATACCCATTTTTCCTTCCCATATCAATCGAATGATTCCAAAAAAAATAACTGCCATCTGGATTTACCATCGGCACAATCCACACCGCGACATTCTCAAGATAGGGTTCATATTTTTCATAATCATCAAGCAGGTGATAAATAATATCATAACAATGCTCGGTGGAAATCAATTCATTTGAATGATGAGCAGCAGTAAATAGAATCGGAATTTTATACTCTGACTTTTTAGGTGAAGTAATTCGAATAGCGGGAATAACTCTTCCCAGCCTTGTTTTTCCTAGCTCAAAATAACTTACCTTATCAGGAAACTTATCCGCCAATGCTTTGAGGTATATTTTATTTAGCCTCTGATCTTTGTATCCACTTTTCAAATCATCTAAGTCTTTGAACTTCCTCTTCATACGTGAATCAAAACCGACATCGTAATATTTAAACGGGGCAGACTTCGAAAAACTTTCGTAAGGAATATTAGATTTTTCTAATGCTTTCATTTCTGATTTATCCAGGAGATAAACAGTATAATTCTTTCCTTTGTATGTAGAGTCTGGCATGGAAGAAAAGAATTTTTTAATTACTTTCTTAAATTTCTTCTGGTGTTTGTTTTGAATTTTATAAGGAATTAATTCTTTATTATCATAGACGGGAACATTCGGATAACGCACATCTTGCGACAATAAACTACAGGAGAAAAAAAAATGAAGACAAAGTAGAAAAAATTTCAAATCTTAAACTTTCTCCAAATTTCATAAAGACTAAATCCTACAACAGCAGAAAGAAACGCAAAGAAGGGAATAGTATAATTACCCTCTCTAAAATAATTTCCAAGGATAAGAACTAATATTAAACTAGTTGAGATTATATAAACAATAGGCGCTATAGGATAACTCAAATAAGGAATTAGATGAGGCTTATTATGATGCTTCTTAACTCTAAACACAGAATAAATCGTAAGAATCGAAAGTGCGATGATGCAGATAAAAGAAAAATTTAGCAGGTTACTTTCTTTACTTACAAATAAAATCATGCATAGCGCCCAGGCACTTTGCATCCAAATTCCAAGCACGGGTGTATTTGTCTTAGGGTGAAGATGTCCTAGCTTTTCAATAAAAAGTTTATCGCGGGACATGGCAACCTGGATGCGGCTACCGGTAATGATGGTAGAATTTGTATTTCCCAGGATGATAAAAAAGATTATATACGTCATGATGCGTGGAATCCATTCAATAGCCACAGGAGAATGGATTTGTAAAAGATTTTTTAGAAAATACTGCCCTACAATAAAAAATGGATCTTTTCCAGTCTGGATACTTTCAAAGGGAAGAAGTGCAACGAATATAAACGCAAGAAGTAAATAGATGAGCATTACAACGAGTGGTCCGAAGATCATAGTGCGAGGAATTACTTTTTCTGGGTTCTTAATTTCCTCGCCCATTGCAAGAGGAGAATTCCATCCCGCATAAGTCCAATAAACCGCTACAAGGGCTGTCCCGGAAGGAAGTAAATCTGGAAACGAAAAAGGCTTATTCATATTATCTGCTAAGAGGAGTTTAGAGTCAGTGCCAATAAATAAATAATACAAAATGGAGCTAATCGTAAGAAGCCCTACTCCCACTAAAAACACTACAGGTAGGAACGTAACCAATTTTTGAAATCGAATAGATGACTCAATTCCAAAATGATTGACAGTCGTGAGAAGTAAAAGAAGTCCAATCGCAATCACCTGGTAATAATGAAGCTCAAATCCTAACGACTGTTGCGAATAACAGATAGTATTCACCCAATCTCCTAGTATGATTGAACCCTGGTAGTGAACTCCAAGAGAAAGCCCAAGGGCAATAGAGCCCGGAAATGTAATAAAGAAAGTAAAGAACCCATACAAAAATGCCCAACGCCTTCCATATGAATTTCGTAGGTATGCATAGTCACCGCCTAATTCAGGGTAGACGCTCGCAAGCTCGGCAGAGCTTAACGCTCCACTAATTGCGATAATCCCACCGAACAACCAGAATAGTAAAAACCAAATCGAATGAGGTAGTAGCGATGAGATGAGAGATGGATAAACAAAAATTCCAATCCCTATCATATTTCCCATCATGAGTATGATTGCATTCGTGAGCCCGATGGTGCGATTAAAAGTATGGTGTTTCAAGGTATGCTACTGGTAGAATTTCTTATCAGTCAGACTCGAAGATATTCGTTAACAGTCAATAAATTAACCAAGCATAATCTCCATAAGTCGGAATGTTTCGGTGAATACGCTGCGTCTTTTGCTTGCGAGCATTCGGTTTAATTTCTTTTCCGAAATAAATCCTGCTCTAAAATAAAGTTGATCGAGTCAATGTAAATAGCCATTTATTTTCTGCCAAGAATAAGGACTGGCTCAAGTAATACTTAAAATTACCCATGTTTACAAACTACATCTCATACTTAAATTCCATTTTACATTCCGAATACTATTTTACTTCAGAATGGAATTACTCACTTGACAAGTAATATGCATCAGTTTCCATAATTAATAAAACGATGTTGAGTAGAGATTCCAAAATAGTAAATGTGGGAATAGCAGAAATTGTCGCTGCAAAATCTCCCAACATTTTAAGAACAACTCTCGGTTCCTGTATCGGGGTGGTTTTATACCAACCGGACTTAAAAATTGGAGCTATCTCACATATTATGCTAGCCAAAGACACGCTTGGACGCGATAAACTGAAGAACCCCGGTAAATATGGAGAAACCGCTCTCCCCAAATTAATAAAGATGATGGAAGATGAAGGTTGTAAATCCGGAACTTATTTTGCTCGCATCTTTGGCGCTGCTTCTATGTTTAAAAATATTACTTCCGCGTTTCTAAATAATATTGGTGAAAGTAATATAGCCATAGTTAGAGAGTTTTTTGCTGAAAAGAAAATCCCAATCATCGCAGAAGACATTGGTGGGCACGAAGGCAGGACTATTAGTTTATATTTAGATGATGGACGTATACTACTTAAGAAGTCAGGCATTGAAAAATATCTTTATAAGGTAAGATAACTGTAATATGAAAGATCAAATCGACATAATTTTGAAGGATATCCACAAATTACCACCTATGTCTAATGTTGTAATTAAGGTGATGACACTTATACAAGATCCTGCTGTTTCAATTCATGAACTTGCAAATGAAATCTCAAAAGACCCTGCCATCACAGCGTCGATTATAAAACTTTCTAACTCAGCCTATTACCGAGCAAGTAAGCCAATTCGAACTGTTCAAGAATCTCTCATGACATTAGGCATTAAGACTGTTAAAGAAATTATTTTACTCACTGCCTCTAAGAAAATTCTAAATAAAGATTTACCGGGTTACCAACTCGAAGCCGAAGCAATGTGGCTTCATTCCTTAGTAGTAGCCGAGCTATCTGCAAAAATTTCTATCCAAAAGAAAACTAATATCCCTAAAGACTTAGCGTTTACTTCTGGTTTGCTGCACGATATAGGAAAAGTAATTTTAGCTCAGTTTTTTCCTGCTAAGCTTCTAGAAATCAAAGAAGAACTAAAAACATCTAAATTAAGCTTCACGGAAGTTGAAAGAAAATACTTTGGATATGACCACCAGGAAGTGGGGATGAAAGCGCTCGAGACTTGGAATTTTCCAGAAGAGTTAAAAGAAGTTGTGGCTTATCACCATAACCCAGAAAACGCAAAACACTTTCAAAAACTAGTTGCCATCGTCCACATCGCAAATCAGATCTCTGTTATTTCTGGGATCGGGATTGATATCGGTGGAATTTCGCATGAATTATCTGCCCATGCTGTTAAGCTACTTGGAATCACAGAGGCGGATATTGAATCTTACTACCTTTCTATTCCTGAAATTCAAAAGTCAATTGTAGATTTACAATCCATTTAATTAGATAAAAGGTCAAACGTGAATATTGCATTAATAGGTCCCAGGGGTGTAGGCAAATCAAAAGTATCCCGTAAACTCTCAAAAGTTTTATCTATGCCAGTTATCTCAACAGATATGATTGCTGTCTATGAATCAGGAGGAATTTCTATTCCCGATCAAATCAAACGGGATAACGGCAAATGGAATAATTTTCGTAAACTCGAATTTAAAATTCTAGAAAATCTTTCTAAATCTAAAAATATTATTTTAGATTGTGGTGGTGGAATTCTATTCGATGTAGATAGAGACGGAATAGAATTTTACAGTGAAAAGAAAGTAAGCCTATTAAAATCCTTTTGCACAGTATTCGCACTTTCGCATAATACCGAGTATCTTGTCGAAAAAGTAATCAACGATTCCGAGCGCCCTGTCTTAAGCGAAATCAATTCCTATAGAGAAATCTTAGAAAGACGACTCCCCTTCTATAAGTCAGCTTCCGATTTTTATATTCCAGTCGAAGGACTTGATCCAAAAGATGTAGCCAAAAAAATTTCTGAACTTATCTAAGTTATATTTCTTAGAATAAAAATAAAATCTAAATATAAAAAATTCCTAATGATAATTGTCATACGAATTACACCAATTATAGATAGTTAAACAATCGTTAGTTAATAGACAAAGTATTGTAAGATAAATAACTAGAGGGTAATCTATGTATAGTTCGGGGAAAGGGATAATTCTGTTAGTTGAAGATGATGAAATCGCGGCTCACATAGAATTTCAATTTTTAATAGATTGTGGATATTCTGTATTACTCGCAACTACAGGCGAGAATGCAATCCAGATTATTAAAAGCAACTCTTCGATAAACCTAATTCTAATGGATATTGAACTCGGTGAGAATTTGAATGGAATGGATGTCGCTGAATTAATATTAAAAGAGCGGGACATTCCTATTATTTTCTTATCAAATTACACTGACCCTGAGATTATGAACAGGATAAGAGAAATAAGTTGCTACGGATATATTTTAAAGACAACCTTCATGACTGTTTTGGATGCATCTATTGGAATGGCTCTCAATCTTTTTGAAGAAAAAAACAACACAAAAAAGATACAAAGTAAACTTATTGAAAGTGAAAAACACTACCGGTTGCTTTTTGAGCAAGCAAATGATATAATTTTTATTCTCGATTTAAACGGTAATTTCCAAGAAGCAAACCCTCTTGCTTCTCAATTATTAGGATATTCTCGAGATGAGCTCCTTACTATGTCGATTAGAGATATTATTTTGCCAGAATATAAAGAAATCCAAAAGAAACAATTTGGTGAAATACTATCAGGACAAAGAGTTGTTGGTGAAAGGGAAATTATTTGCAAAGATAAATCTACATTGCATATGGAATTCAGCGCAAGTCTACGCACAGACGATCTGATACAGGCAACCCTTCGGGATATTACTAAAAAAATAAAAATCGAGCAGTCCCTTAAAAATGCAACCCACCAATTAAAAAAAGCCCATATTGACATACTTCAGAGGCAATTCGCTATTGACCAACACGGGATTGTGGCAATTACCGATACTGCCGGAACGATTCTATATGCTAACGATAGATTTTGTGAAATCTCAAAGTATTCAAGAGAGGAGCTAATAGGAAGTAACCATAGAATAATTAATTCTGGGTATCACCCGAAAGAGTTCTTTCATGAGATGTATTTGACTATTAAAAATGGAATTGTCTGGCAGGGAGAAATACGAAATCGAACAAAAGATGGAAGTATATACTGGGTATCCACAACGATTGCTCCATTAAAAAATGAGGATGGAAAAATTGAGCAGTATTTAGCTCTTCGTACTATTATTACAGAAAGAATAGAGGCAGAAGAAAAACTTCGAGCCCATCAAAGAGAATTGGAAATTCAAAACACTGAACTAAATAAAGCCTATGAAGAATTAGCAATTACGCAAGCACGCTATTTTGATCTATATGATCTCGCACCGGTAGGATATTTTACGACTGATAGCACTGGGTCTATACTGGAGGCTAATCTCACATTAGCCATCATGCTTGGAATTAACAGAAGCGAGTTATTTGAGAAATTTATTTTTGAATTCATAACCGAAGAAGACCAAGAAGTGTTTTATCTAAAAAGAGATGACTTAATTCAAACTGGAATGTTAGAAACATTTGAATTAAGAATGAAAAAAGCAAATGGATCAAACTTCTGGGCAAAGATAGACTCTATAATTCGTCACGACGAAAAAGGAACTCCTAAATATAGGTTGGTATTGACTGATGTCTCTAAACGTAAAGCGGTTGAAAAAGAGCTGAATCAGTATATGCAAGACTTAGAAGAATTAAATCGAACCAAAGATAAATTTTTTAGTATCATTGCTCATGATTTGCGAAATCCATTTGGTGGAATAATTGGAATTTCAAATTTATTAGAAGAAAAACTGAAAGAAGAAAATACGATAAATTTGCCACAGTGTATACGTTATGCGGAAATGATTCAAACATCTTCTAAATCTGCTTTTAATTTGCTTGAGAATTTACTATTGTGGGCAAGATCACAAACGGGGGAAATTGATATTAGACCCACAAACCTGGCAATAAATCATTTAATCTCTTATACAATTCCGATTGTAATCGGAAATGCCTTTAACAAAAATATTACAATAGAAACAAATCTTTCAGATATAGATAGAGTCTATGCAGATGAATCATTTGTGAACACAGTTCTAAGAAATTTACTAACAAATGCGATCAAGTTTACTCGTCCCAACGGTAAAATAATTATTTCTACAATTAACAAAGAAAAATTTTTAGAAATTTCAATAGCGGATACGGGAGTTGGAATTGACCCAAGTAAAATTACGAATATGTTTCGAATTGGTTCTAAGATTAGTATGCTCGGCACCAATAATGAGAAAGGCTCTGGACTAGGACTCATATTATGCAAAGACTTTGTAGAAAAACTCGGCGGAAAAATTTGGGTAGAGAGTGATCTGGGAAAAGGAAGCAAGTTTACTTTTGCTTTGCCTCTGGAACATAAATAACGTACCACTCTCTACAAACTCTGATAACAAAAAAACTTACCTAGCTTTCATTGTATTGGGTTGACCCGTCGATGCGATCACTGATCTCCACAGAGAACTTCTTTCTGTATGTAAGACTTTTCTTTCAGCTACGGCAAGTGTGATAGGAATATTAGTAAATACATTATTCCAAATACCAACTACCATTCCAGTTCGACCTGCCATTCCAGCATGAACTGCATTTTGTGCCAGGAAGTTACAGAAGACTGAATCTTCAGCGTTAGCCGGAACACTGCGGATAATATAACTCGGGTCAATGTATTTTAAGTTTATAGGCAGACCTTCTTTTTTAAAATACTGAGTAATTTCACTTTTCAAGAAAATTCCAATATCGCCTAACTTCTTATTTCCAGACAAGTCTGTATCAGAGGTATTCTCAAAGAACTTTTGTCCTGCTCCTTCTGCTACTAAAATAACGGCGTGGTTACGCTGGAGTATCCTCTCTTTTAATATAGGTAGAAATGCACCTTTTCCTTCTAAATCGAAATCTTGCTCTGGTATGAGAACAAAGTTTACATCTTTTGAGGCTAACGCAGCATTTACCGTAATGAAACCGGAATGACGTCCCATGAGCTTGACCAGCCCAATTCCATTGGGAGCACCTTTTGCTTCTACGTGCGCACAGGATATTGCAGTCATCGCCTCCGAGAATGCAGTAGAAAATCCAAATGTCTTATGAATCATATTGATGTCATTGTCTATTGTCTTGGGAATACCGATGATGGAGATTTTCTCTCCCCTAGTTTTTATTTCTTCATAGAGTGCATGAGCCGCACGAAGCGTTCCATCGCCACCGATACAAAACAGAATATTTACTCCATGTAGTCCTAGAAAATCTACCATTTCTCCAATATCCTGACTACCACGGGAAGAGGCTAACATCGATCCGCCGTCTCTCGCAATATTAGAAACCATATCAGGTTTTAGTTCGAGTGGCTTATGACCAAATTTCTTTACGAGTCCTTCAAATCCATACTTGAATCCTAAAATTCTAGGAACATTGTACCTATAATGAAGCTCCATTACAAGTCCGCGGATAACATCGTTAAGCCCCGGACAGAGTCCTCCGCAGGTAACAATGCCCGCAGTTACTTTGGACGGATTAAAGTATATTTTTTCGAGCGGTCCTGACTGTTCAAAACAGACGGGAGTTTCTCCAATTGCAGTATGTATGCTTCCTGGATTTTCGAAAGTAGACTGGTACATAACAACTGAATTTTCTTTTGTGTAAAATTCATAACCAGCAGGATTAGGAACGGTGCATTCGCCAAATTTATCAACTTTAGTATTCATAGGTATTTCTAATATATTTTCGGGATTTCTGCGAGTAAATGTTTTTCTTTTTTGGATAAGATTTTTTAAAAAATCAATTGCCATTTTAATGTGTTTGTAAAAAAATATCGATGTACTAAGTTTTTAGGGGACAAGTCAGCAATAATGAAATTAAATCAAATCAATCTACTTGCGATTTCCTCTATACTACTATTAACCGAGCTATTTTCTGAAAATCTAACTCAGAATAAGACTCAACAACAAAAGAAATACGACTCAGGGGATCAATCTGCTTGGACTATTTCTCATAACTTCGAAAGTGCTTCCAATTATTCACAGGCGATCATCATACCCTTTAACTATCCGTTCGAAGCGAGCCTTGCCCCAGGTCAGACTGCTTCTCAAGTTCATTTCAAACCAGAGCTTTTTCTCCCAAGTAATCAATTTATCTTCTTAGGTCAGTCAAATGCAAATTCAGGAAAAGTAGTATTAAAGCCTTCCGAAAACACAGAAATCGTTTCTTACCGTTCGAACATAATTACGGATAATACTCATTATGCAAGAGATACCAATTCTAGAATGCCTAGCCTCTGGCAAACAAATTCAGCAATGGCAAATACATCTTCAGGTGTAGTCTTTGTTTATTTAAAAAAGAACATGGGACTCAATCTAGATTTATCCTTTCGTATGGCAGGCAATGATGCAGGACATGCTGTGTTCGAATCCATTGTTTCTAATTTGAATTTTACTTACAAGCTATCTGATAAAATCTTTCGCATGAATCCTAACTATAAGTTGAATATGGTTTTACAAATCTCAAGCACTCAATATTCAGATGATCGTGCCATTCCTAAAAAACTGGAATTTAACAGGACATCACTCAAATCTCAATTCGTCTCTTCTGGGTTTACTCTTAATACAAAATCACTTATGTTCGAAGGTTTAATCCGATTACCCGTTCAACAACAAGCAGTGTTTGATTTAGATGGATTGTTACGACCCGAATTGCAAGGGCGACTTGGTATGAAGTGGTATTTGCCTGAGTATATTCAGCCTTAAGTATTCCTACTTTGACTTAGGTAATCTTCTAAACAAAAATACTATCAAAACAAAATTCTCAATACAAAGTATTGTTAGTAGTAAATCGGTTTTGCTATTACTTGAGTTCATATTGTTACCAGGTATAGAATTTGCTTCGATCCCATTTCCACCTTGTAAACCAATTGGTTGGATTGGTATTGACTCAACGGGTTTACTTTTAGTCGAGTCCTCTACATTTTTAACTTTCTTAACCATCTCTTCGTATTTTAATTTCACCATTGGATTGGACGGATAACGACGAGCAGCCTCTTGATAAATCTCCAAGGCTTTTTTATATTGACCTGAATTATAATAAACCTCTCCCTCAATAATCCATAACTCGGTCTGGTATAAATTCAAAGTCGGATCATTTTCATTTCCTTGCATTGCAATAGCAAGCTCTTGCCTCGCTTTAGAAAGTTGTCTAGTCTGAATCAATTGCTTGATATGAGAGTTAGTCATATCCTGCGAAAAAAGTGGGAGTTGAAATAGTAGGAAAGCATATAAAAAAGTAAGGAAAATAAATCTACGTAAACTTGTCAGTTCGAGCGATAGTCGAGAACCGCAAATAATTGAGACTTCTTCTGTTAGTAGTTCTCGAGTTCCTCGAACTGACATCGGTGAACCGCAAATACAACGGGCATTACCAGCTAGTAGTTCTCGACTATCGCTCGAACTGACAGAGATACTCGAACTGACATTTGATTCTAATAAAAAAAATCTAAACATAATTTCTCCTTACCTATTAATTAGTATTGCACTATGACCAAATCTTGGCGTAGGCAGTGTAGTTGTGAGCGTATTCCAGGGACCTGTTGAAGGACTTGATAAGTCAAGCCAATAAACTGTTGAAGTGGGAACATTTACAATAGTTGCTCCCCCAAAAACATAAAGTCTTCTTAAATCATAGGATACTTCCGCAGCGGGTGCGTATAAATTAACTGGCAAGCTAGGTCCTGTTAAAACTGTGTTTGCAGTTGATGGAGTTAAATAATAATCAAAACGATTTGTTACGAGCAGTGCGGAAGGAGGCTGTGAAGTATTACTCAGAGTGCTCCCTCCGGCAAGAAAAATGCCAGGAGAATCAGATGGAAATGCATCAGTAGACTTTGGTCTATAACAAGTAGAGGAAGTTCCAAATCGCGCCAAACTAAAATTACCCTCTGTGATACCGGTAGTTGAATTTGCAGATGAAATATAGGCATCATTTGTGAATTGGGGAGAACCAGTAGTATCCCGTCCTGAATTAAAAAAGATTGTCCCGTCTATTGAACAGCCTGATAAATCTGTCCTTGCAGCAATAGTAGAATTAGAAGTTATCGTAACCCATGTTCCAGTGCCCGAATCCGGTGTAAATTTGTATACAATATTAGGTATTGCTGAGGCAGAAGAGCTAGATATACTACCACCGATTAAATAAATAGAATTGCCGGATACAGAAGCAAGAGCACCTTGAATGGATACTGGAATGGAAGCAAGAGTCTTCCATGTATTCGGATAAGGGCTGTATTCCTCAACTGCATTGGATACTGTGCTATTTCCATTTGCATCTAATAACATTCCACCAATCACATAGATTTTATTATTTAAGGCAACTACTCCCGTATAGCTTCTAGGAGTTGGAATTGTAGTTACCGATGAATACCACTTATCCCCAACAGGATCATACAAATCTATTTGTCCAACTGGAGTATTGGAACTACCAACACCGCCAACTATCCATATACCGCGATTCATGACTGCCTGTGTGATCAAAGGCTGTGGAGTGGGAAGTGTTTGAAACTTCTGAATAAAATACACAGCTTTTCTTTCCCCAATACAACCAACCTGGTAATTGTGAGTCTTTCCTGCTCCAAGGCTTGTAAGTTTATAAAATTGAATTTTTTGCTTTACGAAAATAAATTGAACATTTTCAAAACCAATATTTCCATAGGTAATAATTCCATAAGAGGGAGAAGAGCATTCCCAGATCAAATCCGCAGTTGTCTCCGAGACGGAACGAACAAAACTGTAATTTACTTTTAATGCGTCAGATTCATTTCCTTTTTCAATCGGATTTTTAGAACAGGATAGAATCAGGAGGATAATAAGAAATATTCTCATAACGAATATACCAACGCAATCTCACCGCCAACATTATGATAGAATGGCTTTTCGAAATACTGTGTATAGCGGGGACCGATTCGAACCGTAAACTTACCAAACTTAATTCCCTGGTATCCAAAGCCTATAGAAGATAATCCCTGGAAGCCTTCAATGTAAGCTTCGTCTCTTTTGTATCGAATATATGCCCCACCGACTCCAACATTTGCATAAAAGTCTAACCACTTGGAATACGATTTTCTATATTGTAAATATACAATTTGATTATAAAATCCATACCTAGAGCCTTCTCCATACGATACAAGGTATTCTGATTTAAAACCAATCTGCCAGGTGTCGCGCCAACTTAAATTAGAAGGCTCTAAAAAAAAACTTCCTCCATAAATTCCAGGACTAATAGCAGAGAGAGGTTGGCCATTAGCCGCAGCATAGGAGATAATTCCAAATCGAATCGGAGTAAGTCGATAGGATTGCTCTAAATAGTCTTTTGGAATTGTGACTTCTATTTTTGGATCAGGCTTTGTCACATTTGCGATCTTTGCCTTATCTAAACTCAAATACCCCAGAATCGTTTGCACTGTTAGAATAGTATCTGACTCTTCTGCAATATTTCCTTTTACAGTAGAGCCATCTAACATTGCAATAGAAGCAAGTGTATATCCTTTATGAGTTCCTGTCTTACTATTATCTCTCATTTGGATTTCTGATTTAGGAATTTCGTATAGCTTATCTTTGAATCGGACTTTTATAAAGCGGTCATTCTCTTCTACTGTGTCACAAATAAATGCATCACCAGATTTTAGAATGAGTTCGAGTGAATACATGGGTTGAACGAAAAGCAGTAGTAAAAGGATTCTTTTTATCATTTGGGTTTAGTAATATAATACTCTACTGTTGCTAGTATCTACAATGTATAAGCGTTCACTTGCATCTAATGCAATTCCTTTAGGTGTATTCAAACTGTTAGCTGAAATCCCACCTTTATTTCCAGTATTGGAGATAAAACTTCCGCCTTGCCCATAGACCTTAGTGGCAACAGATGTTCCTGTGGGAAAATAAGCAACTCGATTGTCACAAGACACATAAAGACCTCCAGTAGAATCTATAGTAATATACTGCGCTCCACCAAAACTTGATGCAGATGTAGTTAGTGTAGAACTAGAAGTGAAATCAGACTGTCCATAGACCTTTGTAGGCACAATGGTTCCAGATGGAAAATATAGAACACGGTTATTTGAAGAATCAGCAATATATAAGCCGTTATTTTTATCCAGTGCTAATCCTGTCGGATTATTCAGTGTATCCGCAGTTACATTTCGTGGGTCTACAATACTATTAGTAAAACTTCCCAACTGTCCATAGACTCGTGTTGGCGTCGTGGTGCCAGATGGAAAATACAGCACACGATTATTGCCGGAATCAGCAACATACAATCCATTACTTGAATCTAAAGCTAAGCCAGTTGGTCCGAGTAAGCTATTAGCCGTTACTCCTGCAATATTAGATGTATTAGTTGTAAAACTACCTTGTTGTCCGTAGACTACTGTAGCCGTTGTAGTCCCAGATGGATAATATAAAACTCGACCACTATTGGATATATAAACACCACCGCTGCTATCTATAAGTACACCTTTAGGACTAGCTAGCGTTGACGCAGAAACCGTTCCCGAACTTCCTGTATTAGTTGTAAAACTTCCAGCTTGTCCATAAACTCTTGTCGCTGTCGTGGTTCCGGCAGGATAATACAATACTCGATTATTAGATATATCTGCAATATACAAATTTCCGTTTGAATCAATAGTAACTCCTTCTGGAGTATTCAAACTATCCGCAGAGATTCCGCCCTTATTGGAAGTAAGCGTTGTAAAACTTCCCGCTTGTCCATAGACTCTTGTTGCAGTAGGTCCGCCTATGCCTGTGCTCGTTGTTGTTCTACTTTGTAGAAATAAAAGTCCTGCGACTAATATGTTTTTGTCTTTACTATTGGATGACTTTGTGCAGGCTACTAGGCTTGCTAGAATTATTAGGTTTATTGTTGTTTTGTAAAATGGGTTCATGTGTTACTCCTTGGTTTTTTCTGCATCGTGATCATATAAAATAAATTCTTTCTTTACCTGTTCATACGTCTTGCCGACATCATCTTTCCCATCGAACGCAAACTTGGTATTAGGCGGTAGTTCTTTTAGGGTGATTGTGAAGCCGGGGACGGTGTGCATGGTTTCAAAAGTATTTCGCGTCGTTGCATTGTAAGATCCACGAGGAAGGGCTGACGTTGGATTAGTTTTAATTTCTATCTGGTAAAATTTTTCCGGCTTGAAGTTGACTTCTGTTGTTAAGCCACGGTGAATGAACTGGTCAAAATATTTTTCTGGACCACTCCAGGCTTTACTCGAACGAAATTCGCTATAATATACCAAATCCTTTATGTAGTCGAAATACAAAATAACACTTAATACCCCTTCCTCCGCAGGCACTGGGAATAAATACTCTGAGCCTAAAGCCATGAACGTACAATTTCTTCTCGTAATGAAATTATTTTCAGAAATAATTCTTTCCTTTATTCTAGAACTTACTAAATATTTAGTTTTATCTTCTTTTCTTGGATTTAGAAAATGACCATTAAATTCAATATTAATAGGTATGGCTCGCTCTTTTCTTTTTCCATTTCCAGAATCATAGTCCGAATCTCTATATTTGTAATCTAGGTATTCTTCGCCTAACTCCGGTATTTTCAGATAGATGTATGCATTATTACTTTTCAGCAATTCTGCGATTTTCTCGCTACTTTCTTTACAAATTTCTTTTTGATTTTCTCGCGCGATAGCAGTATCTATTCTCTGCTGTAACTGACACATTGAGACTACTTCGTTGAAGGCAAATAGGTTATCACAGGTTAATAAAAAGAGTAATAAAGATAAGGCTTTACTGTTATATAAACTATTTTTCATTGGTAGTTACCAAAATTATGAGGCTGTGGGTTCGCGAGTTCAGAACCAATAGCGGATCCTAAACGATTTATAACTATTGGAGTTAATACATTATCAATGAAGTAGAAGGATTTCCCTCCAAGGACTTCTCCATGAAACTTTGAAAGAGAATGGTAATAATCTGCATCCTCTCCACGATAGGCTGATTTCTTATTATACTTAAAACCTCTATTACCGGGATCCAAATGTCCGCCAGCGTTTCTGCCAATCGCCTTTGCGAGCTGACCAAATAAAGCACCAATTGCAATAGTCATCGTATAGTATAAAACTGTAGCAACAACTGGACTACTGCATAAAAAGTGGACATTGAATTTAGGCTGCCTTTTCATATTGTATTCTAAAATTGACTGGGCTTGTAAAGCCTAAAGTCGAGTGAAA
>JANMOF010000151.1:0-18292 GCA_031368925.1 Leptospiraceae bacterium
TTTCACTCGACTTTAGGCTTTACAAGCCCAGTCAATTTTAGAATACAATATGAAAAGGCAGCCTAAATTCAATGTCCACTTTTTATGCAGTAGTCCAAACTATGAAGCAATGCCTTCCGGCAACACCCAATTAATCACTAGCTTTACAGCACAGAGTTATAAATTTAAAATTCTGGTTACACCTACAGTTGCCTCCGGCGGCTCTGCGTCTGTTCCAGGCGTAGCGGCTGGTGTGGCGACTAACGGTGTTGTTTTATTTTTCGGACAAGCAAGCCCTGGAAATAGTTTAAGTTCCGAGCTTAGCACATTCGATTCCGCCCAGGGACATCCAGACGGTGGCTCCAAAAGATACCACTACCACGCACTTCCAAAGTATATCACAGACTACGAAACAAAACTGATTGGAATCATGTCAGATGGCTACCCGATTTACGGTTCAAAAGAAGAGGACGGAACTACTCCAAGCACAAGCACTACAACAGGGTCAACCAACCAATACCCAAAACTAAATGCGAATACTTATGGTCATTCACACTCTACAAAAGATTTTCCCAATGGAACTTTTCATTATCACATCACCAACTGGGATACGACTGTGAATATTCCAAGTATGCCGGTTTACACCTATGGAACGATTACGATTAGTAATATTACGTATTGATTTTGCCACGGAGACACAGAGAAGAAGAGTGATTTAATAGTAGTAGAGACACGCTACCGCTGTCTGAGACCTGTCTCTACGTCTTTGCATACGGCAAATAACAATATACCACAACACACCAACCGCGTTATTTTTCTTTCTAGCGCCTGTCGGCTCGCTAACGCTATTTGCATTCAACTTCTCTCATAATTCTTTTTCTTTCTATCCAGCAAATTAAAAGCTCAACGCAAAATCGGATTGAGGATTTTTGGTTCGGATCTTTCGGTCAGTTTTAGATTTTCTAATCCGAAATCATTTTGGAGTTCAAATGCTTTCATGCTTTGAAATGTTTTTTTAAAGATGGATTTTGGAAATTAAGAAATGAAATGTTCTTGCATTGATTAAATAGTTGCAATATTCTGGAGCAAATGGAAAGAAATATTACGGTAACACTTGAACATAAAAAAGTCGATTTAATTGAATCCATTCTCCAACTCCGTAGCATGGATTCGCTAGTTAAATTAGAAACCTTTCTAACCAAAATTTCTCCTGAACAAAAACAAGTAAAGAAAAGTCAACCTACCTTCGCTGAGTGGAATAAGCAGTTTCATAGCAGCAAAAAAGAATTAAATGAATTTCTACCTGAATATAACATGACCTTACTCGAATATCGAAAAAGTATTTATGAAGCTGAATTTAGTGGCGATTCTGTTTCTTTGTCAGATTTTTTAAAGGAATTGAAAACTTGGAAAAAAAAGACAAAGAAAAAAAAGTAATTGTAACATCTGTATTTAAAAACTCAGTTAAGGAGAATTTAGAATTTCTTTATGAAAAGATTCCTGATTACGCAGAACGCTTTATCGATGAACTAGCTAAGAAATTAAGGGATATCGCACGTAATCCGCAGCACTACCCTGCAGAGCCTAAATTAAATTCTAAACTACAAATATATAGATACGCAACATTTATGAAATTCTGGAAAATTATTTTCAAATCACAGAAGAACCAAATCGTAATCCTAAAATTAATTCACATTCGCCAAAATCCAAAGAGAATAAAAGACTTGCGCAGAAAGAAATATGATTAAGAAAAAAGAGCTTTCTAGAATTTTCTTTCTAGCGCCTGACGGCTCGCTAAAGCTATCTGCATTCAACTTCTCTCATAATTCTTTTCTTTCTATCCCACAAATTAAAATCTTTAAGCAAAAATGGATGTCTCCATATTCATAGAAAGGTATTTTGAACTAAACGGGGTAAAATTTCCTTCGTTGCCTTCTCCAATCGGTGGGCGGATAACGCGGAGTAGTTTAGTTGAATTAAGTTCGGTCACTGAGCGAAGTCGAAGTGACCATATCCGCACTGTCTTATCCTCCGATGCTGTCGCTAGAATGGTTTGTTTCGCGTCGGTTGCGATTCTGCGTATCATTGCCGTCTGCATTCCTGTTTCGAAACGCAGTATCGGCTTATCGCTAGTTTGCGCTTCTTGCGCCGATAGCGGGCGGTGCTTGGTATCGAGCGTTAGACTGAGTAGGGTAATATGGCTAGGACATAAGTTAGAGATTTAATAGGGCTATCTTTCAAAAGCCAAGGGAGATTTAAAAGAATAAGTTTGGTGGGGTTAGAAATATTTTCCAGTTTTAGGAAGTCATGAAGTTTTCGATAGCTTTGATTGAATCTTGAAACATTCGATTAGATAACCAAAGGGATGTTTTTCTTATTCTATATAACGCATCTATTCCTTCTTTTGGTTGTATTTTCTTATTAGCCACATTCCAAAGAATGATGCCAATAGAGCCATGAACTTCTAGTTGCATAAGCGAAGCCGTAATCCTCGCAGCAGTATCATCTGTAATGAACCAATCTGCACTTATTCTTTTTGCTAAAATTATCGCTTCCGATTCGCCTTCTGGAGTAAATTCAAATGTACTAATTTTTGTTTTTCACCTATTTCTTCCTCTGTAAGTGATAACACTTCCAAGTATTCGAATTTTTCAGTTAATTTAATGGAAAGATAAGATTCAATTTCATTTAAAACTTTATATGGAACATAAATTTTTCCGATCGTCTGGAGTAGATAAAGTAAATTAGCCTCATATAGATGAATAATCGGACCGGAATCACTTACAATTATTTTCAACTTCAGTTATCTTTTTTCTGGAATGCCCATTTAATGTCTTCGGCTACAAAGTATTCCATAAGTTCAATTTGATTTCTTCGAATAAAATCCGAGAGGGCTATGATGAAAATATCTTCTTCTGTTTTAAAATAACCAGCAGAAACAAATTTAGTTAGCATTGCTTCCATTGAAGTAGGAATATTGATTGTTAATGATTTCATCGCTGTCTCCCTTTTTCTTTTCTAATATTTATCATAATTCATATCATAAAATGGAAATATCCAAAGGCAAGTTCTTTTTATACTAAGTGAAATATTCAAAGATTACCACCGATTAAGACGATGGACACCGATAAAAGATACCATAGGTTTTAAATATTCATAATATAGTTTGAATCCAGTTCATTTTTTATCGTTTTTTTATCGGAGTTCATTGCGCCCTTCGCTCCATGTATTCGCGACCTTCGCCTTCGCCTGGTAATCAGTTTCTAATATTTGTGGGTAACGTTATGATAGATTCACGCAACACCCAAATTTTATCTTTCTAGTAATTTGCATTCAACTTCTCTCATAATTCTTTTTCCTTCTATCCCACAAAATTAAAAGCTTTTTGTAATGTGGATATTCCTATAGATTCCAAGAATGAATTGGCTTTATAAATTGTCAATAGGATTCAAAATTCAAAGTAATAATTCAAAATTAGAGTTGTTGAAAAATTCATGATAAGCTTACACCAAGTTGCAGTTCATATTGCAGTTCAACTATCAGTTCCCCTATACTCTATAAAATTTTTTTTCTAAACATAGACTGCAACATAAACCGCAACTTGAACTGCAAGGAGGTGTTTACCAATGCATTCAGAATCCTAACTTTAATCAAATCAATTCTGCTCCACAGTCGAGTTAATTTCACACTATCCCTCAAGCAAATAGCTAGTTCATGAATCAAATTCTGTGGATTCATATTGGTTGCAATTTTTGTAAAACCTGAAAAATCAGTAAATAATACAGTTGCGGAGTCCAAGTGAATAGGAGAAGCCATCCCATTTGCCTTTAGCTCCTCGGCGACTGAATCGGGTAAAATCTATTTCTAAATCTTCTATCATTTTTTCTGTCAAGTCACGAAAAGGAATTCCTTCGAGTGTAATATGATTTAATAAGGATTCGCTCTTATTCAACTATTCTTTGAGATGAAGGCGAAAGTAGTTGGCTATTAAGAGAGAAAGATTTTTTCGGAGCATAACTTAGAATTTCCGGAGATAAGACAACTGTCAAGTGTTTCAACGTGAGTTAGTAAAAGACTTTCCCTACAATTATAGATTTATTATTTTGGTAAAATGAAAAATTTATTTCTAGTTCTACTTTTACTTTATTCTATCAGTTTTATTCACGCGCAGGAAAATACAGAAGTGCAATCGGAAGCTAAAACTTCAGATGAACCTAAATCGGAAAAGCCTGAATTCCCAGAGCCAGAAAAAAAATCACAAGACTCAAACCAAGGCAGACTGCGAGAAGAGAGAAAATGGATGGTTAGCCTCACCTCCAATGGGAGTGCAGAAATTCGAGCGGAATACAATGTGAATTCTCAGTTTTCTATTGGCACTCAGTTTTATAAAAAGTTTTTTAGAGAATCAGATGATATAAAGATGATGGGAAATACTTATTTTAGAGAAGAGAATTTTTACAATCGACGGGGATTCGAAGTATTTGGAAAATATTTTTTATTTTCAGAAGGACCTGTATACCTAATACTCGGAGCGGGAAAATATCTAGACAGCGGGGTAACAAGAAATACACTTCTATTAACCCGCAATCCAAACGGTCAACTTCCAACCTCTGAGGCAATTACGAATACAACAACGATTAACCCCTACTGGTATGCAAAGTATGGAGTTGGTCTACAATGGATTTTTGATTTTGGTTTACTTTTAAATCTCGAAGCAAGCGCATTATCACCGATTCATGCGACTAAAAAATCTTATACCAATGTAGACGAAAGAAATTTTATTTCAAATAATTACTACAGCCCGACCAGCCTATATTTAATAGATAGTTATCTTAAAAATGGAAATCCCAATGAGGGGATATTCCAGTTTAACCTCTGGCTTGGATATGCTTTTAAAATATAATTTAAACTTGTCCTGGAAAGTCTCCCGGCTTGGTGCGCCATCTCCTGTGAACCCAGAAGTATTGTTCTGGAAATAATTTGACTTCTTCTTCGAGTAGCCTTGTCCATGTTTCCGTATAATGGCGAACAGCCGCATCTCTTGATGGAAATTTCTTTTTGTCGATGATACCCATATCAGTTACTCGCACAATTACTTTTCCTTCTTCTCCGCAGACTACTGAGTATAATAGTAATTTTGCGCCAGTTAGGTATGCCATGAGTGCAGGTCCCTGGTAAGTAGAAGCAGGACGGTTAAAGAAATTTACAAAGATTCCTGCCTTACCTGCATTTTGATCAGAGCCAAATCCAATCCAGTAGCCATCTTTTAAAAGTTTCATGACTCTACTGGATTCATCTGTCGTCACAAGCAAAATACCGTTATTCTCTCTGAGCGATTTCACCCACTTATCTACATATGGGTTTCGGATTTTTTTATAAATTCCCGCTCCCTTCATTCTAAGTCCCATGAACTGGACAAGTATTTCCCAGGTTCCTAAGTGACCGGATACTAACACTACTCCAATTCCTTCCTTGTTCGTATCCTGCTCTAATTTAAGAGAGGCAGGATCATAGACTAAGTATTTATCCATCCACTCGCGATCCATACGGGAGGCATAGAGGGTTCCCGCGAGTAACCGCCCTAGATGTTCAAAGTGCTTTTTTACAAGCTTTAATTTTTCTTCGTGATTTAGATTTGGAAATGCATAGGAAATATTTTCGTATGCAATCTTTCGATGCTTACGGGCAAGGGGGAATAATACACGAGTAATTCCTACACCATATGCAAGACAGACTTTATAAGGTAAAAATTTAAATGGGAGATATAAAAAATAAGCAAATAAAAAGGAAATAAAATAGCTAATTTGTTTCATCGTTACATTTTCTTATCAGCTTAAAACTTGAAAAGCATTTTACTCCAATTTCCTATCGCAATAACAAGTGTATCTACCAAATATTGAAAGTAACTTCCCGCGTGAATGTAAATAACTCATTTCTATTTTTTAAAAATAGGATTCTTTTTCGTTTAGTTTGAAAAATTAAAAATATAAAAATTTCATTTGTTTATTACAAGTAGAGTCATATAACATTGAGAAAAAAAAACAGAGTGAATAATACAATGGAAAATAAAAAAAAGGAATCATCACTACTTCCAAAGATCATCCTCTTGTTTCTAATCAGTAATTTTTTATTTGAATGCACTCCTTCCAAAAAAGCCGGCTTAAAAGCGGTGTTTAGCTTATTAGCAAATGCTAGTATCTCTAACACGATAAGCACGACTAGTAGCACTGAGTATTCTGTTGGTGGCATTATAACAAACTTAACGAGTTCGATTATTCTGCAAAATAATTCCAAAGACAATCTTTCGATTTCAGCAGATGGAAATTTTATATTTACAACTACATTAGCAGATAATACAAGTTATTCTGTTTCAATTCTACAACAACCATCCAGCCAGTCCTGCGCATTAACAAATGCAAGCGGAACAATAAAAAAAGCGAACATCAGTAACATCACGGTTATTTGTAACAATACTGGTAATTCAAATGGCACTCTTTCAAATGGAACAATTCTAAATGCCTTAACTCTAACTGGAGGAGTTACCACTTTTACTGGCTCCCCATGTGCGGCTAATACTGGTTGTGCAGCAGGAGGTAGTGGATATGTAGATTCTACCGATCCAACACTGGTGAAATTTAAAAATCCAGAAGGAATTGTTACTGATGGAATCAATTTTTACATTGCAGATAAGAGCAATGACGTGATCAGAAAAGTTGTAATAGCTACAGGGGCAACTACAACGTTTGCTGGGAACGGGACACAGGCGTTAATGGATGGAATTGGAACAGGTGCTTCCTTTGAAAATCCGAATTATCTCACTACAGATGGAACCAATATCTATGTTGCAGATAAGAATAACAAAGCAATTCGAAAGATTGTAATTGGAACAGGCGCAGTAACGACTGTTGTAAGTAACGATAATAACTTTCAAGATCCCAAGGGAATGGTTATTCTGAATAATAATCTCTATGTAGCGGATAATACAGGTAATGCTATTAGACAAATTGACCTAGCCACAAATGTAGTCACAACAGTAGTAAGCGCAGGTCTAAATTCTCCAACAGGGATGACTCTTGTAGGCACTGACATCTATCTTGCCGATAAATCATCGGATCAAATTTTAAAAATTCCAACTACGACTTGGGTTCCCTCTGTATTTGCCGGTAGCTCCTCTGGTTATGTGGATGCAGTCGGAGTTGCTGCAAGATTTAGTAATCCTGAAAACTTAGTAACTGACGGAACCAATCTTTACATTTGTGAATCTGGAAACGATGTTGTTCGTAAAATAATAATTTCAACGGCAACTGTCTCTACCCTCTCTGGAACTGGTGCTCCTGGGTATACGAATTCTGCCGCCTCTAACACAGGACAATTCAAAAATGCAAAAGGAATCGTCTCAGACGGAGTAAACCTCTACGTTGTTGATAGTGGGAATCATACAATTCGTAAGATTCAATAATACCTTCGCGTCTCGAAACTCAATTTCGTTTCCGTTGGTCACTCAATAATGGCTTTGCGTGAAATTCCTTTTTCTTCTTAACTTGACAACATTGACCGAAGGGCGAATTGAATTTTGCAATAAAAAAATTTTCCATTGGGATATTCAAAATTAGCCGCATTGATAAATAGTAAGCGTTAACACAATTCATTTCGAGTCTTAATTTACTGATTAAAAATTGAGTATTCGCCTAACACTTAACATCATTTACAAATAATCAAGAATAGGTAGAGATTTTTTTTATATTGACTTTTCCTTTTTTTCAATTTAGAAAATAAAACTATAAATTTTTGAATGAAAGGAAAAAACTATGAAAGCTAAATTTCTCACCATTATCTTCACGCTATTCTTCTCTCTTCCAGTCGGTCTTTTTGCTGGTCCCCTCGATGGAACTTGTATCGCACTTGTCCACGGTATTCTTGGATTTGACGACACACAAGGATTAGCCGGTGGACTCGTAAAATACTGGGGTGGACTAGATGGTTATCTTCGTGGACAAGGGGCAAAAGTAACAACACCTGGAAGTTCTCCGATTAATAGCATTGCAACTAGAGCAACTTTAACAAGAGATGCACTCGTTCCTTGGATGGCGGCTAATAGCTGTACTAAAGTACATTTAATCGGTCACTCTCAAGGGGGACTTGTGGTTCGTTACTTGGCATCTAATTCTACTTTAGGTTTTACTTCTAAAGTAGCTACTATAAGCACAGTTGATGCAGTTCATAAAGGGGCACCTCTCGCCGACATAGTGTTAGCCGTTATTCCGAGCTGGATGCAACCTTTTGCTAATTCTGCACTCGGTTTACTCGCACAACTTTTTTATGGAAAGGCTCCAATGGATGTAATTGCTATGGGAAAATCACTCGCTGTAAGTACTGTGAATTCGTTCAATGCTGCTACGCCTAACGTTTCTGGAATGAAGTATTATTCTTATGCAAACGCAATGGCTTGGGCAGATCCAATTCAGCACATCCTTATGGCACCTACTCATCCAATTACTTGGGCAGGTGGTCTATGGTATGGTCTTGGCGGGTCTAATGACGGGGTGGTTCCTTTTGAGTCACAAAAATGGGGAACATTTAAAGGCTCTGCTTCTTCTTATTGGTATGCAACAGGTATTGATCACCTACAAGCAACAAACTTGGAATGGAGCGGACAAAACTACTTTGACGTAACCGGTTGGTATCTAGGCATCGCACAAACTGCAAAAGCAGGACTTTAATCGCTGTTAAATGAAAATATAAATCAATATTTCTAGTAGAGACAGGTCTGAGACCTGTCTCTACCTCCATGTTGCTGTCTCTACCTCCATGTTGCTGTCTCTACTCCTACAAAATAATTCCCCTCTCTAAAATTCCCCAGCGCCTTACCCTTAAATCATTAGCGATACCCGCTTTAAAAAAAATAGAAGTTAATCCTTGTTAGGTGAGAGGATAAGACGCATTCTCCGTTCAGAGAAATGAATTTTGCAATATTTCATTCTAATCAATAAATTACTGATTAAAATCAACTATGGTTTACCCAATGAACTAAATTAAATTTAAAAAAAAATATCTTATTAAAAAAAATTTGTTGACGTTAAAAAATTTGATAAATAAAAAAGTAAGAGTTGTAAATAACAAATTGAAAAAGGAAAAAACTATGAAAGCTAAATTTCTCACACTAATCTTCACCCTCTTCTTCTCTCTTCCAGTCGGTCTCTTTGCTGGTCCTCTTGACGGAACTTGTATTGCACTTGTCCACGGTATTCTTGGATTTGATGACAGACAGGGTCTAGCAGGTGGTCTCGTAAAATACTGGGGTGGTCTTGACGGTTACCTTCGTTCTCAAGGGGCAAAAGTAACAACACCTGGAAGTTCTCCACTTAACAGTATCGCAGTTAGATCAACACTAACAAGAGATGCGTTAGTTCCATGGATGGCGGCAAATAGCTGTACAAAAGTACATTTAATTGGTCACTCTCAAGGCGGACTTGTAGTTCGTTACATGGCTTCTAATACTGCTTTAGGTTTCAAGACCAAAGTAGCAACTGTTAGCACTGTTGATGCTGTTCATAAAGGAGCTCCATTAGCTGATATCGTTCTTGGTATTATTCCTAGTTGGTTACAACCTTTTGCTAATTCTGCATTGGGTTTGTTCTCTCAACTATTTTATGGAAAAAAACCAATGGACGTGATCGCTATGGGAAAATCACTCGCTGTTAGCACAGTGAATTCGTTCAATGCTGCTACGCCTAACGTTTCTGGAATGAAATACTATTCTTATGCAAACGCAATGGCTTGGGCAGATCCAATTCAACACATACTTATGGCTCCTACTCACCCAATTACTTGGGCAGGTGGTCTATGGTATGGTCTTGGAGGATCTAATGACGGAGTGGTTCCTTTTGAGTCACAAAAATGGGGAACATTTAAAGGTTCTGCTTCTGCAAAATGGTATGCTACAGGTATAGATCACCTGCAAGCTACTAATCTTGAATGGAGTGGTCAAAACTTCTTTGATGTAACTGGTTGGTATTTAGGTATTGCACAAACTGCAAAAGCAGGACTGTAATAAACAGAGACAGATTTGTAACAAGTAGTAGAGACAGGTCTGAGACCTGTCTCTACATATAGAAAGACAGACACGGGCGTCGAATAAAAAAAACAACTGAGCGGTAATCTATGATTATCTCTCAGTTGACAATCTTCTAAATTAGATTCATAGAATTTATGATTTTTAAATTCTGGAAAATCTACCAAGCTTAAATCAAACTCTCATAACTTACTAAATTTTTCTATCAGGATAAAATTATGGATAAAAGAATATCTATCGGAATTATTATTATAGCACTTGTTCTCGTTATCTCCTACTTAGTTTTTGGAGGAAGTGGTTCAAGTAAAAAGAAATCTTCTTCTAACTCAGGCGAAGAAATGCAAGACGGGAAACCGCATGCGGCTAATGAAACTCTTTCCCCAATGGGAGACACTACTGGTCTATGGGATGAAGCTCTATCCCCCTTTCAAGGAACTGAAAAGAAAGGCTACTTAGAATTAATCGCAGATTTAAAATCCGGAAAGGTAAATTTCACATGGGAAGTATGGGCACTCAGAAGAAAATGTCCGGCTGATTATACTCCAATTCAATGTGATGAAACTATTTATAAATTTTTAGATACCAAATTTTCTAGCCCTGACAAAGAAAAAATGAAAGAACTATTCAAAGCTTATTTTCAATACGAAGATGAAGCTAGAAAAATGGAATTCCCTTCAAATATAAGCTTTCAAGAGAGATACGAAATTCTAAAACAAAGACGCAGAAGTATCGTGGGCGATGAAAAAGCAGACTTATTTTTCGGAATGGAAGAGTCACAAGTATCTTTCATCCCGGCAGCAAAAAACTTCATAGAATCTTCAAAGAATATGGATTCAAATGAGAGAGTAAAAAAATACGAAGAACTCCGTAAAAAAACCTACGGATCTTATTTAGATTCTGTAAGTAGTCGTGAAGATTCCTTTGACCACTACCAAACAGAGATTAGCCTCCGAGAAAAAGAACTCGCAGGTCTTAGTGGAGAAGAAAAAGAAAAGAAACTCGCATCCCTACAAACGAAATATTTCGGAAAAGACGGTGCAGAGCGAATTGCAGCAGCTAATAAAGAACTAGCCGCTCAAAACAAAAAAATCTCTGACTACGAAAAAGCGGAACAAGAATTTTTATCTTCCAACAATGGAATCTCCGATAAAGACAAAGCACAAAAGCTAAAAGAACTTAGAACTAAAATGCTTGGTGAAGAAGACGCTGAATCCTACGCACGCGCAAAACAGTTCGAAGAAGACGCGGCTAAGATAAAGTAGATTTACCTCTCCCCATACTTCTATACATATAGAGACTACTCTGACTTATCCCCTCTCCGAAAAATCCCCTAACCCCTTTAGAAAAGGGGAAAGCTCGGAAAGGGGATTTTTTAGTTGTTCTCCTCTGTAATAGGAATGATTTTTATTAAATCACTAAAACGTTTAAAATCAGTTACATTAGCAGTTAAAATATAGGGAATTGAATTGGCTAACATTGTTGCAGCGATATTTGCATCATGAACTTGTTTACCATTAATTTGATATTTTTTACATAGCTCCAAGAGGCTAATAGATACTTGTTTAGTATCTTCAAAGACTTCGAAAGCTTGCGTAAATTCCTCGCAGTCAAAAATTACTTCTTCGTAAGACTTATGTAATTTTTCTCTTGTGCAACTTGCTATATACTCTCTTAGAATTTGATTTGAAATATGAAATGTATTGTTACGCTCAGTAAGATTAATAAAAATTGATTTAGTACTTTGATGAAAACCAAGAGAAGAAAATTTAAGATAAATAAGACTATT
This sequence comes from Leptospiraceae bacterium, assembly GCA_031368925.1. Lineage (GTDB taxonomy): Bacteria > Spirochaetota > Leptospiria > Leptospirales > Leptospiraceae > UBA2033. The sequence continues at coordinate 11,838 of JANMOF010000151.1, forward strand.
TGTATCTAAAAGTATTTTACTATTTGTAGGTAAATCGCTTGGGTTAATCGGCATAAATCTCTTCTCTAGAGAATTTACTTTTTGTCGTTACTTCATAATTGTAAATTTTTAGAGGAAATTGAGGAATAGATTTATCAATATTTTTATTAACTCCTGACGGATAAAATTCTTCCGGTGGCACTGAATATGTCTTCAAGGAATGTACAACTCTTTCTAACAAAATCAGAAGTTCATTTTGTGTAAGCTCAGGGACTTTATTTTCAATCAATTGCAAAGTTGTCATAGATATAATTTAGACTCATTAATTATTTTTGTCAATGAATTTTTTGTCATACCTGTTGCTGAATTACTTTCAATTATCTGGCTTTGTTTTTTGTTTGGGTTACTTTTAGTAGTTGTCGGACTTTGACCTAACCCCACACTTCAATAAGTTGCCAGATACTCCGAATTAGCCCCTTCCCTAAAAGGGCAGGGGACTATATCCTAAATACTTACCTTGCACTATCTACACTAAAAAGTCCCCTGCCCTGCGAAGCGAATTGCCTCTTGGCGAGGGAAGGGGCTAATCCAGTACAGTCAGACAACTCTTGAAATATCCGGGGTTAGGTCTTCCGACAAACACGCATAATCCCCACTTAAAACTATCTCCTCGCCCAGACTTCGATATGAGAGCCTGCGCCGATAGCATTCGCAACGTTAGTTGTTAGAGTCATAGATGTAATATTGGAAGCCGTATTCGTCCACCATCCATACCCAGCATGATTACTCCAAGAAGTCGTTGATGTAAAATGCCCACTTCTATATATAGAAAATCTCATCGTTCCAGATTTTGCATAAATTTCTAATTTGGAAAAACTAATTCCGTTTGAACCTGCAGAACCGTGACCACCTGCATATAATCCCATCTCTGAATTCGAAAAATTATTAATATACGCAGTCCCATCGGTATGAGCCATTGCTCGTTTACCATAATTACCAGAATTTGTATCTGAATTCAATTGAAGAAAGTAATCCATATTAGGATTTCCATTTACTATTCGTGTAATTACGATGTAATCTAAATCATTATCCCCATCCAACCCAGTAATATTAACACTCGTCGTTGCACTCGTCACATCCGTTTCATAAATTAACCGCATTGCCTTCTGTGTCGGTATACCTTCAATAGCCGTCTTGAGACTAGCAAAGTTCGCATTGATATCCGCAGACTTCATAACACTCCCACTACTAAAAGTATTAAACGTCCCTGTAACGGCTACTGCGAATATGCCGGCAGTAGCGAGAGCAAGGACAATTCCTATTCCAATACGAAACCCCTTTGTGATGTCTTGTAAAAATAACATTAAACCGTTACGCAACTTTTGTTGTAAAATTTTTATTCCTTTCATAGTTATCTCCTTTTATTCATATAAACAAGTATCAAAAATGCTTATATCATAAACACAGGTGCTTGCTACACTCGAACCTGTAGTAAACGTCCAGGAATACGGCGCAGAAATCGTATTACCCGCTAAATCTTTAATACCGGCTTTTATTGTAACGGTTAACGTAGTGTTAATCGGTAGATTTGCTGTAGGGTTAAAGGCTAACGTTTGATCGGTAAGAGTGAGGGTTCCAGCAATACTATTTGAGATAGTTAGTGTTGTAGAGTTCACAGTGCTAGGATCTAATATCTCGTTAAACGTTGCACTAATAGTGCTATTGATTGGCATATTCGTATCACCCGAAGTAGGATTTTTGCTCGAAATAAAAGGAGCGGTATTATCCGCTACCGTGCCAGTGCTAAAAGTATACTTAGTCTCTGCACTTAATCCGCCAGCAGCCATAACGGTTATCGTATAAGTAGCATTAGCCGTAAAATTCTGACCGGGGTAAAAGACTAACACCTTATCCGAAATTTCAACACGACCTGGATGTGCTGTAGTTCCTCCATCAGAGCTAACAGTAAAATTAGAAGAATTAAAACCACTAATACTTTTATTAGAGTTGTTGAAAAATTAATAATGATGAACAATGTCAGTTCGAGCGGCAGTCGAGAAGTGCTAATAAAACAAAGACTTTAAACACTTGTAGTTCTCGACTATCGCTCGAACTGACAGCGAATTTTTCAACAACTCTATTGAATACGATAAATACATTCGTATTCAAATAATTACCTGTCGATTTATCTTTAGGAAGCACGGATACGATAGTCGTCGGCGTTCGATCCAAACTAACAATAGATAGAAGTGATTTCAAAAAGGGACTCGTTCCTCTATCCGGACTTGTAAAAAAATTACAATTGCTGAACATGAATACGAGAGTAAGTATCGCAAACATATCTACGATAAAACGAATTTGGGAGAAGAAAGTAAAAGTATTCTTCTTTTGATTTTTTTGATTATGATATTTCATTTTAATCTCCTTAAAATTGAAATTGAAATCCGATTGTATAATTTTCTTCTCTCATTCCATAAGCGTAAGATTTGGAAGGAAAAAAGAAAAAGCCATTTGCCTGTTTTTTTGCGCCAAATAAGAATTTACCTTGCAATAGCGAATCCCCAATATTAAATAAATAAAAACCAATTAGCACACCAGCAGATACTTTTGCAATCTGAGCCTGCTTTTCGTATTGCGTAAAACGATTATTATCCTCAATAAATAATGCTGTGTCAATACTGCTACCTGCGGGAGCAAGGAAAAATAAATTATGAGTGGATTCATAAGAAGCTCTCGCATCATTCATCTTTTGCCCCTGATAATAGAGATTAGCCAATAGAACAAATGTTGTAATTCCAAAACCTATTCCTTTCTTACGAGCAAAAGAATCCTCTTTGTCTTTTCCATATTGCCATTGACCAAGCCCTGGCACTAACGCAGATCGCCAGGCATACTGAACATTGGCGTAGGTTTCTTGCTCTTTTGCGCTGACAGCTTCATCCCAATACTCCATGATACCACCGGCAATCTTCTTCGCAAAATACTCAGAAGCCTCTTCTAGTTTTTCAGTTGAATCAGCAGAAGCCTTTTCTGCAAAGTCAATTGTGTTCTTCTTACTATCTAATACATTTCCATTGATTAGATACTTCTTCCCGAGCTTGGTAATTGTACCAGTGATGATTTTATTTACCTTTACGTTATCCGCGATATGCTTTGAACAATCCTTTGTATCTTTGGGACAATCTTTCATTACAAGAGAAATATCCACGATGGTAAAAAGTTTAGTCTTCACTAGACTTGTGCGGATAAGATTGGTTACACTCTCTACTTCTCCCACTTGCACTCCTCCGCCTGCACTGAGTTGTAAAATTGCAAGTGCCGGTTTTGAATTCGCACTCATCTCCCATTCAGCAGTAGACTGTAAAGCCTCCGCAACCCGAATTCTTTCCGCTTCGTATTCTAATCGTTCCAATTCATTTGTAGGTTGTTTTAATAATACTGGTCTAAGTTTAATTCGCCTAACCTCTGATTTTTTAAAACTCAGTGGCTTTTGCTCCCAATTAAATAATATCGCATTGCGTAGTATTGCAACCTTTACGTTCTCATACAATTTCCCATTTCTAAGTTCGACTATATCGGCACTTACCGATGTAGTCATAAATATCCAACTACACATAATCAGTATTTTGCGTAGTGTTGTTTGATTTTTTTGTTTCATTGTTTCTCCTTTACCTAACCCCGTATTTAAAAATGTTGTCAAATATTCAGAAGTATCCCCTTCCCTCAATGGGAAGGGGGCTTCACTGTATTAGCGTCACCTATTTTCTCTCTTATCTTTTGTAACACTTTATCTATTTGTGTTTCCACTTCCTCGTTTTTGAAGCGAATGACTGTTATCCCATGGTCAAGAAAAACTGTTTCACGTTTTTTATCTTCTTTCACACGTTCGTTATGAATCGCTCCGTCTACTTCAATCACGAGTCTTTTAGAGTGTGCATAGAAATCAGCAATGAATCCAAACAAAACTTGCTGTCTTCTAAAATGAACTCCTTCTAATTCACTTCGTCTTAACCTCTGCCAAAGTATTTCTTCCGCTTTGGTCATGCGTGACCGTAATCGCTTACTAAACTTAACCTTCGCTGGGTTGACTTTCTGTTCTGTTATCATGCTCTGTTTTTTCATTTGTGTTCCTTTTTAGATGTTGTCCGAAGACCTAACCCCATACTTCAATAAGTTGCCGAATACTCCGAAGTAGCCCCTTTCCTAAAGGCAAGGGGACGTTTTCGACAAGACCGTAGTTCTTGAATAGTATGACCGATAAAGTCCCCTTCCCTTCAGGGAAGGGGCTAACCCAGTATAGCCAGACAACTTCTGACATATCCGGGGTTAGGTCACTACGACGACAACGGCTACTTATCATATACCAGCGAACGAGTAAAATGGCTAACTTAGTCATAGACAGCAAGCAACTAATCTTGCAATACTACAATCACCATACGTTGCGCGTAAAGGAGAAGTTGAAACACACGTTCCATTACCTGCACCTGTCCCGACTGTCCAACCGCCACACTCCTCTGAACCACTACCAACTACATTCGATGATCCTGAATAATACATAACCGTAGCCGGCACTAGATTCATTTGGAAACTAATAGCAATCTCATGTGCTGAACACATATGCGCATTCGTATTGCTGCAACCAGTTTCGCATGCTTTTTTAGCTCCTGGGTACCCACCTTGCCCGCTATAAATAATATTTCCCGTAGTAAGCCCACTTGTAAAACTTCCTCCATTAGGAATAGAATTTGTATTCCCGCAATATAGTCCGAGATTACTCCCTGTTACCTTCCCGCCAACCGTCACATTCCCACCGCTAAACACTGCATTAGCCCCACTGCTTGTCCAGTTCGGCATACCCTCAATAACCGCTTTAAGGCTAGCAAAGTTTGCATTAATATCCGCTGCCTTCATCACACCCCCACTACTAAACGTATTAAACGTCCCCGTAACGGATACTGCTAGTAAGCCGGCAGTTCCGATTGCTAATAAGAATCCGATGCCGATACGAAAACCTTTTGCTAAGTCTTGTTCATAGGACTTGAACAATTCGCCTGCTCTATGTTTTAAAAATTTTATTTTCTTCATTGTGTTTCTCCTTTTTTGTTCTTTAAATAATTTCTATTCGCAACAGCGAAAAAGCCCTGTTCGTTTTGTGTAGTTTTTGCTTGACTTTCGTTTTAATAGATTTACGTTTGTGACATGGAACCTATTGATTATAGAAAATTCATAACCTTTAACCCAAAAATGCGCAGTGGCAAACCTTGTATCCGTGGAATGCGAATCACTGTTTATGATGTTCTCGAATACATGGCTTCTGGAATGACCCACGAAGAAATTCTGAATGATTTTCCCTATCTCACCAAAGAAGATTTGTTTGCCTGTCTTGCTTATGCTGCTGACAGGAATAAGAAAATGCTTGTAGCTTAAATTGATGCTCCTATTTGATGCACACCTATCTCCTATTCTGACAAATTTACTTGCAGATATTTTTCCAAACTCACGCCATGTATTTTCCTTTGCTCTCGAAGAATTCGATGATTTGATTTGGGAATTTGCCAAAGAAAATAGTTTAGTAATCGTTACTAAAGACGAAGACTTCGCAGATTTAAACGAACGACTTGGTTTCCCGCCAAAAGTTATTCTAATCAAGCGCGGCAACTGCCCCACCAAAACAATTGAAGCAATTCTTCGTTCTAATTTTGAATCCATACAAAAATTACTGGACGATCCTGACATTGGATTGCTCATCTTAAGATAATACATATTAGCCTCATCTCCTCGCCCAGACTTCTATTCGAGAACCGGCACCAATACCGTTTCCATTTGAAAAATAAAAACGCATTGATGTAATATTCGAAGAAGTATCTTCCCACCACTGCAAAGCAGCCATAGTCCAAGCATCAGACGTGCTTAACGCTTTCGAGCCTTCTGCTAACGCAACTCTTTTCGTTCCTGACTTTGACAGAAGGAAAACTTTTCCCGTAAAGGCGACTCCATTGTTTGATCCTGTTGCAGCACTTGCAGATAGCACTAAACCGGCATTAGCCGGACAGGTGGGCACTCCAAATGAAATGGAAGATGCAGCAGCACCATGATGAATATAATAATGATGAAATTTATAATTACAGGCTACAGCATCGTTATTTATTTCCATCATATAATTACCGGCTGCGGTAGCCCCGGCAGCACCTATAAAATTCGCAATGATCATATACTCAACTTCTGAATCTCCATCCAAGCCGGTGACATTGACCGATCCAGTGGTTACTGTAATATTATTTTCGTAGATTAGCCGCCATGATTTTTCAGTGGGGATTGACTCGATTGCAGTCTTAATAGATTGAAAATTCGTATTCAAAGAAGAAGGGCTTACCGCTTGTCCACTAGAAAAAGTATTGATCGTTCCTGTTACAGCTATTGCTAATATACCGCAGGTAATAAAACCGAATGTCATTGCAGTCATTGCCACTATTTTC
>JANMOF010000152.1:0-8889 GCA_031368925.1 Leptospiraceae bacterium
GATTAACTCCTTGTGTCTAGGTCTGTCCTGAACAACGATGATTAGATCAGAAATTTTTTTTTGTAAAGACTCGGCAAGTCGCTCTAGATTTTTCTCAACGCCTTCTTCCGGTTGAAAAGGGTATTTCATTTGCGGTGAGGCTATCCATTGTTCCATGTAAGTTCCCGGAACTCTATGCAGTCCATCTTTTTCGGTAAATGCAATTACGCAAAGAGAGTTAGGTAGACCTTTAGAAAAGTTCGTCGTGCATTCGAGAGGATCAACAGCTATATCTATTGCAAATCCTGGCTTGCCTAAAATTTCGTCCTCGTAAAGCATCGGGGCATCGTCTTTTTCGCCTTCGCCAATGATTACTCTCGATTGAAATGGTAATTTAGAAAGCTCTAAACGCATTTCTTCAACGGCGATGTGATCTGCTTTCTTTTTATCCATTTTTCCAAATTCAGGGAATGTTTTACACGCTGTTTTTTCTGTCACTATAGCAAGTGCATTCAGTATATCTTGGATTTCTAATTTCATAAGTATTGCAAATGTTAAAAATAATTTTTACTATCCCAGCGGCATATAGAAATTGGTTTTTTCTACGGCTCGATGACTCTGTGGCTAATCTTTTTATACAGCCTGCATTATGAAAATCTTTTTATTCCTATTTTGAAAAGAAAAAGTGACAAAGTTAAGCTAAGATAAAATAACGATTAAACAGAATGAATAATACTCTTTAAATTAAGAATTTGCCACTGAGGCACGGATTCGATAAACTCACCGCAGGCGCCGATGCAGTGGTTTCAAGATAGGGATTGTGAACAAAAATTGAATGCGCTGTAAAAACTGATTGGAAATACAAAAAATAAAGGCTTAGATTTTAAAAATAAATAAAAATGAAATAAAAAACTCAGTGTCTCTGCGTCTCTGTGGCAGAAAAATCCGAGTTATAACTATGGAGTGATTATGGATATTAAATACCCAAAAGAATGTAGTGATTCTAAAGAAGTCTTTTCTATGTGGAAGAATTTTAGACAAGAAGTGATTGCTTGTTTGAAAAAAACTCCCGCATCCGAGATAACAAAAAGTCCCGAAGAAGGACGCTGGTCGATTTCGGAAGTAGGTGAGCATCTCTATATCACGCAGTGGAATATTGCAAGATCTGTTTCGATTCTTATGACAGGAAGAGGAAATGCTTTGTTTAATGGATACGCAACCGAACCAAATTATAGACTGATTAAAGTGACTTTGATGAAACCATCCGGCGTAAAAAATCCTCCTGCTGTCGCTCCTTTAAATAAATATAGCTTTGAAGAATTGCTACCTCTTCTAAACAAAGCAGAATCTAAGTTAGAAGAAACTCTGCTAAAATACTCGAAAGAGGAATTGATGAAATATAAAATTGAGCATCCTTTCTTTGGCGACTTGCACATTTTCGATTTTATCTGGGTGATGGGTATGCATGAAAATTCCCATCTCTCTGCTCTAAAAAAACGCACAAAGGATTACTGAGGCTAATTTTGCTTATCTGGAAAATATTCTGGGAATTCCCGCTCACTGCTGCGGTTACTTTGTTTTTGCCCGCGTTTTATTTTTTTGTTTTGGCAACTGTGCCTCACTCTACAATTCAAAACTATTTCTATTCTTATCCGGGTAAGTTAAATTTAGTCAATTGGTTTTTATCTTCTCTCTTTCATTCTTCTGTTGGACATTTACTTTCTAATATTGCTTTTTTGTTTTTTTTGGGTAGAGCGGTGGAAGCAAAAGTAGGCAAGGGCAAATGGCTGTTATTCTACCTTATGGCAGGAATCATTTCTATGATGGCAGATTCTGTGATTCGGGGATTCATGCTTGGCGAAAGAAGAATTCCGTCCGTTGGGGCAAGTGGAGCTATATCTGGATTAGCCGCAATTGCTGCACTTCTTTCTCCTGTTACGTATCGAATTGCTGGTTATAATTTTCCCTTTCCTGTTTTTCTAGTCGCCTGGATGATGGTATATACTGATATTATGATGGCATTTTCTTCTGACTTAGTCGCGCACTGGGCTCATCTGGCTGGATTTTTTTCTGTATTCATTACAGCTTACTTATTAAATCCTGAAGACCAAGCGCGGATTAAAAATGGATTTATTTTTAATTTTACTTTTTTTGTTTTAACAATTATACTTTTATACCTGATAGAGAATAGGTGAAATATGCATATAAAATTTAACGCATTCGAATATACTGCTGACGACAAGTTCGTAGATTCTGAATATGAATATTCAGGAGATAAAAATTCCGGTTGGGAAATCAAACGAAATGGCACAGACTATTTAAAGCTTGGTAGCGGATACGAGTTGTTAAAGACTAAGCTTTGCGGGGTATGTTCAACTGATATTGCCAGAAGATTTCTTCCCTTTCCACTTCCGCAAATTACGGGACACGAACTTGTTGCAGAGACTCTCGACGGCAAACATCATTATGTCGTTGAGATCAATGATACACCTGCGGCTCGCGGAGATTTGGTGCAAGACCAGTTTTGTCTCTGCGGTATTCCTACACATAGCCCGACGAGACTTGTTCTAGGAATTGATAGACTCCCCGGTGGATTTGGTCCATATATTCTCGCTCCACAAAATGCGATTGTTCCTTATGAAAAAATTTCCGATAGAACAGCAGTGATGATTGAGCCATTTGCTGCCGGCTTACAAGCAGTAATCGCATCTCCTCCAAAAAAGGGTGATTCTGTCGCAGTTCTAGGACCAAGAAGACTTGGAAGTTTACTTATTGCAGCACTCAAAGCTTACAAAGAAAGTTTTGGAATTGATTTTACAATCACAGCACTTGCAAGACACGAAGAACTTTTGGATTTAACCCAAAAACTTGGAGCGGATAATGGTATTAATCTCACAAAGGTAAATCCAGACTCTTTAAAAAAATCTTTCGATATAGTCTATGATACGACTAGCACAGAAGCAGGGTTTAAGTCAGCTCTTAGTTTCGCAAAACGAGAAGTTCATCTTAAATCAACGAACGGACAAGTAATGTGCGACTTTCATAAATTAACCGAGCTTGTCGTCGATGAACTTTCTATTTTGCCTTTCACAAAAGAAAATTTAGAATTTAGATGGGAAAAAGAATCTCATCAAAATGACCGAGTCTATTCTACTAAGCCAATTAATTTAGAAAACAAAGAAATGAAACTCTACGAGATGGATACTATTTCTGCGGAGAAAATTTTAGATTCAGAAGAATTTGCAAATAGACTTCCGCGTTTTGATTTAGGGATTGCATCTACTGTAGCAGAAATTGATACTTTGATTCGACCAAATTCTATGCATGAGAATTCACTCATTCGACCTCGAGGTGCAATTTTATTTAAAGGGGATAGTGCTGGTAATCCGCTATTAGAATTTGTAAATGCCGGCGGGAGCATCAGAACATCTCGCTGCGGAGATTTTCATCTGGCTATTCGTTTACTTGAAGAAAACAAGGCATTAGCCGACAGTCTCTCTACGAATATGATTAGTCATGTATTTTCTGCGGATAAGATGAATGAAGCATTTACTACAGCGAAAGATTCGAATGCAATAAAGGTAGTCGTAGAGCATATATGAAATCAATTGAAACTTCGCTTGGTTTTCCGCTGGAGCACGATGAGAATGGATGGAAAATTCATTTAGAAGAGTTGAGACTTTTTACAGGTCTTTCTGTCCTTGCAAGAATTCTAGGAGATCAGATACTCGATCAAATGCAATCTCAGTTTGGAGATATTTCTTTTTCTTATAAAGTAAATCCAAATATTAATCCAGAACTTCTGGAAATGCAAATTGTGGCTATTCAGGTGTATTCGAAGTCTGGAATTTTAGATGACGTTTTATTTAATAAAGATGAATTTCATTCTCAACTTAGAACTATCTTTGGAACCTTTCAACGACCTAAGTGGGCAAAGAAAATTCATCCCGAATTTTATGGGGAAGATCCAAGAGCAGTCGAGTCTTGCGCGTTAGTATTTCCATTTTTACTTTCTACCGGCACTAAAAAAAACTTTCAGTTTATCCTAGAGCGAGTGGCAAACAGTCGTTACACTGGAAAATTCTTTATGCGTTTGACAATTGAAAATGCATCCGAATCGGTAGCGGATAATCTAGATACACGTTTGGTTGTTGATGATTTAGAGTCTCGCGTTTATATAGCTGGCACGACTAAGCTATCTGAATCCATTAGTGATAAAATTTTAACTGCTTCTAACAAAGGGCTTGTTTCTTATTCAGAGGATAATGCTCCCTATAGTTCTTTATTTGAACAGTTACACAAAACACATTTAGAAAAAGTGGATCAGATAAATTTTTATTGGAATCGGAATTTTTCCGAGCTAGTGCAAGATCTAACCAAGGAAGAACAGGTATTAGTCTTTAAAAAAATATTCTTGAGTCTGGAAGATGAAGCTGTATGTAGACTTTTGCAGGACGGGGAAACAATTCGACTAGAGCTTGGAATTATTTTTGTGAACTTGTATCTAACACGTCTTACCCGCGTTTTAAATTTTAGCCTGGGTCAGGATAAGAAGAGTTTTACTCTCGATTATTATTTAAAGCGAATGCCGCGTCTTGAGAAAATATCTGATTCCAGCAAGCATGGATTAGATTTTTCGGGAACAAGGATATTTTTAATTCATCATATCACCTCTGAAATCATTGCATTAATTGAAGCATTTCGCAGACTAAATGTGGACGCGCTCGATGTAATGTTTGTAAAGTATGCCGGCATAATTCCTTCTGCCTACTTGGACGTGCTTTTAGATGTTCCCGATAAGAATTTTTTTATGGCAGGACTTATGCGGCACATAACAGATAATAACCGCGAATTTTTTACACCTGCAAAGTATTATACCGATATTTCCGAGCATAAAACTTTGCATGCATCTATGCTAGAAAAAAGATTAGGATTTTTAGATGCAATGAAATACCTTTCCTGCTATTTCTTTTTACTCTTTATTTCTAAGGCAGTGCGTGATGGTAAGAAAGTTTTGGTTGTGGAAGACGGTGGTTATCTTGCACCAGTTTTAAATGAATACTGTCATTTAGATAAGTCTACAGAAGAAGTATACTCACTCTATCAGGTCACAGAAAATATTCCGAAAGAGAAAAATTTTAAAACACTCTTGGAAAATATTCTTGTAGGTAGTGTGGAGCATACACGAAACGGATACGATAGATTAGCCTCTATAATAACAAAGCATGGAAATTTAGTAAACGTTGCCTATTCAATTGCGATTTCTAAGAATAAGATAGTGGAAGAATCAAAAGAAGTCGCCCACTCTATACTCAGTGCGATTGAATCTATTTTACACGGACAGGGAATGGTGCTTTCTTCCAAGAAAACAATTGTACTCGGAGCAATGGGGAATATTGGGAGTTTCCTCTCGAAGTATTTACATGATGGAAGGCTTCATGATACTAATAAGGAATTAATTCAGGTAGACATTCGTTATCCGTCAGTGACAAAGGAAAATTACCGAAATCTTCTTGAGATTCCAGAGGATATTTTTCTTTCCCTAGAATTATTTATTGGTGTAATCGGACTTTCTATTTTAAAGAAAGAATTTTTAGAAAAGTTAATTTTAAAAGGAAGTAAGTCGAGACTTATCTTTGCGTCCGGTTCTACTAAAACAGTGGAATTTTCAGAACTTTCTGAATTTTTATACGAAGTGTATTCTATGGATTCACCAATGATCGCAGGCGTTCCTGTTCATATTTCGTATGATAAAATTATTGACCCGCAGACAAATACTCTTCAGGGGACAAAAGTTTTAATTTCTTTTCAATCAAACGGACTTATAATTGAGAAGACTCTTTTTCTTCTTGGTGATTTAAGCCCGATTAATTTTTTATTCTACGGAGTTCCAACAGAAACAATGGATGTAATTATTTCGCAGTTAACTAGCGTTAGCCTTGGTCTTTTGAGTCAATACAAATCAGGTCAGCTTCCTATTTGCGGTTTATATGCAGTAGACCACCAAATTGATGAGTGGGGTAAAATGCTATGACATCCAAGCATGGGCTGTTCCAAATTACCCAGAAAGTTTTTATTAGAAATGGAAATCTTCTACTTGTAATGAAGGACAAAAAATCAGCCGCGGGAGATTTGCCCGGTGGAAGAATGAACGAAGATGAATTTTTTTCAGATTGGATGCACTCTTTGAAAAGAGAACTCGCGGAAGAGTTGGGAAATGATTTTCATGTAAAAATTAATCCTAATCCAATTCTTGTGCACAAACATTTGGTAAATGATGGAAATCACCCCTGCATTATCATTGGATACGATGGACTTTATGAGTCCGGTGAAATTTCTATTTCCGATGAGCATGACTTTTTTGAATGGGTGGATGTGAATACTTATAAACCGGAAAAATTATTTTCTGAATACATGCTAGACGCTTTGAATGCTTATTTGAAAAGGAATTAAAATGAACCGATTGATACGCTATTTATTATTTATTTTATTTGGAGTTATCACTTTTTACTATGCATGGTCTGAGGGGGATAGACGGGTAAGTGAAAGTGAATACTCTAAGTTATCCGCAAATACTCCACAGCTCCTAATAAGAAGCATTGGTTATGATCGTAATGCAGGAAATGTGCTTGCAGTGCAGGCATTTATGAATGCTCTAGATTATTCTAGTTCGGAAAGATTTTTTGAAAAGCTAGAATCTTACTTGATAGAGGCTAAGGCAAAAGGCTATCTAAATGAGAATACCGTTGTTGTATTTCCAGAGCATATTGGCACTCCACTTGTGTTGCTGGGAGAAAAAAAATCCGTATATGCGGCTAATACTGTTTCTTCGGCGTTTACCCAAATAGGAGTTGGAAATTTACTTGGATATTTCAAAACATTTCTGGGGAGGTCGCATAAAAATAAGGCAGATGTGATTTTCCAAATGAAAGCCGAGGAAATGAAAAATGTATATGTAAACGCATTTCGTAAACTTTCTACTTCCTACCATGTAACAATTGTAGCGGGTTCTATTCTTTTGCCGCAACCGGAAATAAATCCAACCTCAAATGAAATTTCACTCGGAGGTGGGAATATCTACAATGCTAGTTTTATTTTTTTGTCGGATGGGAAAATTCACCCTAAGTTTGGAGTAAAACAAAATCTTGCTATGACTGAGCGGCAAATAGCTATTCCCCTTAATTCAGATAATTCTTTTTTACATTTCAAAAATATGGGAGTAGTCTTGTCTAATGATTCGCTTTATAATTCAACTTATGCAGATAAAGCAAAAGACAAAGAAATAGTTTTAGCTCCATCGGCAATTTTTGAAAAGGATGAAATTAATTGGAATTTAGAGGACATATACGCGCCGAAAGAAGCTCCTGATTCAAACCTGACCCAAGCCGAGTTGTGGCGAAAATACAGCATTTTTGAAAAGACAAAACTCTCTCAAACTAACCGTGTGACAGTGCAAGTCGTGATGCTGGGAAGTTTTTTTGATTTAACTCTAGAAGGGGAAACCTCTGCGATCATACGCTACGTTGCCACTGAGGGCTTGGATAATAAGAAACCTGCAATTCTAAATATATGGCTTTAGTTCTGCTTGACAATTTTGAAAAGGAATTTTTACTCTAATCATGACCGAAATAACTTCTAATAAGAAAGAATTCCATATAGAGTGTCCTCATTATACAAAGAATTTAAAATCTTGCCCCGGTGCAAAAAAAATCATCTTTCCTGAAGACATGGAAAGACTTCAAACTTGCTGTTTGTCTGAATCTTATTCTGCGTGTGGCATTTATAGAGAGCTAAGCGAAAAAGCGGCTTAAACTGTCTACTTACTCTTTTGTATTTTTTAGCTAGCCAGTTTTCGTAAATACATAGCAAGTTCAAGTTGCGATAAATCACAATTATCCGGCAGGAGATTGAAATTATGGATGTTTGGACAGTAATATTTGCGCATTCTGTTTTACTCATTGCCATTTATATTTATATCAAAGTTCTTGGAAAATTTGTAAACCGGTTCATTAAACGTTCCATGCTACGCCGAGGTGGAATAGCGTCTATCCCTACTCTTGAAACTAACGCATCTTATGCGAAAGAGATTGAACCAGAAATCGATTTACATATTCTGCGACCTAAAGATAAATTCTTAGATATAGATCACCATGAAATTGTAAATTTTGCAACAGGCGCTCGTTTTTATGGTAACTTCATTGTAGTTCTAACAATTCTTTTTTTTGCAGTTGTGTATACTTTGAATGCTCATGGAATAGGAAACCCTGACAAAAAAAGTATCGGTGATTCTTTATACTTGGATTTTTATTTATATATTCTTTTTTCCTATACCCTGTATCGTTTCATTTTTTACTTCCCTGTAAATGGCATAGCTTACTTCGGCCTCATAAAAAAGATGTGGAATGTTCCATCTTATAAGTTAATGATCCTCCGGGTATTCGGAAGTAAAAAACATACAAAGTTTTTGTTCAGTACGTTTTCTTCCGTCTGGAGTGCTTTTGGTCCGAGCATAACAATCATGGATCCCGTTTTGATTGATCGTCAATTTCGATTATTGAATCTTATAAAGCCGAGGTCTCTTTTATCCAGATCAATCTATCTTCCTATGATATTTTCATTGCCAATACTTCTTCTTGTCTTTGCATTTATCAAATTGTTAGGTACTGTAGTAATAAGTATTTCTTTAATAGGAATACTTATTACTAGTCAATTTATTTATATTAGCTGGCTTCTAACTCGAAAATTTAAAGCAAGTAGTCGAGATATTGTAAAAACGGTTCAAAAAAGTATTCCGAAAAGAAGAAATTCAAAAATGGAATTTCCTCCAAGTGAGTTGTATTGCTACGATGACGTATGGAAGTCCGCGGTGATTGAAACGGGAAAGAATGTGGATATAGTTTTGATGGATAT
>JANMOF010000169.1:0-1771 GCA_031368925.1 Leptospiraceae bacterium
CCAAATGCAAATCCAACAACGAATACGGGAGACTTGACTCAAGAGGAAGCAATTGTAAATGCGCAAGGTGGTTTAATTCTAAGAGCAGGTGCCGGAAGACAGCATAAGAGTATTACTCTCATTCCTGTGAACTCGAAAGTAATCATTCTAGATAAGAGCGGTCCTTCGGAAGTTATCGAAGACTTACGAGGAAATTGGTTTAAGATCAGATACCAGAACTACCAAGGCTGGGCGTTTAGTGGTTTTTTGAATTACAAAGGAGATAACAATGACTTACCTGATGCAGAATGAATTTATTAATTTTATTAAAGAAAACGGAAGAGAAATTCTAAAAAAACCAGTGAGTTTTGAGGCATCACTTCTAGATTATTGTTCGACAAAGCTTACTTCGAATGTATATAAAGCGGAGGCATTTATTTTATCCGAAGCTTTACGAGAAGGAATTATCCAAGAGCTTTTAGAAGTGAAGTCGGTAAATGACACGCTGATTCGAAAGTTATCTAAACAATTACAAGCAACTTGCGGCTTCACTGCATATGCCTCTGATGGTGCAATAGATACTTGGTGTTATGCGCTTGGATTGAAAGATGTTCCGGTGGAGAAGGTTGAGGAAGCGAGAGTTGATGAGAGTAGTTCTAGGAATGATAAAAATATCTACATTGCAAATGAATCATATTTCTATGGAATAAAGAATTTTATAATTTTGTTTGGACTATTGAATCTTTTCGTTGTATGGAGCATCTATGATAATTTTAAATCTAATTCATATATTGATTTAGTATTTGACTTTTCATTTTTAGTATTTGGAATTTACATTTTATACTGGGCAATCAATAAAAGAATCGAAATATTAAAATTTATTAAATATTATTTATTTTTTAGGCTACCGATAGGCTTAATACAAACTGAACTTGGTGTTCAATTTGGTTCTACTACATTAGATGTTTCCCGCTTATATGTATATATTACCTCTATAGCTTTCGGTCTATTAGAGATTTACGTATTATTTAGATATTTTTCCAAATCGGATAGGATAAAGGCAACTTTCGGTCAATATCTTGTGCTAGATAAATTTTTATTAGTTATAAAGAATGTGGGTTATAACGAATACCTGCGATTAAATCAAACTAAAGTTGCGCCAATAAAATTAAATTTAATGTCTTCTTTTGAAAAAAGTGGAAGAAATGATTTACTTTTTGGTGTATTAATTTTCCTCGGTGCGTTCATTATACCAATAATTCTAGCTTTCGAGAATAAGCCAAACCCCGTAGCAAATAAATTTTTTATTAGTCTTGCAGCGGGGTTGATCGGCATAGGCATTGGTCTATTTATACGCGGAATCATCCGAATGTCAAAATCTAGATCAACTACTGTAAACTCTTTCGGACAATCCGAAAAAACAAATACCGAATCTTCCACTAATACAAATTACTCACAAAAAGCTGAAAGCACTAATACAAGTTATTCGGCTAATGCAGATTACACAAAACAATCTGAGAACTTCAAACAACAAAGCGCCGATGCAGACTACAATAAACAAACTTCCAATCAATCTACAAAAAAAGAAGAGCAACCTAAGAAAGAAAAAACATTTGAAGATAGACTCGAAGAATTAAAACGCTTACACGAAAAAGGAATTATCACGGAAGCGGAATTTCAAACTCGTAAAACGGAAATCTTAAAGGAATTATAAATCGTGAAAGTGATTAAATTTATTATAGAATGGCTAGTTGTATTTATTTTATTTAACCAAGGCGGCTTTTTGACAGGG
>JANMOF010000208.1:0-11257 GCA_031368925.1 Leptospiraceae bacterium
TTTTCAAGTAACGATTCTAGAAGCACGAAACAGAACCGGCGGACGAATTTGGACTGATAACTCTATGGGACTACCGGTAGAAATGGGAGCATCCCTTCTGTATGGACAAAAAACCAATCCCGTTGTAAAACTTGCCGAGCAGTTAAAGCTACACAGTGTTAGCTTCAACTTAGAAGAATCAGAGATATTTGACACGAAAGGAAATAAACTTTCAGAGGAAGATACTCTAAAGCTAGAAGGATATTACAAAGACCTGCTCGCAAAATTAGATTCCATGAAAGAATCCGCAACAGCAAAAGATTCCCTCGAATTAAAAATAAAAAGTATTTTATCCGATCTGGGATTAACCGAGCCTGATAAAAAAAATCTAGAGTGGATGATCGTTACAGAAATAGAAAATAAGTATGGGACCAATTTAAAAAATCTATCCCTCAAATACTTTGATGAAACAGAAATACTTCCCGGCAGCAATTTAGTATTATCCAGTGGATTATCTGAAATTACAAATGCTCTGGCAAAAGGACTAAATATAAAGACTTCTCACCAGGTCACAAAAATTGAGTATGATAAAAAAGTAAAAATCACCACTTCCCAGGGAGAGTTTACTTCTGATTATGCGATTGTAACAGTTCCACTGGGTGTTTTAAAAAAGAAAAAAATTCAATTTATTCCCGAGCTTCCCGAAAAAAAAAGAAATGCAATCCAAAATCTAGGCTACGGAGTAATCAACAAGGTCTTCTTGAAATTCTCAAAGAAGTTCTGGTCTTCTGAAGTCCCCGGGTTTGGTCTTGTAGGAAATTCAAATAACGGTTCTATAGAGTTTCTAGATTTGAATCCAGTAAAAAATACTCCTATTCTCACAGGAATTTTATCCGGTGAGAATGCTATCTCACTCGAGAAGACAGGAAAAAAAGAAATCATCAAAGATACAACAGATACTCTAAAAAAAATCTATGGAAATAAAACACCCTCTCCCCTGGAAATGACTCACTCCAGATGGAATACAGATCCATTTAGCTTTGGAACCGGCTCTTATCTAGCAATTAACTCGGAGCCTGAAGATTTCACTTCAGTTTCAGAATCAATTCGTGATATACTTTTTTTTGCAGGGGAAGCGACAAATCGTATGTATCCGGCAACTGTCCATGGATCCTATTTGAGTGGAGAGAGAGAAGCAGATAAAATTATCGAAGTCTCCGGTAGCTAATTATGCGTAACCTGCAATTCCTTAGATATATTTTATTTTATCTCTTAGTTTTCTTAATAAACTGCTCTACCAATGAATACCGGTTAATAGGTATTACCTCTAGGTTGCAAGAAATATTCTATTATGGAAAAGATTTTACCGTTTCTGCCTGGAATGTAGATGAAGAGCGGCTAGACAGAGTTAAACTAGAAATTAAAAATAGTCTCGCAGTTCAAAACCTCGAAAACCCAAAAGAGAAATGGAAAGAAGTAACTGAAATTTCCTTAAAAGATGGAACTTATGTTTTATTTCAAATTTTTCCGGAGTCTAGAGTTCCAAACGAATTTCTAAAATTTCGATTTCAATTGAATGATGCTTCGCCGATTAAGCTCTACTCTTATTATACTGAAATTCTAGAAACAAGTATTCGTGGACGTTATTATTATCCGGGACCTTTTTATGCTGGAGGGTTTTATGGAGGTCAGGGAGGATTTGTGTATCCGATGAATGGAAGACAAACAGAACAAATATCTCAGCGAATCGTGCATTGTTATAATTTTTTGGTATTATTCCCGGCTTCTAATAAAGGAAAAAATCAATTTAGAATCACAACACCTATAGGAAATTTAATAGACTTTGAGATTAATAGTCCTTAACTGCTTCTTCTTCATTTGGATATATATCGAATAACTCTGCAACGCGGGTAACATCGAACACGCGGTTCACCGGCTCTGATAAGGCACAAAGCCTTAGCTTCTGTGTTGAGTCTATTAGGCTATTTTTGATTGAGATAAATATCCTGAGTCCTGACGATGACATATACCTGACGTCAGCCAAGCTTATAATAATGTCTTTATCCTGATGGTAAGAAATAATCCTTTCCAAGCTTTCTTCTACTTCGCGAGCCGATCTGGCATCCACAGGTCCCGTTAGATAAATGACTAAGTATTTGTCCTCAACTTTGATTTGCAAATCCATACTGCCAAAGTATATTTTAATTCCATTTGCACAATCTTAAAATCAAATAACTCCGGTAGTCTGTTGAATAATAAAACATAAAAACTATAGTTTTCAATCTAAATATTTATATTACTAAACTAAGGACAATCCACCACGAATCCCACTACGTAAAAAATACTCACAATAGTTCTAAAAATAATAAGTTTTTTTAGTTGAAATATACTTACTAAAGGGCAAGTTGCTTAGATTCATGACTGATACAATCTTTCGTTTATTAAAACATACAAAAATCAAGCCCAGACTTTTCTTTACTTTATTCTTACTTTCCATTCCTCTATTCTGTCTGTTATTCTTAACCCTGATTACTCAAAATCGCGCCATTCAATTTGGTGAAAAAGAAATCGTCGGAGTGGCATATAATCGTATTCTGCTAGGTTTAATTAAAGATTATAGAAGTATTTCTACCCTATTACAAAGCTCTACAGAAGAGTCCGGCTTCCAAAATCTAGATTTGACTCTTTCTACCTTGACTGAAACAAGAAAAAGTCTATTGGAATTAAATTCGCGTCTTGAATTGGAGCTTGATACAAAAGATAATTTTTCCCTCCTTCTATCAGAAGAAGATTTATTTAATAAAAATATTTCTTCAAAAAAAATATTAGAATCTAACACCTCTATTCTTAAGATTTTAGGATTATTAAACAAGCTCAATTCTCATGTAGGCGATACTTCCAATCTTATCTTAGATCCAGATTTAGATAGTTACTACTTGATGGATATTACACTTATTAAAATTCCTATCGTGATTGAAACATCGACAACGATAGAGCAAATTATTTTTTCTGCAATACGTGAAAGAAACCTCACGCAAGAAAACCAAATTAAACTTTTTACACTTTACTCCCAATTAAACTCTGCAATCGATCAAACACTAAGCTCTTTCGAAATTGCATACAAGTACAATTCAAAAATAAAGCAGGAATTAGAGGCAAAGACAAAGACCACTTTAGTAGGCATAAATAATTATAAAGAAGAACTTAAAATTCTTTCCAACCCCGCAAATAAAGAAACAGATATGGTAAGACTAGAAAAATTTCCTAGCCTGATAAGAAGTTACAATGAATCCCTACATAGTTTGTACATTGCAACCTCTGAATCTCAAAATACTCTTTTAGACATTCGAGTTTCTGCATTAAAGATGGAGCAGTTGATTTCTATTTCATTAGTCTTAATTATAACGGGGCTAACGGTATTTATGCAATACTTAATTGTATTTAGTATCACAAATCCCCTAAGCGACGCAGTAACAAAATTTGAATTATTAGCAAAGGGAAATTTACAACATAGAATTACGTATAACGGCAAAGATGAAATAGGCGCTCTCTCAAATTCGATTAATACTTTTATCGAGTATTTGACAAATCTTTTGCAAGTTATCGCAAAGCTAACCAATGAATCAAACGTAGTCTTCACAGAAATTTCTACTATGACAACTCAGCTTTCTCTTTCTACTGAAAACCAAGCTGCAAGCACAGAAGAATCAGCCGCCGCCTTAGAAGAAATTTCTACTAGCTTTAATAAAATTTCTCAGTCCATAGAGAAGGAAGCAAGTGACATCTCTGAAATTGGTAGTATTACGGATAATGTCGCTTTATCCACACAAAAAGCACAGGAATCAATTCACAGCCTAGGTATTGTAGTAGAAATATCTGCAAAAGAAGTAAAAAAGGGAGAGGCAGTTATATCTAAGACAGTAGATTCTATGAACCAGATAAAATCTGCTGCTGACGAAATAGGTAAAATTATTCTTTTAATTACAGAAATTTCAAAACAAATCGGCTTATTAGCATTAAACGCAAGCATAGAAGCAGCAAGGGCAGGTGAGCACGGTCGGGGCTTCTCGGTAGTAGCCGATGAAATTTCAAAGCTCTCTCTAAAGACAGAAGAAAGTGTAAAACATATTCGGGCTTTGATTGGAGGAACTAACTCTTCCATCAAGGAAGGAATTCATAATGTAGGAACAGTAGTCGAAGTTCTTCGAGTAGTCATCGAAAAAATAAATGAGACCAATAAAAAAGCAAAACTAGTAGACGAAGAAATTTCTTCTCAGTCAGTTAATCTTAATTTTATTTCGAATAGCCATTCAAAACTACAACACCTCTCTGACCAGATTGACATTAGCACCAAAGAGGAGAAAATCGCCATTAGCCAGATATCACAGAGCATGAACAGAATTTCGACAGAAACTCAAATTATTTCAGAGAACTTAAGCCAATTAAAAGAAGCATCTCTTAAGGTATCAAAACTCTCACAAGAGCTTACCCTTACTATTGACAAATTCGAATTGTAAAACTCTCGTAATGGGAGAGGAATTTAAAAGTTGCCCCCGACTGGATTCGAACCAGCGGCCCTCTGTTTAGGAAACAAATGCTCTATCCACCTGAGCTACGGGAGCAATAGGAATGCGGGATTATTTTTCTTTACGTTTCTGCGCGACTATGCGCTGAAATTCTTGTATATTATGAACAACAACTCGATCTGCGTAGATATCAATCTTGCCAGTCTTTTTTAGTTGAGCGAGAACTTTTTGAACTTCCCCAACAGGTTGACCGCACCAATGACCTACATCATCAACAGTTACTTTTAATGTAACCTCTTTCTGGTGATCATTAATGCCTTGCTTTTCATAGAGCATCATGAATACATCGGAGACCTTCCCGATAATGTCATCCATGAGTAAGATCATGAGTCGTCTCTTTGCATCATAAATGCGAGTAGAAAAAATGGTAAGAACTCGAAGCGCAAGCTGCGGATTCTTGGTCATGAGTAACTCAAAGTTAGCTCGGTTAAAATTCAAAGCACGAACTTCTGTAATACATACAGCAGTAGCAGACCTAGGCTGTTCTTCTAGGATTGCCATTTCTCCAAAAATATCGCCTGACTCCAAGACATCGAGTGTTTTGATAGAAGAGCCAACTGTCTTTGTTATCTTAACTTGTCCTTCTTGAATTAGGTAAAAATCATTTCCGGGTTCATACTCACAAAAAATAATTTCGTTAGGCTTAAAGACTTTTCCGAATTTTCCAAACATTGCTTCTAGCATAACAATTACCCTCTCAACCTAGCTATTTCAGAATTAGCCTTCGCTGTAAATGCATCGGAGGGAGGTAGAGTGGTTACTTTGGTATAAAGCATTATAGCCTTATCCTTCTCTCCTTTACTCTCCGAAATAAAGCCTAAATTATAAATTGCTTCTTTCACACGCTCACCTTTTGGATACTTCTTAACATAGGTAGATAAGGAAGTATAGGCAGCATCCCATAGCTGTAAATTGCGCTGGCACATTCCAAAACCAAAATAAGCTTTCTCAATTGCCTTATCATCACCCGGTGCAGTAGGAGGCATTGTCAGAAGCGGCTTATAGGCATCTAACGCAGCCTGGTATTCCCCTGAATCATATAAATCATCTGCTTCTGTCAAAGAATCAGAAATGGAAAGATCAGAACTTAAAGCTTGTATTCTTGTGGAAGTTGCAGCAGGATTTGCGGGGCTAATAGTTGCTTTTGGACCATCAGAACGACGTTCCATTTCATAGACCAATTCAGGCATATTAGAAGGAAACATTGAGCTCTTTGTAGCTATTCTAGATAATTCCTGTGCTCGGTTGGCATAAGGACCACCCGGATAGTGAGATAGGTATTTATTATAGGCATATACTGCATGTTCAAAGTTACCAGTTTTATGAAAAACTTCGGCAACATTCATAAGCTCGAAAGCTGGGGATTTTTGATCTCCAAACTGACCTAGATTCTCACGAACCTTTCCATGGATTTGACGGAGTTGACTAGAAAAGACTTTCATCATCTTGAGGATAAGATGCGTTTTGTTTGCAACAAACACTTCGAAATCAGCAAGTTTAAAAACTAAAATACTAGCACCACCAATTACTTGTGCAGTTTCCTCTCGCGGATAACGTCCAAGGGCTGATTTTACACCAAAGAATTCGCCGAGCTTCACATCTTCTTTGATTTCCATTTTACTGTCTACAGACATGTACGTAAGAATAACACGTCCGTTTTGTAAGACGTAAATATCTTCTGCCCTGTCCTTTTCAAAATAGACAATCGAGCCAGCTTTGTAGTTTCGTATTATTGGTCCTGCCAAGAGTATATCCCTTCTATTTTCACTATTATAATATCATTCGTCAAAAAACCAATCTTTTTATCTAACTTTTAATTAAACTGATTGGGTCTAGAATCTTTTTTCCCTGATTGACTTGAAAATACAATCCTTTTTCCTTTACAAGGTTTCCTAAAATGGCTCCCTTTTTAACACTCTGCCCTTCTCCAACAAAAACCTCATCCAAATTTCCGTAGACGGTAAAAAAACCATTCGAATGCTCTAAGATAACATAGTTATGATAACCATCCATATAATCAATAGCTACAACTCGCCCTTCCATAGAAGAAAGAACAGAGCCCATTTCAATCGGACTATAAACTACACCTTTGTGAGGATTTTCCGGATTAGCAGAAAAATTAACAACTGTAATAAGCTTTTGATTATAGGGACGAGTAAATTGTGTGGTCTGTTTCACTTGGGGCTTGGGTGGATCTGTCGGCGGAGTCATAGGAACAATTATTTTTTCTCTTTCAGGAATTGGAGGAGTATTAGGGTTTGGAATCAATTCGTTTATATGCTCACGAGTCTCTACTGTTGGCGCGCTCTTTACTGCGTCTTTTATCTCTAACATAGAAACTTGCGGTTTCATTTCTTCTTTAGGTTTCGATTTACGATAATTTAAAATCTCCGCCTGTGAATTAGTAAAACCTACTCCAGCTAGTAGTAAAAAAACAAATTTTCCTTTCAAAGTCTCACCTTCCTCAAATTTAAAATCGTTTTATTTGTATTATTTTCTTCGAATTGTCAAGTAAGAAAAAAGAAAAGGGAAGTTTTTTTCGTCTAAGTTTTTTTCTAAACTTTGAGGCATTGACTTATCTGTAAGTTTTATAGATAGTTGTGAGGCTTTATCGTAAGGACTTGATTAATCAAGTCCTTACGATAAAGCCATGCTAGACTACTGGTATTACACAACCCTTCTTACTGTAAAAAGACTTGACAAATATAGCATGTATAACACTATGTTATACATGCTAGCACTAAGATTACCATTTGAACTAGAACAAAAACTAGAAGAAGTTTCTCTGCAAAAAAAGACTACTAAGTCTGAGCTTCTGAGAAACGCACTAGAGGAATATCTTAAAAAGTTTGAAGATACAAATTCAGCCTATGAACTCGGCGCAGAGTTCTTTGGGAAATATGGAAGCGGTGTTTCTGACAACTCGGTTAATTACAAGAAAAAACTCAAAGAAAGACTAAATGCAAAGCACTCTACTTGATGCCGGACCTTTAATTGCTCTATTCGATAAATCCGATACGCATAGTTTAAGAGTGCAGACTTTCTTTAAAAACTATACAGGAAAGTTTTATACTACCTGGCCTGTGATTACAGAAACTATGCATTTTTTAAATTTCAATCCAAATGTTCAATCTGATTTTTTAAAATGGCTACAAAGAAATCCGCTTATTATAAGTTCGCAGGATAAAACCTCTCTCGAAAAAATTAGAACACTCATCTTGAAGTATCAAAACGTTCCAATGGATCTCGCCGATGCAAGTATTCTTCTTGTTTCCGAAGAAGAAGGGATTAATAATATTGTTACTCTAGACTCAGACTATATCGTCTATCGTTCTAAGAAAAAGAAATTTAAGTATTTGTTGTGATGAATGAAGATTTGCCACTGAGGCGCAGAGACCCAGAGAAGGGATAAGCGAGTTTTTTATTTTGCATTCTGAAATTTAAAGATTAAAGTTTCGTCTGTTTCTATTTTTATTTCCAATATATCTTTCGAATCAATCGTGCAATCTTTATTAAAAATAAAAATAGACCGTAAAGTTGGAATTTCTTTCATACGTGTATAAGCTGCAACAGGTTGCATTTCTTCTCTGTAAGAAGATTCAGGTTTTTTAGGATATGTACTTCTACTTCTGACCCCAACATAAGGCTTAGTAAAGCGAATAAAATTGTATTGATAGGAAAGGGATTGAATTGGAATGCAATCTTTAAGATTTAGCTGAATACTTTTGATTTGCCGCATTGCTTCCATATTTTTGTTATACTCAGTCTGCACTAGAACAATATTTTTGGATTCCTTTGCTTTTTCCAATAAGATAGGAAGTTTATTTCGATAAACTTCATTTTCCGGAATAAAATTATTTTCATCATAAAATACTTCTTCCAAATCATTACCCCTTGGAATAAATAAGGAAACCATAAGGTTATCATTTTTAATCCTATCATTTCTTATAATAGAAGGCTTTTCTATATTACTTACTGCATTATCAGACCTTATTCCGGGTGAAATGATGTAGGAACTACAGGAAAAGCAGTATATACCGGCAATGAATAAAAATAAATTACCTATAATACTACTTTTCTTATTTATAATCAGTTCCAACTCTAGCCTAAATCCTTGCTTTAGTGGTAAATCCTACTTACTAGTAGTTTTGACCCGCTCTATCTTCTCATAAAGTCCCTTAGCGGTTTCTGCGATTAGCTCCTCGTAGGTAAAAGTAGAAAGCATCTTAATCTCGTTAAAATCAAGACCAAGGGAGTCACAAACAGAATACGCATACTCAGGATCAGCCTTATAAAAATGAACACATTGCCTCACTTGAATGCGAGTAGGAATATGCTTCATACTATCGACTAGATTTTCAATAAGTAAATCTTTTTCATCCTCTGTCATGAGTCGATACAGGTTTCCCGCCTGGGTATATTCATCTAAAGGAAAGGATTTTAAATTAGGTGGGGTAATGGAATTAGCCTCTACTGCTTTATTGTACACAGGTTTTTCTTCCAGCGTATTTGGAATGTAATTCACAGAAGAGCCTCCGTTAGAATCAAGTCGCATCATTCCATCCCTGTATCCATTTTCCACATACGAGCGTGGACGATTGATCGGCAAGGACTGGTAATTCACACCAAGTCTATGCCTCTGTGCATCGGGGTAAGCAAATAATCGAGCCTGTAATAATTTATCAGGAGAAAATCCAATTCCGGGAACAACGTTCGCTGGAGAAAATGCAGCTTGCTCTACTTCTACGAAGTAATTTTCTGGATTGCGGTTAAGATCTAATACCCCCACTTCTATTTCCGGGGCGATAGCATGTGACCAAACCTTGGTAACATCAAATGGATCAAAGGAAAACTTTTCCAAATCTTTATCAGTAAGTATTTGAACAAACAGTTTCCATTTAGGAAAAATTCCAGACTCTATTGATTGAAACAAATCCTCTACATAATAATCGGGATTTTCTCCCGCTAATTTTATTGCTTCTTCATTGGTAAGACACTTAATACTCTGCTCTGATTTAAAATGAAATTTAACCCAGACTCTAGCATTCTCTTCATTGATAAAACTAAATGCATGACAGGAAAAACCATCCATATAGCGATAACTCTTAGGAATTCCCCGCTCGGAAAAATTCATTGTGACACCGTGCAAAGTCTCAGGGGATAATGACCAGAAATCCCACATCGTAGTAGCAATGCTCAGGTTAGTCTGGGGATCACGTTTTTGTGAATGTATTAAATCAGGTAATTTCCATGCATCCCTAATATAAAAGACAGGGGTATTACTTCCCGCAAAATCCCAATTACCCTCTTCTGTATAAAATTTAATCGCAAAACCACGTGGATCACGCAGAGTATCCGCAGATCCTTTCTCGCCACGGTAGTTAGAAAAACGAACGAATACAGGAGTATGCTTACCGATTTCTGAAAACAATCTTGCTTTTGTAAATTGCTTGATATCTCCTGTTACGGTAAATACGCCATAAGCCCCTGCTCCCTTGGCATGTGTAATTCTTTCTGGAATTTTTTCTCTATTAAAATAAGCTAATTTTTCAGTGAGTAAATGATTTTCGAGTATTTGGTCTTTACTTGTGTTAAAATGAATTGGCATTCCAGAAGAGGAAGTTTGTTGGCTCATAATATTCTCCCGTTTATGTTTAGAGATGATACGACTACGATTTTTTTAGAAATAGCTCTATTTGCAAGCAGGATTTTCTAGTTCTTAAACTTCTCTTTTCGTATCAGTGTAATAAGTAATTGAACTTGATCGGATAATAAACATAAAACTAGTAAGAATATTTACTATTCCTTACATTGAAAAAATTTAGAGTCCACCTAAATTGGTAATGGAAATAGTATAATCAGGCGGATCCACGGCATAGCTTGCGTCAGCACTTGTAGCAACACCCAGTATAACAGAATGATTTCGAATTGCAGGTGTGCTTACTCCGTCTCCCGTCCAAGTAAATGTAACTACCTGCGGAGTATTCCAATTAGCCGATGTAAAGATAATTGGATTTGTAGAAGTAATACTAAGACCTGTATCAGGCAATGTAGCTGCACTTACAGACAGAGGAATACTAACATTAGCCGTTGGCTGACTATTCAATCGAACAGTAAAACTTTTTCCGAGATCAGACTCTAA
Organism: Leptospiraceae bacterium; assembly: GCA_031368925.1. Lineage (GTDB taxonomy): Bacteria > Spirochaetota > Leptospiria > Leptospirales > Leptospiraceae > UBA2033. The sequence goes on from JANMOF010000208.1 coordinate 10,708, forward strand.
AACTCCTGTATCACTTGCAGACGTGAGAATAAACCCTACAGTATCATTGTCTGAGTTAGTGGCACTGAGGGATGCAATTGTTGTGGTAAATGCTACGTTTCCGCTCATTGCTCCAAAATTTATATTGTAAGCAATGCTTCCATCTGCAATCGAATCATCTACTCCCGTAATTGTAACTATTTGCTGCGTATTCCAATTAGCTGTTGTAAAACTAAGACTAGCCGGTGAAACAGTGCCTTCTGCCGTATTGGAGCTAGAAACTGCAATCGAAACAGTAGAAGTAGGCTTTGCCCTAAGGTTAATAGCAAAATACCGCTTTCCTCCAGATTCTGTAGTCGTATAAGTTCCAGCTACCGTTCCTCCCGTAGAATTTACAGTAGAGCAAGTTCCAATAGTTGAGCCAGCGCAGGGAACTAGATCATAGAGCAAATATCGATTAGTCGCATTCTGTGTATCAGCCAGGGTATTGTAAATACCACCGTTAGCAAATCCAGTGCTAGTTTCTGTTGAACTTGCGGTAGCCGTCACAACATAATTCGTATCTGCCGTT
>JANMOF010000210.1:0-5197 GCA_031368925.1 Leptospiraceae bacterium
CTTTCTCAACAGTAGACTTGGTTGTTTCTTGTTTTTGTAATTCTTGTTGTAACATAGGATTCTCCTTAATATTAATTCTCGAATTGGACAGAAATTTTCTTAGGCTTGTCTGCCTCTGCTTTAGGAAGTTTGACACTCAAAATTCCATTTTTAAATTTTGCATCTGTCCTATTTGCATCTACCCGGAAAGGAAGCTCTATGGTTCTTTCAAAGTCGCGGTTCTCAATTTCTTGGCGGTGAACTTCATAGCCTTCCAACCCTTCTGATTTCTTGCCGATTCCCTTAATTTGAACTTTGTTTTCAATGATAGAAAGTTCAATATTAGAAGGCTCAAATCCTGGAACCAGGGCAGTTAATAAAACATCATCCTTATTGATATATACATTTACAGGAGGATTGTGATAGCTACGAGTAGAGCCTCCACCAGAGAAAAAGCCCCCAGAAAGCTCATCGTGAAGCCTATCTAACTCATTCCATAAGGAAGAACCATTCCCGTTTCGTTCAATTACATTCAATAGCATAGTTAATCTCCTTTAGCACTCTTAAGTATGTAGTGCTAGTCTTTATTAGCACTCATATATATAGAGTGCTAATAAAGTAAAAAGTTCGTTTCGGAAATAAAAAATAAAATTTTTTTCGCGTTTTGTTGGATTTCAGAGGGAGATGACTGATTCGGCAAATCTTATTGAAATCTGCTTGCAAAATTATGTCGAATAAATTGAGTAAGACTATGCCAAACGAACGTCACATTGTATCTTTATCCGGTGGAAAAGACTCCACTGCCCTTGCAATATTTGTTCAAAAGAATTTTCCAGAACTCCCACTCGAGTATGTATTTTGCGATACCGGTGAAGAACTTCCCGAGACATACAGCTACTTAGAAAAAATAGAAACCTACTTAGGAAAAAAAATCGTTAGGCTCAGGGCAGAAAGAACCTGGGATCAATTCTTGGAAGATTTCTCCGGCTACTTACCATCTGCCCGTAGTCGCTGGTGCACGGCGAATATGAAAATCAAACCGTTCGAAGATTACATTGGAGACGACCAGGTGTTTAGTTATATCGGAATTCGTGCTGATGAAAACCGAGATGGTTATATTTCGAGCAAAACCAATATTATCCCCAAATACCCTTTCAAAGAACACGGAATCGACAAAGAAGGCGTTATGCGCATTCTAGATGAAAGCGGGCTTGGTCTACCTGATTATTATAAATGGAGAACTCGATCTGGTTGTTACTTCTGTTTCTTCCAACGTCGTAAAGAGTGGTTGGGGTTAAAAGAGAATCATCCGCACCTCTACGAGAAAGCCAAACAATATGAATCCTCTAACAAAGACGGCTCTGCTCAAAATTTTACTTGGATCCAAGGTGGGACTTTAGAACAAATTCTAAAAGATGAAGATGGAATCAAACGTCGTCACGATCAGTATGAAACACGTGTTAAACGAGACAAACAAAAGAAAAGTAAACGCCTCATAGATGTATTTAGCTCGGAACTTTCTTTCGAAGATGCACTCAATATGGAAGATGATGCAGAGGGTTGTTTAGTATGTCATGTTTAGAATATAGTTTTACTTTATAGAATTTCCTGCATAGTCCTTGCAGACTATGCAGAGAGATATTGCGCCCCCTTGGGGCTATAGGAGTATAGCCCCAAGGGGGCGCAATATATTCCGGTGTGGGTGCTAGCCCATACCGGCTAATTCTAATTAGTCTATTTGGAGAATATTTATTTTATGCCTCAGTCTCTAGTTAAAAATTATATTCATATTATATTTAGTACGAAGTATAGAGAGCCTTTGATTCTTGAATCTGTAGAAGAAGAGCTATTCAGTTATATCGGTGGGATTTGCAATGAATATGAATGCCAGCCAATTAAAATCGGTGGATATCACGATCATATACATATTCTCTGCTTACTTTCCAGAAAAATTGCACTGATGAAACTGGTAGAAGAAATTAAATCTCACTCTTCTAAGTGGATGAAAACAAAAGATGCAAAACTAAAAAATTTCTATTGGCAAAACGGATATGCGGCTTTCTCTGTTAACCCTCGCGGAGTCGACAGAGTTAAAAAGTATATTGAAATTCAAAAATTTCATCATAAGAAGCATGAATTTAAAGAAGAATTGGTTCATTACTTCGAACAATATGGCGTTGAGTATGATGAAAGATATGTTTGGGATTAAAAAATTCTTTTGAAAAATATTCCTATCCCTTGCAGGATAGGGATGAGGTATTTCGCCCCATTCGGGGCTGTACTTCGAAAGCTCCAACGGAGCGTAATACATTCCTGATATGGGAGCAAGCCCATATCAGACTATTTGGAAAAAGTCAAGAGTCTAACGAGAACTAGCCGCCCTACTTTCATTTAGACAATTCATATTTCCAATTAGAGGAAAATCCTTGTTCTTCTGCCATGTTATAGTATCTTACAACAGAATCGTTATAGGACTGCCTTAAATTTTTATTTTGTAACATACCTAATAAGTTCACTGACTCTGAGACTTTAAACTCTTCCGCTAAGGTTGACTTACTTATTTTATGTACGACCGGTTTATCTATATTAGCCACATATAAAGATAAAGATTCAATTTGAAAATCAATAAATTTTTCTATATAATCTCTAGTCGGTAGATTATCACTTTTTGAACTATTGATTGTATTTATAGTAGGAATTATATTCCATATTTGATCGTTCGGTAAAAAGCTCCAAGGAAGAAAATGATCTAAACTCAAGCCCTTTGGAGAATTTATAATTTTTCCAGAATAAATACATTTAGTTCTACCTTCGCTCAATTGAATAATGGAATTCCAATATATGCGAGCGTTGGCTAGGTTTCTTTTTTTAGGACTTTCTATTTTAAATAAAATCGCCGGAGTGAAAGGATTTTTCTTAGAAAGATACTCCGCAAAATTCCATCTCCACCAATCATAAATGATAGCAAAGTTAGAGGAAACATATTCATCAAAGGTTGAATTGATTACGAGATACTCTACTTCATTTTTATAATCAAAATGATAAGGATATTTTTTTTCTGTTTTAAAATCTATTTCTAATAACTCTCGAATTTTATCATTTTTCTTTTCATCTTTTATACCTCGCAACTCTTCTGTCATATAAGGCGTTAAAAAGCGATACTTCACAAATTTATCTAGCGTATCGAAAATTTCTTTATAGTAAGCATCATGTGTATGGATTAATATTCTGTCTAAATCATAATAATCAATGTCATAGGCTAACAAGGATTTTTCTCTAGAATTCTTTTTAAGATTTAAAATAAATTCTCCAATCTGATCAATTTTACCAAAAGAAAGTTTGAAAGTAGAAATCGGGTACCAAGAATTCACTAGGAAGAAAAGGTAAAAATGTTTCAATGGTATACTTGCTCTTTTTTCTTTTAAATTACCAGTTAGCCCCAAAATATCCAGAATTGTTTTGAAGAATAGGAACTTATATGAAGTCGCCGTTTTTTGAAAAACCTTTGAAAGCGGGCTATTAAGACTAGCCCTACTTCTTTCCTTCCCCAAAAACTCCCCACCTTCTACGTTAAGTTGTCCCATCACCAATTCTCCCTGTTTTCCATAAGAAAAAACTATCTTAAAATACCGTAAATTTAAGGTATCACACTTGACAATTTATGGGAACTAGCTAAATACATACTTATTGCCGTAAGTTTACGGTATTATAACCGTAAATAAAAATGACTATTTATCCCGTTCTACAGTCTGGAAATGAGCCATTGCCCTCGGTAAATCTGGGCTTTGACGGTCTTGACCCGACTTCTAGGCTGACGGATTTTTATTTGTCCAAGAAGGGTGCAATTGTCATTCAAACGGTTCTTGATTCATTCCAGACGCACGAAAAACGAAAGCGGATTGGGACGATTACGGCTCCACCCGGCTCTGGAAAATCTTATCTTGCCCTTTTTTTGGGAACGCTACTTTATAACCACAAACCTTGGAACAAAGAACTACTCGGAATTCTAGAATCTCAAAATAAATCCTATCGCGCGGAAATCGAAAAGTCTGTTCGAGACTATATCGCATCCGGCGAGCGGCTAATTCCTATTTACATGGTAGGGGAGTCGGAAAATCTCAGGCGTAACATTCTCGAAAATCTACTGAGCGGATTATCACAATTTTCCGGTGATGAAAATTTTTACGAAACACTCTTTAGTTTTTTTAAAAAGGATTTAGATTTACAGCGGAAGTCGGGAGATACAAGACGACTGATTTCTAAAATAGCGGATACTTACTCTAAACCAGATGATTTCTTTATCGGGTATAAACTCATTCTGGATTTTTGCGCTAGTTTTGGTTTTAACGGGTTTGCAATTTTTAACGATGAGTTTAATCGACTGTTGGCGCGTGAACAGGCTGTTGCCTCGGGAGACTTGGATTTTTTACAAGACTTTGCAGAATACAATCTCAGGCTAAAATCCCATACTGTTTTGCATTATCTACTTTTACACAAAGGAATTTCCCAGTATCTAAATGGAATTTCTTCTGATAGAAGAAAGGAATGGTTAAAGATAGAAGGTAGATTCTATCAAATTAATTTCCAAGAAGAATTGGCTGACACTTATGGGCTAATTGCAAATTACCTCCGAAAGAATACAAATTTTAAACTCACAGAAAAACGCGATGAAGTCATATTAGCTGAAATCAAAAAAGCCTGGAAGATAAATCCATTCTTAGAAGAAGAAATCGGTCCCGAGCTAAAAGAAATTTCTCATAAAGCATACCCACTTCATATTTCTACCTTAGTCGCACTTCCTCTTCTTTGTAATCTACTCGGACAAAATGAGAGAACACTATTCGGGTATTTGTCTGATATTCCCTCTCGCAAAAAGACAGACCAAGTATTTCTAGATGATCTATTCGATTACTTCGACACTTCTATCGACAAATTAGGATTAGACGACTCACTATTGACTCGCTGGCATTACGGACGAAGTGCGATCGCCGAAACAACAGAGAAAGAAACATTCCGAGTCATAAAAGCCTTGACTGTCCTATCTGTGGTAAATCGTCATAATCTGCTACCGGCAAATGCAAAGTGGATTTCCTTTGCCCTTGGAATAGAAGAGACTTCCGTGAAGGCGACTCTAAAAAACTTAGTCTCGTCTAATCTAGCACTCTACCGAGAGGCTAACAAGACGTATCTCATCTACTACGGAAGTTCGATAGACCTG
>JANMOF010000214.1:0-47222 GCA_031368925.1 Leptospiraceae bacterium
AATTCCTTTGAATGAACGTGGAGAAGTAATTCTTGCGGAGTATGAGCGTTTGCTTGGACCTAGAACGTAGCTTGTAGCTTTAACACAAGCATCGAATAGCCTTGGGACAATTCTTCCTGTAAAAGAAATGACTCATCTTGCGAAACGGTATGGTGCAAAGGTATTAATTGACGGGGCTCAATCTGTTGCCCATATTCCGGTTAACGTCCAGGAACTTGGTTGTGACTTTTTTGTATTTTCCGGTCACAAGATTTTTGGTCCGACAGGGATTGGAGTTGTATATGGTAGGCAGGAAGTTTTAGAAATTATGCCTCCGTGGCAGGGCGGCGGGAACATGATTAAGAATGTTACTTTCGAAGAAACGACTTACAGTGATGTGCCTGCAAAGTTTGAAGCAGGAACACCTAACGTTGCAGATGCAGTAGGACTTGGAGTTGCACTGGATTATGTGAATCGACTCGGGTTAGAAAATATTGCGAAGTATGAGCATTACCTGCTAGAGTATGCAACCGCAGGTCTTTCTTCTATTAAAGGTTTGCGGCTAATAGGAACTGCCCGTGAAAAAGTAGGAGTCTTATCTTTTGTACTGCAAAATAAATCTACAATAGAAGTAGGAAGACTTTTAGACTTAGAAGGAATCGCAGTGCGTGCTGGTCATCACTGCGCTCAGCCATCTCTTCGCCGCTATGGCGTTGAGGCTACTGTGCGTCCTTCCCTTTCCTTTTATAATACGATAGGCGAAGTAGATAGACTTGTTTTGGCAGTTCGTCGTATTGCAAGTAGTTTTTGATTACCTCTAAGCGAAAATTTTTATTCAGACATTTACTGGGAGGAATTTTTCCTCCCTTTTTTTTATTAGGAATCTAAAAAAAGATACGCATAGTATAGAACTCCAAACAAGCAAGATATTTGAATAAAGGATAAATGGAAAAGGAAAACACTTACCGGCTTAATAAATTCAACGCAAAATCGAAAGCATAAATATAAGAACAAAAATATTTTAAACCGAGCTCCATTGAGTAAGTAATTCGAATCCGGGAAAAGTTTAGAATTTATACCATGTAAGCGAGAAATAATATCGGGAGACTCTGCGCCAAGCAGAAAAACCCATAGAATTACTAGAAATACAATTTCATAAATTTGGGTAGGATGCCGCCTAACGCCATCTCCAAAATCAATTCCACAAAAAAGGTTTGCTTCAATCCCGTAAGTGCCATCTTCTAATCAAGCAAGAAAACATCCAATGCGTCCAATGATTATACCCAGAATAAGCGGATACGTCATAATATCCCCAGAAGAATGTTTAATCCCTAAAATTTTCTTTGTAATCTCAACAGCAATAAGCCCACCAAGTAGTCCACCTACGATAGTCTTTTGAGAATAGAAAAAAATAAGCGGAGTATTGCGATTAACCAGTTCTAAATGTTCCATCACTGCGATGAAACGGGAACCAATAATCGCACCAATGGTCACCACAATTAAAATCCAGAGTCTTTCCGAAGAATTGAGTAAATTTCTTTCTTTTTTCGAAGCACTATGTAATAACGAAATCCAATTAGAAATGCCAATGTTTCAAAAAGTAAATGATAGGATATTTCAAACATTCTGAAGTTTAAGTTAATGGCTAATTGCTCTTATCCCTAAAGTCCGATACTTCTAGCGATAATTTCTTTCATGATTTCGGTTGTGCCAGCGTAAATGGTTTGAACTCTTGCGTCGAGGTAGGCTCGGGCGATTGGATATTCCATCATATAGCCATAGCCGCCGAAGAATTGGAGGCAATCATCTGTATGCCGCTTTTGCATCTCGGTAGAATACCATTTTGCCATTGAGGCTTCACTTGTGGTAAGTTCTCCCGACATAATAGCATTAACCGCTTGGTCACAAAAAGAACGACAGACTTCTAACTCTGTTTTCATTTCTGCCATCTTGAAGCGAATATGTTGGAATGTTCCGATTTTTTTTCCAAATGCTTCTCGCTCTTTGAGATAACGAAGTGTAATCTCATGAACTGCTGCTGTTGCTTCTACTGCGCCGACAGAGAGAACAAGTCTTTCTTTGGCAAGCTTAGTCATCAGGTAGCGAAAGCCCTGTCCTTTTTTTCCGATTAGATTTTCTTTGGGAACTTTAACATCTACAAAGTGTAACTCGGATGTATCCTGCGCTTTGAGACCAATCTTTTCAAGTCGTCTGCCTCTTTCAAACCCTGGCATACCGCGCTCAACCATAAGTAGACTCATCGCTTCGTCACTAGTCTTAGCGGCTACTATGACGTAGTCGGCAAGCTGTCCATTGCTAATAAAAGTCTTAGAGCCATTTAACAGGAAATGATCGTCTTTTTCGATTGCTGTTGTTCGAATTGCTTTTAAGTCAGAGCCAGTTCCTGGTTCTGTCATTGCAATGGCTAAAATCTTTTCCCCAGAAATACAGCCGGGCAACCATCTCTTCTTTTGCTCTTCATTTCCGTATTCAGAAATGTAAGGTGCTATAATGTCATTGTGCAGAGAAACGAAAAACCCGCTATTGCCAGCACGGGAAGACTCTTCGATGATGATTAGGTTGTATAAAAAGTCAGCCCCACTTCCACCATATTCTTCTTCCACATCAGGACAAAGAAGACCAGCGGCTCCAGCTTTCAGCCAAATGTCTCTAGTTACAATTCCAGCCTTTTCCCAATCTTCGTGGAATGGTTTTACTTCAGTTTCAAAGAATTTACGAGTAGATTCTCTGAAACTGTTGTGCTCTTCTGTAAAAGGGAGACTTCGTTTCACTGGTGTCTGTCGATAAAGTTTTTTATTTGGTTTTTTGGTAAAGCTCCAATCGCTTTATCTACCAGGGCACCGTCTTTGTATAATAATAAGGTAGGAATAGATTGAATTCCCAGGTCTTGCGCGGTCTTTTGGTTGTCATCTACATTCAATTTTTTGATGGAAACTTTGCCTCCGTATTCTTTAGATAATTCTTCTAGAACAGGTCCGACCATTCTACAAGGACCACACCATTCTGCCCAACAATCTACCAATACTAAACCGGAACCAGTCTCTTGTTTGTAAGTTGTATCCGTGATTTCTGCCAATGCCATAAAAAACTCCTTTTTAGTGCTTCTTATTATTAGATAGTTAAATATCTAACTATTCCTATATTTTTTATCTAATTCAATAGATAATTTTCACTTGGCTTTGTCAAGCTTCACAATAAATTCGGGGGAAAAGAAATAGTATATTTTTATCTTATTTATTTTTTCTTTTTCTTTGGGTTGGTTTTGTCGTTTTCTATCATGTCGATTTTGTTATTCAAAGACTCAATCAGGGTTTTGGTCTTATCTAAGTCATCTGTATTTCCGGTGATTTGAAAAATCTTTCTATTCATTTCAAGCATAGCAACGGATTTCTTTAAATCTCCAGTATCATTGGTAGAAAGGTCAAATTTTGTGCGGTATTCTTGCGCTGTAAAGTTAGCAAGCTCTATAATTAAGTTATAATGCTCTTTTCTTACATAAAAGTAAGGGTTATCTAGGTCGTTTTCCCTCTCGAAAGCGCGGAAATCAAAAAAATTCTTGGTGAGAACAGCTAGTTTAAAATAAATCTCAGGCCAACTCCATCTCCACTTACTTCCTTGCCCGTAAGCGTCTACAAGGGTATTTATTGTTTTTCGGAAGCTCTTTAAGAAGTGTAAACGTTGGAGAGGGTTGATTTCAGTGATGTTGTCGAGAAGTTCTCGGTTTTCATCTAGTCCATTTTCATGGTCATTGCCAACTACTTTTTCCATTGCCGATAGAACGCTGTAGATTTCCTTGCGCGCTGTATTCAAGTAATCTTCTGCTTTTAAATTCCGCGTGATAAGAGAAACTTCATTAATACCAATACAAGTATTGATTAATTTAATAGAATTTAACACAAGGGCAAGTTGGTAGTATGGATCCATCGCCTTATTTGTATTCTTCTTCATTTGAAACTTATAAAGACTTACATCTTTCTTGAGCTCTTCAATATAAGCTTTGAATTCTTTTAGGTTTTCAATATAAGCTGCAGTTTGTTCTTTTGTAAGTGCCATATTTAGATACTAATCAGAATATCGTCTTAGTTTAGTAATTATTGTAGTTTTATTCAAGTAAGACTTTAGAAAAAGATTTTATTTTTTCAAAAAGTCTGAGGGTGGATTTAAAACCAACCCCAGATAGTCAGGGAGATAAAATTTAATTTAGCCAAGGAATACATTGACTAAATTAAGATGAAACAAAAGACCAAACTTAGCTTACTTTGCTAAAAGTTGTAACTTCTAAACCCTCACAGTTAAAAAACTCGCGGGTAATGCGTAAAACTTCCTCCAAATCCAACTTCTTGGATGAGAAAATTTCAACATTGGAAGAAGATTTTTCAGAAGAAAAATTGCCAGCAATGCAAGACTTTTCGACTAATTGAAAAATCGAATAGGAATTGCCTGCCTCTTTTTCTGCAACGTGGCATTCCCCCGGAGTATTTCTACTAATGGCACTACTTAACATTCTTGCGTAAGTTTTGATTGTAGATTCATCATGGGAAACCCGGCTGCTGCCTTCAATTGTAATATTCGTGTGTTGATCCCAACTTCCTTGGTGATAGACTACTTCTTTTAAATTGATAATATCATTTGCGCTAAACATATATAAAACTCCGTAAAATTTAATTTTGAAAATTTGGGGATTAGAGATTGGATAGTTCAAAGCTCAATCGCTTGGATGAGCTTGTCGAATCCCTGTTAGATTTTAGCTACAGCAGGGAGGCGGAATACTATGAAGTTTGTAATCTAAATAAGAAAGAAGGTTATAAGTAAAATTCCCATTTTTAAAATACTCTTGCAGAGGATTAAAATAAGGAATTTTAAAGGAAAGAAAATTCAAATAATCGCGGTTATCTTCCGATTCACTGAACCTAAAATCCTCCCCACTATTGATATAGGAAGTTAAATTATATTCAGTTGCGTAGACTTGAGACTTTAAAGTATTGAAAGGATTTGCAGATTTGGAAATCTTCTGAAATGTTTTCGCCTGCGAAAATGGAATCACAGAAAAACTCAGAATAAAGGATAGAATGATTCCTATTATTACCAAGAATCTATATGTTTTTGCAAAAAACTCTTTCATGACTTTATCTTCCATAGCAATATCCAACATAATGAATTTTTGTCAAGTATATTAATCCAATTTAGGTTAGGACATTTCCTTTCTTTTCCGACAATGAATAAAATGCTTTTCTAATTCTAATTTTTTTGGAAAATAAAACTATGAAATTAATTCCTACTAAATTCCATTTATTAACCTTACTAATCCTAACCTACTCTTCTTTGACTGCCGAAGTAGACTTAAATTACAATTATGACTACGAAATGAACGGGGTGAAAACCAAATTTTCTGAATGGGTTCCCTACAAACTGCATAAATGGAATCCAAAATTTCTTGAAGATTACTATGAACTCTACGGTTTAAAATTACACTATGGGGAAGATGAACTTCGTAAAGATATATATTTTCTAAAAGTTGGATTAGAAAGTAGATTTCGCCAGCCAAACAACGCACTTTGTAAAGTGAAGAACGAAAGAGAATACCACAAATACAGACTTCTAGTAACGATGCACTTGCATTTACAAATCATGCGCGCCTATATGCGAATAGCCTCTCTCTACGACAAACGACATGTATACTTTCAAAACCTGGACTATGCTTATGATTTAAAAAAATCTTTCAAAGTTGCAGAGGGATTTTACAAAGAAGCAATTCCCTATTGGAAAAAAGCAGAAGAACTCGCAAAAAAAGCAAATGAAATCAAAGACGAAATTGACCTCGGGACAATTGAATCAGAACGTTTTGAAATCGTTAACGGCAAATTGAACTTTGCCAATATCATTAACGATCATCTTTCAAGGCTCGCTAAAAAGCAAGAAACAGTAGAAGAGTATTTAAAACAAAATCCTGAATCAGATAAACCTCCGTTATAGGATTTGCCACTTATCGAAATAGTCCGGCATGGGCTAGCACCCATGCCGAAGAGGTATTGTGCTCCGTTGGAGCTGTTGTGGATAATAATGATTTGTTTCTGTATGGAGAGTAAGGTGTAAAACTGAGATGAAAATAGCGATAAGGAGCGAAAGATAAATTTGAATATGTCTAAATTTAAAATAATAATTACTACTACCTTATTTATGTTTCTGAATTGTGCTTTCAGTGAGCAAGAGTATTGTGAAAGATATTATAAGAACAAATATTTAGCAGATTTTGAAAAATGCGGCGGCTACCTTTATCTACAGGACTCAATCAGAAGGAATGGAACAAGTCCACAGATGGAGCTGATAGTAAATGAAGCTTTATATCGTTGTCTTAATTATTTTCAAATGAAAAAAGAGTGTGGCAAAGAATCAGAATATATACCTTATACTGGTAATAAGTATCGTTAAAAGTTAAAGATAAGTCTATTGTATTACATATAAGCCAATGCGCTTGACGTTGAAATTGTTGATTATCACTAGTAAGGAGATTAGAAAATGAAAAAAGAATTAGCTTTTATACATCCAGGAGAAATTTTAAGTGAAGACTTTCTAAAACCAATGAATATGACTGCCTATCGACTCGCAAAAGAAACCCATTTAGATCCGAAGCGAATCAGTGAAATTATTCGCGGTAAACGAGCAGTTTCCGCTGATACTGCACTTCGCTTTTCTAAATTCTTTGGCACTTCACCAGGCTTTTGGTTGAATCTACAAAATCACTATGACTTAGAGTTGAAATTAGAACAAATTGCGAAAGAATTAAAGACAATTCATACTGCAGAAGAATTACAACTTGCCTAGTTTACATTCAATTAGCCGCTAAAAGAGACAGATCTCAGACCTGTCTCTACATTGTATTCTTTGATGCGTTTCTTTATTTAGCGGATAATGCCATACAGCGAACATGTCCTAGATCATCACTGGCTCCGTAGTGACTTGCAAATCCGCTTGCGACTACGATGTAGTAGGCGCTTCCTTTTGTAAACTCATCTGATGTCCAATGTCCATCACCGTCTGATTCCCAGGCTTTTGTCTCGCCTGATTTGAAAGCGTTTATTGCTTCCTCACGAGTGGGAAGTCTCATTCCGATACTTGCACATTTATTCTTAGCATCTTCCCATTTCATTTGTCCTAAATAGCCACTCCATTTTCCTGCTATAGTTTTTGAAACTGGAGTTTCTTCTTTTATTTGATTTGAAGCACTAATACAACGAACCTGTTTTAATATACCTTTGCTTTCATAGTATCCAGAAGTGCCTGAAATCAAATCAAAATCAAATCCATAGTCATCGGAATATCCATCGGAAGTCCAAAAATCAATTCCATTTTTTTTCCATGAATCCGCCATTGTATTTGCCTTTGCAGATTTCCATTCGGTTCTAGTTGGAAGCTTCATTTTTAAGCTTGAGCATTTGCCCTTAGCCTCAGCTAAACTCATGCGACCTAAAGCTTCTGTCCATTTTACTAAATCTTGACTTTGCGACTCCGAAAATATATACAATGGTAAATATAGTAAAATTAAAATTCCAAAATAATTTATAAGTTTCATAAAACAAATTCCTTTCTTTAATTTTCATTATCAAGCTAAAAGATCAACTCAAAATACAAACTCTCTTAAAATCTTTCTCCGTGACACATTCGATAAACTCAGTGCACCGCTCTGTGCCGGAGTTTATGCTGAGCAGAGTCGAAGCATGGCAAAAGGCTAATCCATAGTTTCCGCTTGGAGGAAGCGAATGGAGCTGATAATATTTGTGAGCATAATGGATAATTCTTTGTCCGGCTTTTCATCGCTATTGTAAGTGCAGACGATGAGCTTAGAAGCAAACGCAATCATATACACCAACCAGAATCTTTCTTCTGAAATAAATTCGCAGGCTTTGATTTTGCTTCCCAGGTTATTTGTGAAACTCGCAATGCATTCTTCGTCGTAACCAATTTTGTGAAAGCCTAGAAAACGTTCTAGCTCTTCTGATAAATCATACGTTCCCAATTTATTTTCGAATGCGGAAACTTGTAGCGCACCTGCTCCGTCAGGATCATAAAAAGCTGGGATCTCTTCAATTACTTCTACCTCCCAGTGCTCGGGGAAAGCAAGCATATACCAGCCATTTGGCGAGCGATACGGTTGGTAACTTAAATCGTTCATACAATATTCCTTTACTTGACAACTGTGCTCATACGAATTCTTTAAAATATGTGAATCAAAAAAACCCTAGAACTAAAAAATTTTCCTTTCTAAGCACAATTATTCTATTAATTTCTATCAGCATTCTAGGAGGGGTGTTTCTACTCCTACTATCAATCATTCTGCTTCTATCTTTTTTAACATATCCTTTTTATAAAAGCTATTTTTTGAAAAAATATCCAGTGAAGGACATTGCCGACGAAGTTTTTTTTGCAGTAACCTCTGACGGATGGAATCTTGCCATTCATCGGCATAAACCACATAAGCCACTAGTCGGTGCAATGCCTGTTATCCTCGTTCATGGAATCATTACAAATAAATACTTCATGGACTTAGACACAGACCACTCCCTAGCCTATCACTTGAAGACTATCGGATACGATGTGTATGCCGTATCTCTAAGAGGGTGCGGGAAATCCTATACAGAGCCGGGAAATGAAAATTTCAGTTTTGATGATATGGTAGAGCGAGACGTTCCCGCCATCATTGAAGAAGTCTGTAATATTTCTGGAAAACCAAAAATCAATTGGGTAGCCCATTCAATGGGAGCAATGATTTTATACTCCTACTTAGGCATTTCGCAAAAGAAACAAAAAGACAAAGTTAAAAGTTTTGTATCTCTAGGTGGTCCGGGTAATCTCGCACATTCCAGTCCCGTGATTGGAAAGATTGCACTCAAGTATATTTCATTTTCCAAAAGAGTAGATTTAAAACTACTGGCTAAGTTCATTTTACCGTTCGTGAGTTTATTTAATTCTCCACTGAAAGAATTCTTTTATAACCCACAGGTCACTCCTAAGAATACGGTTAAAAAAATGCTAGTCGGAATTGAAAATATTCCAGACGGACTGATGACCCAAATGCTCGACTGGGTAGCCAAAGGTGGAGATGTAGTTTCTGTTGATAAAAAATACAATTATACTGAATTACAAGCTAATATTACTTGCCCTATACTTTTTATTGCCGGCGGATACGATAACGTAGCCACACCGAGTAGTTTGAAATCCGTATACAATAAAGTCGGCTCTAAATACAAAGAGCTTCATATTATTTCCGAAAGTGAAGGCTTCAGCGGAGACTACGGTCACGCTTGCCTCGTCATGGGCAAAAATGCTAAGAAAGAAATATTTCCATTAATAGAAAAATTTTTAGCGAAGTACGGGAAAGGAAAGTAATTGCCTAAACTATGATTTATGTTTTTGATTCGTGAAGCTCAACAAAATTTTTTATTTTTGTGTTGATTTATTTATAAAAAAAAATTTCTTTGTTCTAATCATAATGATCACAGTTCAGACAATTACTTCACTCGACATCTAAAACCTTTCGTCTTTAAACTGTAATCAAAATATTCTCGAATGTAAGTTAGTTTTTTCTTTACAAAAAATTTAATGAACAGTAAAATTAGCATTCGCAACTATGCAATTGGAGAAATGTTTGAAATACTGGAATTTCTTGTCTAACCACTTTGGCATTGGTAATTTAAAATTAGCCTTATTTATTTTTTTACTCCTATCATCTAATTTGATAGCCCAAGCCCAGCGGCAAACAAACAACTCGAAAACTGTCTACATTGGAAATTTTCAAGCCCATGAGTCAGAAACAAATCCAAATATTGAAAAAGAAATTCAATCTGCACTGGATAAAAAGATTCAGAATTCCGGATTTAATCCATTTCCAGCCACAAAGTCTTCTACTACTGAAAGGCTTGCAGAGGCAAAAGCGGCAAATGCTCGTTTTCTGCTAGAAGGTTTTTACAATAAAAAGAATTCTGACTCTAACTTAAATTTATATGTTCAAGTCTATGATCCAGAAACAGAGCAAATCATAGATGCCTACAGTATCACCGATGAAATTTTCCAATCAGAGGGATTACAGCTCGATAAAGAAGAGCTAAAAGAAAGCGACAAGTCTATCATAGAAAAATTAGCGAACAAAACATCTCTTATCCTCAGGTCAAATCCAAATAAAAAAAGAAATCCTACAAATCTAGAACAGTATGTAGCCTCTTCGAGGCTATCTGAAAAATTGAAACCCTTCATGCAATCTAATGAAAAAACAACGGAGCAAGCCGCAACGGAAGTTTTCGATTTACTCCAGGGACAAGTAACAGTATCCGCTACCAAGGTTGCAAAGAAAACAAACGAGGCTCCGAATATAGTCTCCATAATTTCAGACAAGCAAATCAGGGACTATGGAAGGGTTTCTATCAATGACATTCTCTACCAGCTACCGGGATTTGCTCCTTCTCAAGTAAACGATAGGCGAACTGTTTCTTCCAGGGGAATGTATGAAGGATGGAATAACAACCATTTGCTTATGCTAGTCGACGGAGTCCAGCACAACGATTTGTATTACGGAACTGCACTCACCTGGGAAATCACTCCACTCAATATGATTAAGTCTCTAGAAGTAATTCGTGGTCCGGGTTCAGCACTGTATGGCTCGAATGCGACTAACGGTGTTATATCGCTAAATACATATTCCGGCTCAGACTTAAACGGGGCTTTGAAACTAAGAGCAAGGGCAGGAGACTATGGAACGAGGATTTACGATTTAATTACAGGAAATAAAGGGAAAATGTTTTCTCATGTAGTGAGTTATAATTCTTATGAAACAGATGGAAATAATTATACTAATTATGATGGCTCAGGAAGACAAGATGTATTCGGATTTCTACAGAAATTTCAATACAGAGATGAGCGTAATAGCTATTACCTGTTTACAAAGTTAGAAGGAGAGGGAGATTTAAAAGGACTTTCGTTTCAATACCATAGACAGAAATGGAATTACCAGGCGTTCGACGGTTGGTTACAAAATGTTCCCGATATAAAGGACAGGCAAACAGAATACAGGGATGTGTTTACTGCAAAATATGCAAAGAATATTTCTGATAAACTAAAGACTGAATACGTTATGCGCTACAATAACGGATACTGGGATTATAACTACAGGGCACTTCCGAATAGTCCTGATTATCCGTCAGGAGTTACCGAAAATCTAAAGTCTAAAATAGAGAATCTCTTTTTGCGTGCGCAGTTGACTTATTTACTTTCCAACGGAGGAACCTTCGTTGCAGGAGTAGAAGGGAATCGACTTACTTATAACGGAGACATTAGCCATAACAGCAATATAAATATGAACATCCTAGGAGACCAGAGCACGAACACAGGTGGAGCGTTTCTTCCTCTAAACTCTTCAATGGAATGGATTCAAAATCGCCCTATTCTAAAAATTGCGCCCTTCGCACAGCTAACAAGCGGTAAACTCTTTAATAATAAAGTGGAGTTTACAGCCGGTATCCGCTACGATGAAACATCTATTAAATTTAGGGGAATTGATGAGCCTTATAAAAATTGGATTGGCATTCCGGGGATAACTGTGACTGACCCCAACACACAAGAATCAACTACCTATAATATACCCAGTCAATACCTAAGTACCTCGGTTGTGCCTAACGAGCATAAGACGTATCGCAAGACAAGTCCACGCGGCGGGATTGTTTATTTTTTTTCTGATAGGCTTACTTTTAAAGCGATGATTGGAAGAGCGTTTAGAGAGCCTTCACCTGGAGAGTTGTTTGGAGTAAATACATACGTAGGCGGCTCAAATAATCCGAGAAAAATTAGTCCAGAGGTAATTAAAACTAGTGAGCTAGCGATGGACTGGACGATTAATTCTAATTTTAATTTGCGAATCAATGGGTTTAATACTCGTTTTGAAAACGCAATTGATTATAGCGGTACGAGCAACTCCATAGTAAACGCATATACACTTGGAACGAGAGGAATCGAAACAGAGCTTTTGAGTTCATTCAAATACTTTTCTACGTTCGTAAACTATTCAAGATTCTATAGATTTTTAGATAATAACCTAGATGCAACGATTTCGAAGCATCCAAACGAAATCAAAAACTCTCCTGGATATACGGCTAATGCTGGTATATCCTCCACATGGGAAAAGTGGGTAGGCTCTATTAGCCTCCAGCGTCAGGGAGCAGTATACAGACGAGCCAATGACCAGGGACCAATTGACCCTCTCACGGGATACAACACAAGCAATACAAATAGCAACTCCTACTCTTATCCTCAATACCGCCCCAAAACTGTTCCTGCCTGGATAAGCGTTAACTTTCGAGTATCCTATAAATTTGCAGAAAATATGCAGCTAGGACTTTATATTACCAATTTATTTAATTCACCTCAGACTTTAGCGCGTAGAGCTGATTACCCGTTCGACTATATACGAGAAGGTAGACGAATCATGCTAGACTTTCAAGCAACCTTTTAAAAAACTAAATTTACTCCAAATCGAAGCTCGGCTGCTTTGTCTAAATATACATTTCCTGCAACCCATCCACGCGACTTGATAGAAGGGGAAACAAATATTTCAAGTCCTTGCAAAAGAGGAAAAGCAAGTGTAGCCTTTACAAGTCCGCCCGACTCTTTTTCAGAAGTCCAAAATTTCTGCTGGTAAGGTTGAAGCCAGGCATGAAAGCCAAGATTTAAAAATGTTTGTTTCCCGAATAGTGCAAGCGGATAACGAACTAATTCCGCTTCCAGTCCTGGTAGCTTACTCATGGCATTTACATAAGTGTGATAAATAATTAAAACATTGATATGATCTTGCTTATAAAAAAACTGTGCGTCTATAGAATAACCAAACGAAGTCAGGAAATGCACAATTCCAAAATTCCAGTAAAATTCTTTTTTATTAAATGGGTTAACTCCGGCAAATCGAGATAAGCCAATGAGAGATGGATTGAGTAAACTTAAATAAGAAAGCCTATATTGCTGATTCAAATAATCCTGCTCCTGCTTTGTCAAATCAGCATGACGATTACTACTTCCATATAGAAAATAATTCTGAAAGCGGGTATTTAGATTTGTTTCATTGCTGTATTTTATATACCTGTCAATCCCGATTCCAGTAGGATGTAGACCTCGAAGTTCATAAGGCTCATTTGGACGAAATAAATCATACACCCATGCATTGCAATCAAGACCCACGAAATCTCTCTGAGAAATACTTCTCTCTTCTAAGTTTGCCTTAATAGTAAACTTATCCGCGCTTCTATTAGAACAGGTTTGCAGGTAACCAATATTATTCGTTACATTAATCCATTGTGTTGGTGCATCCATAAAAGCAGGAGTCCCATAAAAAAAAGAATCCTTTCTTAATTGTAAATTCAGTTGTGTTTGTGATTCCATTCCGGCAGCAGAAAGTCGAACCATATCCGCAGGATGATCTTTTTTCAGTCGAATGAGCTCAGAGTCTTTTACGTGGCTAACGCTTATTGACTCCGCAAAAGGTTTTGCAATATATACATCGTTAAATGAGGATATGCCTCTATTACCCATGACTGCCCTGTGCCACTCTTCATGCATCCAGGAAATATTTAGAGGAACCGGACTTACATAAAATAAAAAATCAAAGACAAAAAGTCCGAATCTTTTTACATATGGATTTTCATTCATTAATTTGATTTTATCAAATCCGTAGAATATAGCTCGATGCGACAGTTGAATTGCATTCTTTGTTAGATGAAGAGACTGCTCCATACTAGGAACTGGAGAATTATTTTCCGTTCGAATCGAGCCTCGATTCGTATTAAACGGTGCATCTAAAATTGGAAATGAATAAACAGGCATTTGCTCTACCGGCTTACCCTGATTTACCTCTTGAGAGAATAAAGGTATGCAGAATAAAAGAAAAAATGATATGAATTCAAACCAAATTACGGCTATTCGAAACCTATCGTATCTTTTATCTGTGTTCATCCGTGTCCATTCCACCCTTCGCTCCATGTATTCGCGACCAACGCCTTCGCATAGTATTCTTTCCTAATCCTTCGTATTAAACAAGAACAAGATAATCGTATTACAGTTTCGATTACAATCGTCTGCACAGGTCTTAGCACAATCAATCTTTGCGCTCGTTACAGGAGTAGCGTCAATTCCACATTTGCCGTCACAGGAACTCTTACAGGAATTCGAAGACCCGCCAGAACAGGAAAGCGCATACTGGGTAATAGCAATCTTACGCGCTTCGTCGTAAGATTTATTATCAGCACAACTAAATATTAGAACCATTAATATTAGTAAAATTAAATGTTTTCCTTTTCCCATCCTATCTGTGTTCATCCGTGTCCATCCGTGTCCATCCGTGGTAATCTTAAAAAGTCATTCCAAAAATTCCACAATTCCATTTTCCAAGTAGTATTTCGCACGCTTCAAGTAAATAGCCGATGCTACGTCATTCGGGTTAATTTCAATTACACGCAGGAAGGCAGGAATTGCTTCTTTGAAATTTTTTTCGTAATAAAGAGTAATTCCCTTTTCGAAAAATTCTTTGGTATGATTTTTTAATTCGATTAAGAAATCTGGCTGACCATCATAAACTTCATAAATAACGGTATATTCTGTTTTGCCTTTCACTTTTACTTTGTCAATATAACGATAGTGAAACATTGCAGAATCTTTTATTTTTTTTAAAATCACGTCGCTAATTAAAATAGATGCATCATATACCTTTGTAAGTCCTTCAATTCTTGATGCGACGTTTACCGAGTCCGCGATCACAGTTCCTTCCATTCGATCATCCGCGCCAATAATCCCGAGCATCAAGTTTCCGGTGTGAATTCCACATCCAACTTTAATTGGATCATAGCCTAGCTTCAATCTATGCTGGTTATAAATTCGAAGCTCCTTTTGCATATCTACTGCTGCGTTAATTGCATCCTCTACTTCGCCGGGAAACAATGCCATGATTGCGTCGCCAATGTATTTATCAATGAAGCCATTGTTCTTTTGAATAGCAGGACTCATTCGTTTTAAATAGGAATTTAAAAAATTGAAATTCTCTTTGGGTGTAAGCTTTTCGCTTAAATCGGTGAAGGAACGAATATCAGAAAATAAAATCGCCATCTCTTTTTGCATTTGGTCACCTAGTTGAATATCCATAATACTTTTTTTATTTAGATACTTTAAAAATTCAACTGGCACAAAACGACTATATGCCGCATTGGTGAGACTTAAGTTATTCGATAAAATATTTACAGACTTAAACGCATTCGAAAAAATTTGAGATAGAATAAAAGACTGTGAGAAAATAAAAAGGAAAACCCCAAATGGGAGTAAATTCCCATAACCCGTAATAACAATTTCATTATTAAACAGTAAATCATTGACTATAGTTAATACAAAAAAACTAAATCCGATGAGTGCTGCAATCGCTCCTTCTTTTTTATTTCTAACTTCCAAAATCATGACAAAAAAAGCATAAAGAGTATTTAATACCGCAAAGCCCTGAAAAAGAGTTAAACTCAAAGAAAATATACTTGGCTTAGTGAATAAAACCAGGCAGCTAAATATTGCATAGATAGCGAGAGCAGTATATAAAACTTTTTTGTGAAATTCTTTTTTAAAAACAAAATAAGTGAAAAGGGAAAAAGTGGGAGCAGTGAGATACAAAGATAAGTATTCCAATCGATACATCCAACTCCAATCCATATTAGGGAAAATCGTTGTAATCCACACATCTCCTACAAAAAACAAACGAGTTGCAACTAAAAAACAAAAAATTCCAAAGACTAGTGCTGCTGTATCTTCCTTTCTAAGAAAAAAGAGTCCCAGGTGATAGATGGTCATAATTACAAGGCTACCCATCAAAAAGAAAATATAGATTGTGCTCTGTGCCTGCAAGGTTTGTAATTGTTCTTCCCTTCCAAGGTACAAAGAATCAAAACGAATCCCGCCCTTGCGATGATTGAAATTAGAAACCTGCACTGTGATTAATGGTGATTCGCTACTTACAACAAAACTTCTAGTAAAACTTAAATACTGCGGTTTCATTTCTTCAAAAGACTTTCCAACGACACCATTTTGCGCCAATAACTCATTATCCACATAGAGCCTGTAAGCCGTTCCCATATGAGGAATTTTTAGTGTAAGAATTTTTCCTTTTAAAGAAGGGGACAAATAAATACGGAGTGCATAAGTTGCGTAGCCATAACCACCGACTTTTTTCCCGTCGACTATAAAATCATTCCAGGAGCCGGGTACTTTAATTGTGGGATACTTGTAAGACGTTATTTCTAGAGTAGTTTCCTCAGGAGGTCGAAGCTGGTTCCAAAAAAAACGCCATTCTCCGTCTAATCGTTTGTAGCCTTGCGTCCCGAAATCCCAATTACGTAGATCAAGTTCTCCCTTAGGCTCTAGCTCAGAAAAAACTATCTTATCTTGCTTTTTTTCACACTGTGTAAATAAGAAGAATAAGGATAATAAAAAAACTTTTAAGATTAATTTCATTTTTACTCACTAAAATAAAATGATGCACAAATAGAATGAATTGTGACTATATTCAAGCAAGCACTTTCTAATCCTGTAAGGAATTTTTAGACAGGATTTACAAGATGAACAGGATTAAGATTATCCGTGTTCATCCGTGGTGTTAATCTTTACTTGTCTTTTTTCTTACCGAAATCCATTTCAGGAGGCTTGGCAATATCAGAAGGAAGGTTTTTTATGTCTGCCTCGTTCTCTGTTGTAAAGGAAGTTTTAGTTCCATAGCCAAACATTTTTGCAGTTAGGACAGTGGGAAATTGACGAATCGTAACATTGTATTCCTGAACAGCTTTTATATAACGTCCTCTTGCAACTGCAATTCTATTTTCAGTTCCTTCTAGTTGCGCTTGTAAATCTCGAAAGCCTTCGTTTGCTTTGAGTTCCGGATAACGCTCAGTTACCACAAGCAATCTCTGTAAAGCAGAGCCAAGAGAATTCTGTGCGTTTTGAAAATTCTTAAACGCTTCTGGGTTATTTACAAGTTCAGGTGTTGCCTGTAAACCACCTACGCTACTTCGCGCTTTTGTGATTTCAACTAACACTTCTTTTTCGTGGCTTGCGTATCCCTCTACAATTTTCACAAGACCAGGAATTAAATCAGCACGGCGTTTGTATTGATTTAAAATCTCCGCCATATTCGCATTAACCTCTTCGTCTAGTTCCTGGATACGATTGTATCCGCAATTCATAAGCACGCTTATGAGCAAAATTATTCCTATTTTAGAAAAACTTTTTTTATTCAAGTTATACTCCTTAGATTATTAGATTACAGTTTGCCTATGGCTAGAGAAATTTCAAACGAAAAAAAAGGCGTTTTAAGCTTTCACTCTAGTATGCAAAGAATATTTAATAGAGGTAGTTGAAGAATTAAAATGAATGGAAAAACTTAATTTCAGTTCAAATATACTAAGTCTTTGGATTGGCGGTCAATTAAATTTATAGCCTTCCAAACGGGGCGAGCGGTGCTGCTCGAAGTAAAATTACACTCCATTATTAATGGCTCTAAAGTCTACTCCATCAATATCTCTTAGGCAACCTTCTAAAAAGAAACACTATTAAAAGGAAATTCTGAATGCAAAGTATCGTAAGCAGGTAATCGGTCTTAGTCATGGCAATACTCTCTTGCGTGCTTCCTATTGCCGAATCTCGCAAGACTTCCGAATTTTGAGAGAGTCCTCCTTGTAAACCAAGAGCTTGAATCGGAAAAGAATTGACTGGCTTATTCTCTTTAGCCTCTTGGTTTAGTCCTTTCCTCTTTTTT
The DNA here is from genome assembly GCA_031368925.1 of Leptospiraceae bacterium. Taxonomy (GTDB): domain Bacteria; phylum Spirochaetota; class Leptospiria; order Leptospirales; family Leptospiraceae; genus UBA2033. Next base: position 17,813 of record JANMOF010000214.1, read on the forward strand.
ACCATCTCTTCGTATTTTAATTTCACCATTGGATTCGATGGATAACGTTCTATAGCCTTTTCGTAAATTTCAATTGCATATTTGTATTGTCCAGACGCATAATATGAATCAGCCTCTACAATCCATAATTCGGTTTGATATAGATTTAAGGTCGGATCATTTTCATTTCCAGCCATTGCCAATCTTATTTCTTCTCTAGCCTTATTTAATTGTTTAGAAATGATTAATTGTTTGATATGCGAATACTGTGAATTAATCGCTTCTTGTGGAAATAGTTGGAATGAAAAAAGCAGTGTAGTGAATAAGAGAAGTGCGAGAAAGCGGTCATTGAGTTTATCGAAATGACGACTAATACTATCAGTTATTACTTCGAGTGCTAATCGAGAACTACTAGTAAAATTAATGTCAGTTCGAGCTTGTCGAGAACTACTAGTGGATAAAGCCTTTCTTATTTGTAGTTCTCGATTATCACTCGAACTGACATTTATTATTCTAAACATAATCCCTCCTTACCTATTAATTAACACTGCACTATGTCCAAACCGTCCAGTGGGCATAACAGTCGTTAGACTATTCCAGGGACCGGTTGCCGGATTTGATAAATCTAACCAGTAAACTGCGGTGGTTGTAACATTGACAACGCTAGAACCGCCAAATACGTATAATCTTCTTAGATCATAGGAAACCTCTGCCGCCGGCGCATAAACACTAACAGGAAAGCTTGGACCTGTCTGAACGGTATTACTTGTAGAGGGAGTAAGATAATAATCAAAACGATTAGAAGCAAGAATTGCTGTCGGTGGTTGTGATGTATTTCCGAGCGTACTTCCACCTGTTAAAAAAACTCCAGGAGAGTCTAATGGGTAAGTATCAGAAGGCTTTGGTCTATAACAGGTTGAAGAAGTTCCAAATCGAGACAAACTAAAGTTACCCTCGGTTATACCGGTCGTTGAATTTGCAGAAGGGATATAGGCATCATTTGCAAATTGAGCTGTCCCCGTTGTATCGCGTCCACAACTAAAAAATATTGTCCCATCCATTGCACACCCAGAAAGATCAACTCTTGCAGGAATGGAAGAGGATGATGTAATCGTTGTCCAAGTTCCATTGCCAGAGTCAGGGGTAAATTTGTATACTACGTTAGGGATCGCGGCTGCTGAAGAGGTTGTTACACTTCCACCAACTAGGTAAATAGAGTTTCCAGAAACAGCACCAATTGCCCCTTGTATTGCAACCGGTGCAGAAGAAAGTGTTTTCCAAGTATTGAAATAAGGAGTATATTCTTCGACTACATTTGATACAGTGCTAGCTCCAGTTGAATCAGTAGTCATTCCGCCTATCACATAAATTTTAAAATTAAAAGCTACGATACCAGCATAGCTTCTAGGTGTAGGAATACTTGTAACTGAGGCATACCATATATTAGCTACAGGGTCATACAAATCAACTTGAGATACCGGTGTATTTGAAATTCCAATTCCGCCTAATAGCCATATTCCTCTATTCATTACTGTTTGTGTTATTGCAGGTAATGGAATAGGAAGTGTTTGAAATTTCTGAATAAAATAGACTGCTTTTCTATCACCAATACATCCAACTTGATAATTATACACTTTTCCAGGAGTAAGACTTGCTAATTTGAAATACTGAATTTCTTGTTTGTAAAAAATAAATTGTGGATTTTCAATTCCTGTATTCCCATAAGAAATAATCCCATAGGATTTTGACGAACACTTCCAAAGAATTTCTGCCGTGTCCTGACCTATAGAGCGGATATAAGTATAATCAACTTTTAAAGCATCTGATTTATTCCCTCTGTCAATAGGGTTTTTGGAGCAGGAAAAAAACGTACCGGATAATATACATAATGCGTAAATGAATTTGCGTAACCCTGTCAGTCCACCGCTGTCAGTTCGAGGGACTCGAGAACTACTTATCTGTAATGCCCGTTGTATTTGTAGTTCACTACTTGTCAGTTCGAGCGACAGTCGAGAACTACTAACAGGTAATACCCTTTGTTCTTGCGGTTCTCGACTTTCGCTCGAACTGACGCGTTCGTTGTTATTCCCTAATACCCTCATAACGAATAAACCAAAGCAATTTCTCCACCAACATTATGATAAAACGGAGTTTCCATGTATTGAGTATACCGTGGTCCGATACGAACTGAGAACTTTCCAAACTTAATTCCTTGATAGCCTAACGAAATAGAGGCTAATCCCTGTACACCTTCAATATACGCTTCATCTTTTTTATAACGAATATAGGCTCCACCAACTCCTACATTTATATAGAAATCTAACCAGGCGAAGGCGTAGGTCGCGAAAACTTGGAGCGAAGGGGGGAAGAATAAAATTTTCGATATTGTAAATACACAATTTGGTTGTAGAATCCATATCTAGAACCGACTCCATACGATAATAAATATTCTGATTGAAATCCAATTTGCCATTTATCTTTCCAACTTAAGTTAGCTGGCTCAAACAAGATTCCGCCTCCGTAGATACCAGGACTAATTTGAGACAGTGGTTGCCCATTAGCCGCACCATAGGAAACAATACCAATCTTATGGGGAGCTAATCTATACGATTGCTCCAAATAATCTTTAGGGACGACCACTTCAATCTTAGGATCTGGCTTTTTTACATCGCCTATCTTTGCTTTGTCTAAATTCAAATATCCGAGAATAGTCTGAACAGTAAGATTTGCTTCCGTTTCTTCTGCTATATTTCCTTTTACAATGGTTCCGTCTAACATCGCTATAGTCGAAAGCGTGTAGCCCTTATGCGTTCCGGTTTTTGTATTGTCTCTCATTTGGATTTCTGATTTAGGTACGTCATACATTTTATCTTTGAATCTAATCTTGAGTATCCGGTCATTTTCTTCTACTACATCACAGATGAATGCATCGCCGGATTTGAGGATGATTTCGGTTGAGAAGATGGGCGAAGATAGTAATAAGATGAATAGGATTTTCTTCATAGGGGAAATGAGTACCCTATCCAAAAATTTCGAAGTAGAAAGGTGCTATGTGTTTCACGACTTAAGCCTTTGTCCGCAAAACTTAAGAATAGACTTTCATTAAAATTTGCTTGATAATTAAACGTATAATTATTGGTTTTCAGATTAATCGACTGTAAGCGTAATATTTCATAGCCAACAAATAATCCATTTTCAAAAACCCATTGAAATCCTAATCCAAGAAAATATAGATAGTATGGTGCAGTATCAGCGGTCCATACATAAGACGGGTTTGCAACAAAACCTCCCTTTGGAAAAATATCTCCATGAAATTTTATTGTTGTTTTAGAACCAAGAAAGTCTCTGCCCACTCCGGCAGTTGCATACAAAGGTATTGCTTCCAAAAAATAATAGCGTAAATTAAGCAGTCCCAATTCGGTAGAATTATTTTTTTCGATGGTAGTAAACGTAGTTGGAGAGTTGAGATTACTATTCGTTATCCCACTTGGACTGATATTTATATTTTGAATCGGGAATAATAGATAAGGTTCATTCGATTCATCTTTTTTATGAAAGTGAGTATAGCCTATTGAAAAGCGGGAACTAATATTGTATCCAAATCGAATAAATGGGAGTTTTTGCTTTATTCCATTTATCCCACCAGCGATCTCGAATTTCTTTGTTTCTCTAATTCTTTGTTGCGTTAATTCGTCCTTATTCTCTTTTACTATATCATCAGAAGCCTTAGGAGGAGTATCAGTATTTTGCGCTACAATCGAGAATGAGAGGATAAGGAATAATAAAGTGTATTTCATAAATAATCCTTTAAGGGGAGATTCTTCGAATTTTGTTATTGCCTGAATCGGCGACATAAATATATCCATCTGGACCGATAGATATACCAAACGGAGAAGAAAAACTTGCCGCAGTTCCTATTCCATCACTAGAACCGACAGTTCCAGAACCTGCAAACGTTGTTACCACTCCCGATGAAGTAATTTTTCGAATCTTATGATTTTTTCTATCGGCTACAAATATATTTCCGTTGGCATCTAATGCTATTCCCCCAGGTTCGTTAAAACTAGCCGAGGTTCCTAAACCATCTTTAGAACCGGTGGATCCGGAACCTGCAAATGTTGTTACTACTCCCGATGCAGTAATCTTTCGAATTCTATTATTCTGAGAATCTCCGACATAAAGAATTCCATTTCCATCTATTGTAATTCCATCAGGCAACCGAAACAATGCAAGAGTTCCTACGCCATCTGCAAAGCCATATCCAGAGCCTGCGAAAGTAATCACCAATCCATCTGAGGTAATTTTTCGAATTCTGTTATCGCCACCATCCGCAACGTAAACAATACCATTAGAATCAACGGTAACTGCAAATGGAGAGACGAATCGAGCTGTTGATCCAGTACCGTCAGTTGAGCCTGGAGAACCCGCGCTACCTGCAAGACTTGAGACGACTCCCGAAGAAGTAATTTTTCGAATTCTGGCGCTATTTGAATCGGCTACGTAGATTATTTCACTTCCATCTACTATAATACCAAGCGGTGTTGAAAAACTAGCTTGTGTTCCTACTCCATCTGCATAAGTAGCACCCCCGCCCGCAAAAGTTGTAACAACTCCAGAAGAGGTAATTTTTCGAATTTTATTATTACTTGAATCTGCTACATAAACGTTTCCACTACTGTCAACGGTTACTCCGTATGGACTTGAAAATTGCACTGATGTTCCAGTGCCATCTGTTGAGCCTGCAATTCCTGAACCAGCAAAAGTTGATACCTGTCCACTTGGAATCGCTACGCTTTTGTTAAAAAGAAATTCGGCTATTAAGAAGCCTTTAATCTCTTCATTCCCATCTTTATCCGGCTTACAGTCATTTACCCAAACTAGACTGAAAATGAGAAGAAATAAAATTTTTAGTTTATATACATGTTTCATATCAATCTTTATATCTTATCAGCATTCTTTATGCAGCGAACATTCGAATGTTTATAATTTTTACGAAGTGGGGAAATGTTGTTACCCTTTGATTCAGGATTATTACGAATTTGAACGATCCAAACCATGGACAAATTTTTTTCATATTCTGTTGAAGACCAGTAAAGATAGTTTACTGTGTGAAATGGATTAATTTTATCTCTATCCTTTCGTAAAACTGTTGGATCTTCTTCTAATTTCATTAATTCATCTTGATAGGAAACCAATTCGTCTTTAGTCGGAAGACGCATCCCTTTTTTGGCACAATATTGCACTGCTTCATCCCAAGGAATTCCATTTCTATTTGGCTTCACATCCCAAAATAAGTCGCCAATACGAATCAGTTCCTCCGTAGGCTTGTTTTCCTGTGAAAAAACTATGAATGAAAAAACAATTGTCATAATTCCGAAAAATAATTTGATACTCATCTTAGATTATCTCGCTTATGGTACAATATAGGGCTTGTCAGGTGGCACATAGCTATCATAGGTTGCTGCCCGTTTACCCAAAATAATTGCTGTTGACCATGGATGCCAAACGTTATCAAATGCTTGCGAATATACGATATAGGTCATTTGTTTTTCGATTGGTTTTAAAACGCTCCCCCATTTAGCGTAAAGTTTCAATTTTTGTCCAGGCATTCCACAATTCACAGTGTTCATTTCACAAATATCCCATGGATAAAAATGAGGAATATAGAAACGAACGATCACTGTCTTAGTATCTTCGTACCACCTATCAGTATGCCAATAACCTGTGGGAATAATTTCACTATCTTTTTCCCCTTGTCCCGCTAGATGTGTTTCGAAATAAAGCCCCGCAAAGTCAATCTCGACTTTCCAAGGATCAGCCTCATATTGGTACGGTACAGTATTGAAATTGCCTATGAATGCATCTTGATACCCATCTGTTACTGAATCGATTTCTTCTCCAGAATATGTTAATGTAGGAAAATGACAATCATCGCAACTTGGTTCGGGTTCAGATGGCTCGGGTTCAGGGTCAGGATCGACGGGTTTAATTTCGCCTGAATTTGCAGGGAAACATGCTGTTTTATTACCTTTGCTCCTCCAAATCATGCAACCTAATCTTGCTCTATACCAACGTCTGTCACCTTCATCCTTTGTAATTTTAGGCAAATGCTGGTTCCACATATGAATTACCCTTCTGGTAATTTGGTTATTCATATGCCAGACACGCTTGAATGTCTTCCCCCAATGACCTTTCGTAATATGACTCAACTTCCATTTATGCCCGGAAGGGTCATTGTATTTAACGGGATTCCCCAAAACATACATATATTGATTCATTCCAAATAGAGCCTTGGAATTCAAATAGGTATCGGGTTCTATAAATCTTCCTATTTCAGGATCATAGTATCTTGACTTGTAATAATACAAACCAGTCTCTCGATCTTCTTCTTGACCAGTATACTTATATCGAAATATATCAGGACCATCTGAATTCTTTCTATCAATTTCTCCATACGGTTTATAGTCTACTACTGATTTGCCAGTGGCTAAGTCCATTCCGCTAACCATTTCACCTTTTCCATCCGTTACCATTGTAACGGAATCGAGATAATCACGATGTAAAAAATAGAAGCCGCTTACGGGCGTTCCGGCGGAACTAGCACCACCTCCGCCTACTTGTCCGTTGCCGCTATTAGTATTAGAACTTGCATCTCCGTTATTTCCTATTCCAGGGGTTTCAGAATTAATTCCACCTGCCATCATTAGAGCGGCAAATGGAAATTGTCTTTTCTTCGTCCCAATACATGTAATAAAAACTAAACTGACAATCGAGATGGATAGGGTATAACCAACTACTGTTTTTCTTTCTACTAGGTAGAATACAATTGGAATGAGTAGAAAGAACAGATACGCGCTGTTTGGCGACTGCGTGATAACTTTATCTATTCGATACGCCAAATCGTAGTAATTCTCTTCTATTCTGACGAGCCAAGTTGATGGCATAATCGGCACTGCCGACAAATCTATATTAGGCAAAACTGCGTCTGTTCGCGTCCATTGGGCTACAGCAGAATTTTCGTCTTTAAAATAAAGTGTGTGCTCGTCTGATTTTCCTGGGACTTTATGAATTTCGTATAAGCCGTCTTCGAAGTAATAGGTAACTTCTGTTTTGAGTCGGTTAATCTTTTTGACTCTTCGACCCTTATGATTATATATATATTGAAACTCTTGTCCGTCAGATGTTTGAATGGAGGATAACCGACCTAATGCGTCATGGATGTATTTGTCATTATTCTTCTTCGTGAGGTTACCAGCAGAATCGTATTCCAGGTTGATCGTTTCGTGTGGTTTTTTAATCTTTGTTACAGCATGGGGCTTATTGGTATCCGCGTAGGAAAGCTCTATGTCGCCTTTTTGCGTTAAATTTCCATTATCCGTATAAACGTAAGCTTCTTCCCCATACTTTCCTTTCGCTTTAGTGAGCCTATTATAAACATCGTATTCAAAAGTTTGGTTCTTGGCAGGGTTGGCTAAATCTAAAAGTTCAGAAATATTATTGTTAATATCATATTTATATTCTTTTTGCACTTCGACTGAATTTCGAGAAGTAGTCGTTTTCATGCCTGTCATTTTTCCTGACAGTAAGTTGAAATCAAAATTACTTACAACGCCATTCCCAAATCTTTTAGTTAGCGTCCCATTGGCTTTATCTCTATTGTATTCTATTAAGGTCTGATTGTCTAACTTACCATCGGATGTTTTGACTTTTATATTTGCTAATCCATCCATTGCATAAGTATAAGTGGCAATTGTTCCATCAGGGTAAATCTTTTGAATTAACCGATTTTTTGAATCAAAAACATTTTGGAACTGGATTGTATAATCATCAAATTGACGAATTATCTTAATAATATTACCAACTTTGTCATAGAAATATTTGGTCAAACCAGAGTTGTCTTTTATTGATGTCAATCTTCCTTTTGTATTTGCTCCGGGCTCTTCATATTTGTATTCAATGGTTTCACTTTCATTGATGACCTTTGAAAGCCTAGAAGCAGAATCGTATTCAAATTGATTTAATACATTTCTTGAATCTTTGTAAGAAAGCATTTTACCTTCTAGATCATAAGTCATAATTTTTTTGCCTGTATTGGCATTCGTTTGTGAAAGAATTTTTCCTACTCTGTCATAGGTAAATTCAGTGTTGCCGCTTGCAGGGTCTATTATTCTCTTCAATTTACCATCTGGATAATATTCATAACTGTATTTTAAATTTCCTATTGTCTTTTCAATTTCCTTGCCGCTTACATCTTTCTTTGTAATAATGGTTCTATTTCCACCTAGTTCTTTTTTATAAACTAAGTTACTCATAGAATAAGCAGTCGATTCTCCATTGGCATTCGCTATAGATGTAATCCGATCATTGATTCCGTACTGATAGGTTTTATAAATTGGAGTCTCTACTCCTAATAAATATACATTTGACTTTCGCGTTAAATTGCCTTTCAAGTCATATTCGAAATCCATTTGGTAAATTTTTACTCCATCCTCTGATGCCTGCATCTTTGTCTTATTTCCAATACTATTAGTATATTCTCTTGTCCAAGAATATGTGTCTGACCCTTGCAATCCAATAGGGATAAAGGGAAAAAAACTATTTTGCATACTTGTGTTAATTCTTTTTTCTGTATAATTATCGTTAGGATCATTGGAGTAGATAAACTGTTCAGACCATGATGAAGAACCCGGATTTTTCATTTCAATGTCTCTACCATATTCATCTTGTGTGTATTCTGTAGATTCTCCATTTATATTTATATCTTTAACAATTGCACCGGTAGCCGGGTTTACCTCTACCCTTACTTCAGATCCATTCGAATCTTTTAATGAAGTATTGTTAGAATAAGTATCGTATGAATAGGAATCAGTTTTACCTAAAGGACTTGTTTGCGAAAGCATATTGCCTATACTATCATAAGTAGAACTCGTAGTAGCCCATTTTCCTGGTTCTATTTCGGTGGAATAGGAAAGGAGATTTAGACCAGAAAAAGCATACTTCTCATTATTCGTGATTATAGTATCAATAGTCGTCGTAGAAGTTAAGGGTTGAACCAATATCCAATTTGCCACATCATACCCAAATGTTCTAATCGTCTCTTTCACCTTTCCTTCTGTATTACTCACCGCCCTATTTAAATTTCCGAAACCATCATAATACTTGGTTTCAGTATTGTTAAGCAAATACTGATTATTCTCATAAATGGAATTGGAAACAATTTTTTCTCTATACTCCTTCGTGCCATTAGCAGTTGTTCCGATTTCATATTGATAGGAGTAAACTTGCTGTAATCCCCCTGAACCATTATAAATCTTGGTTTGAACAGGTGAGTTAAATGCAATCGGCGTTGTTTGATTAAAGTCCGTAACAGTTTTCGTAATCACCTCTTCCCCATTAGTTGTCAACAAAGAGATAGTCTTCGTTACACTCTTAAACCCCAAGCTCCCAGCAGTATCATTCGTACCCGCATAAAACCGCTTATTCCCATATTCATAAGATTCCTTTGTAGCAGGCAAACCCCCACCAGGATCAGTAACGACAGTAGTTACCAAATGTTCTGCTGACAAATCAGGTAAGTTAGGATAACTCCCATTATTCGGTGTAACAACTCCAGGTAAATCCTTATTCAGCGTATAACTCACATTAACCGTTTGACCGTCGTTATTAGCAACGGTTTGAATTAAATCTTTATGTTCTTTGTTCGTAGCTTGAACGACTAGAGTTGCAGAGCCTGTATACTCAACCGGTGTATCCGAGTCAATACGAAAGGCTTGGATTTGAAAAATAGGTGTTTTTGTTTTTTCAGTTAAACCCATTCCGATGATGTCTGCCTTTCCATTGCCTGTTATATCAGCTAATTGAAATGCTCCATTTAGCGGCTTAGTATCATTATGCAAATTGTATCCTTTCCCATTGGAATAGGATATGTAGAGAGTTCCATTTTTAGAATAGACTAAATCGTCTTTTTGATCCCCATTCACATCAGAAAAGGTAACTGTATTTTGCGTTTCTTGGAATGTATTATCTCCTATAGCCAAATACTGAGGAGCTACATTAGGAAGAGAACTAAACTGAGCAGGTGTAAATCCATTTTCCGTAAAGAGCGCAACGGAAACAGTGCCGTCATCTAGAACTGCGGATAAGTCTATTTTGCCGTCAGCATTCACATCAGCGAAAGATATGTTTTTAAAATTCGTTGTCTTTGCAGTGCCACCAGACAAATCAAAAGGATACGTCTTGTAATTAGATGTCTTAGCTACTAGGTCTAGTGCGCTTACTTTCATTTCCTTTGGATTGTCATTTTGCATTTGAATCCATTCAGGGCGACCATCTCCATTCGTGTCCATAAAAAATCTTTGGGTATTCTCAGTTCCTAAGTTTGTGGTTACTATGTCGTAGCCTCCCTGAAATCCAGAGCCGTTGGATATAAAGATTCTTAAACGGGTATTAGCCCCCTCGTCATAAATGGATACGAAATCAGTTCTTTTATCTCCGTTAATGTCAGAAGTAAAATTGCGAGAAACTAAATTAAGATTATTAGGATCATAGCCAAGCGTATCAACGGTTATACTATTTATAGTTTGGATATTGCTAAAACTATTTGTGGTCAAATCATAATAGGCAACTTTGAGCGGCTGATTGTTATCTTCCGCATACAATACTTCAAGCCTTCCATCTCCGTTAATATCAGCGAAAGAAATATATGAATTAATTCTGAGTTTTATCTGCGGCGAGAGGCTACTCTCTGTTCCTCCCGATTCATTTAAGCGAAGCACTTGAATATGATTATCATCTTGTCCGCCAACTATTTTGATAATGTCCGCTTTTCCATCTCCCGTAACATCACCCATAATAGAAACGGGTCCGGTTTGCATTCCGTTGGTGCATAAATCTCCAAGAGAAGCGGCACCCTCAGCACATTCCTGTCTTGGATCTATTAAGCCATAACTTGCTGAGAGAATTGGTTGCCAACAAGCGGACACAGCGGCGCAAGTGCAGTAGTTCTTAACCTCTTGGCATTTTCCCTGGTTAAAGAAAGGAACGCGGTAATCAACATTTGTATTAGTCGGAACTCCTGCTACTGGTTTAATTGTATTTTGATTTGAACTATAACTTATATCGATATCTTTATAACCAGTCTGTGCTACTTTGTTAAGCAAACTCGTCTTATCCACGCCTTGCGTATAATTAAACGTATAGTCTCTAAAAGAGTCTCCTGCGGCAGTGATGGAAATGCCAGTTACAATTTGATTCATTCCATTTCCGATATTACTTGCATATTCCTGAATTTGATCGGAGCGAGTAGAGAGGTTAAACTGAATTACCCTATCAATGTAGGTGATTGTATTTGGATAATAGAAACCAGCATTATTATCTATGACGTAGGAAATGTTATAGCCATTCCCATTTGCATCTTCTACTCTATCGACTAACCACTGTTTAACGTCAGGCTTGCCTCTAACGTTTATTCTAGAATTTGCGCTTGATCCAAATTTATATCGAATCCCATCCTTTGTAAATATAGTCCATGCACAAGGACCTGATCCACAATCAGCAGGATTCGAAGGAACTACCTTCGCATAAATTTCATTCTTTGCTCTATACTCAGTTTTATTTCCACTTATATCTACTAAGACTCCGGTAATAGAAGAAGAAAAATCGGGCAAATTTGCATTATCCGTAATATTCATATAAACAGATTCAAAGCTGGAAATAGTCCAACCCTTACCCATAAAACTATTTTGAGCATCGGAGTTATAACTAAGAATAAGATTTGGAACAATCGGACCGCCAACGGGAACACTGATTGGTATATTAAGATTAGCTTACCACTCGCATCTACAGACACATTGGGTAGTGCTTGCGGTAAACTGCTAGAGGGTGGGCTTGTTACATTGTAAACGAATAAGAAAATAAGACAAAGAATAAGTCCGAATATTTTTTTTGCATCAAACCAGTTTTTCAAATACCTCATAAAATAAATCACCCCATCTAATTTTTTAACTTCAAATGCTAACGAAACAAAAGTTCCAACGTGTGTTAGGTGTTAGGTGTTAGGTGTTAGCCTGCACGGAATCACTAAACTTTCGCATTTTTTCAACTTGTTAGCCATAGACTTTTTTATTGAAAAAATTGACAAGATTATTTTATTTTCTTTGACAAAAAAATATTAGAGCGGGTTTATTTGAGGTTAATGCTTGCTGTATTTGTCAGTTCGAGTGGTAATCGAGAACTACTCGCGGATAATGCCTTTTTTATTTGTAGTTCTCGAGTCCCTCGAACTGACATCGGATACAAATTGTTATAGAAGACTATATACTTACTGGCGCTCTGAAAGCGCACCACGTAGCGGGTTCCTTGCGAAACCACACGCAGGATAAGCGCCAGTAACCCCCAAGGCGCACACCTTTCTGAGCCCTACAAAATATATAGTCAACTCAAAGGAAGTGTATACGCTGCGTTAACTACTTCATACTTCCTGTCTCAAGGAGTTTGATATGCCAATCAAAAGCTTTACGCAGATTGTGAGGTGTATGCTTTGTTTTTGCAGTAGCGAAGGAATCTTTTACATACTCCCGCATCGCATCTTTGTAATCCGGGTGAACACATTTTTCAATTATTACCTCGGCTCTCTTCTTAGGAGCCAAACCACGAATATCCGCAAGTCCTTGCTCGGAAACAAAAATCTGAGTATCATGCTCCGTATGATCTACATGCGATACCATAGGAACAAACGCAGAAATCGCTCCACCCTTTGCTACTGATGGTGCCATGAAAATAGACACATATGCATTTCGCGCAAAATCACCACTACCCCCAATTCCATTCATCATTCCAGTTCCCGCTACGTGGGTTGAGTTTACGTTTCCATAAATATCTGCTTCAAGTGCAGTGTTCATCGCAATGATTCCAAGGCTTCTAACAAGTGCCGGGTGATTAGAAATTTCCTGTGGACGGATAATAAACTTATACTTGAGCTCGCTAATATCATCTGTGAATTTTTTAATCCCTGCCTTAGAAAAAGCAAGTGCCGAAGTAGAGGCATAACGGAGTTTACCCACTTCTAAAATATCAAAGATAGAATCCTGCAATACCTCTGTCCACATTTCAATTTCATGGAATCTAGAGTCCTTAGCAATACAGGATAATACAGCGTTAGCCACATTCCCAACTCCCGATTGAAAAGGTAGATATTCCTTGGGAATTCTATCTTTTTTGATTTCAAATAAAATAAAATCTAGAATATGCTCTGCTATTAAAATACTATTTTGATCCGGTGCTTTAAACTCCCCGGAGGAATCATCTAAATCAGTGAGGACAATTCCTTTAATTCTATGAGGTTCAACTACAACGTAAGGTCTACCAATTCTATCATCTACGCGGCTAATAGGGACTGACCTCCCGTGTGGAGGTTGCTCTGGTGCGGTTAAGTCGTGGAAACCTTTTAGTTCCATTGGTGGACGAGAATTTAATTCTATATAAATTTCTTTCGCGTGATGCAAATAGGTGCGACTCATACCGGAGGATGTGGTTAACCAGATTCTACCGTCAGAAGAAACGTCAACTGCTTCTACAATCGCGACATCGATTGGGTCTAAGATTCCATCTCGAATATAATGTGCTACATGACTCAAGTGCATATCTACAAAATCAATTTCACCGGAATTGATTCTATTTCGTAAATCAGCATTTGACTGAAACGGAAGACGTTTTTTCATACAGCCAGTGCGAGCGAGTGCCCCATCGAGTTCATCCCCTGTTGATGCACCTGTATATAAATTGAACCAGGGATTTTTTCCTGCGAGCTTTTCTTTTTCAATTCTCGCGGCATACGCCATAGGGATTACTTTCGGATAGCCGGCAGGAGTAAAACCACTCGTTGCAATTGTTCCTTGTAATGGCATTCGATTAGCCACATCCTCTGCTGTCATGACTTTTGATTGAATAAATGGATTCATTATAACTCTCCAAGATTACCACCGATATACACCGATTAACACCGATAGACTGAATTTTTAATTTCATGTCTCTGATGCTAACGTTGCTATCAATGATTGTATTTACGGACTCTTCATTGAACTTGCCGTCATTAAACCTCTTTAAGCATAGAAGAATCCAATAGAATAAAAACAATCTAGCTTACTACTGGCAACTTTCTTTTATAGAAAACACCAGAAAAACAAACTGATATTTGTCATAAAAATAAATAACTATCGTTTTTTTATCAGTGTCCATCGGTGTTCATCGGTGGTAATCTTGAATTTTTCTGTCTAATAGACAATGAATTTTTCCACTTATAACCAAACTCGAATCCTCGACTCCAATCAAAAACCAATTCTTGAAAATAAAACTTACGTTCTCTATTGGATGCAAGCTTACCGAAGATTCGAATCTAATCATGCACTCGATTACGCGATTCACTTGTCGCAAAAATTAGGAAAAGAGCTAGTTGTTTATGAAGGGTTACGAAGTGATTATAAATGGAACTCTAAACGAATTCACAAATTCATATTAGAAGGAATGTGCGATAATCGCCTCACAGCCGAAAAAATGGGAGTGAATTATTGGGCTTATGTGGAAACTCCTGATAATCCGGCGAAGGGACTTTTAAAAAAGATTTGCGAAAAAGCCTGTGTTGTGGTTACAGATGATTTTCCCTCCTTCATTATTCCCGAACATATAGAAAAACTTTCTTCTAAAATTGATTGTAAACTTGTTGCCATTGATTCAAATTCTATCATACCAATTTCGCTTTACGGAGAACACGCATCAGCCGCTCGCGTATTACGTCCTCGCATTCATAAACTTTTCGCTGAAAGCTATATTCATCGCGCAAAAGAAAAGATTTCTAAGAAGGATTTATTCCAAGTGGATAAACCTTCTAAGCCACCGTTTAAAGAATTCAAAGCCGAAAAATCAGAAATCGACAAAGTTCTATCTAAAATTTCCTTCGCGAATGAAATTGATCCTGTTTCTGATATGGTTGGTGGATCAAAAGAAGCACTAAGAAAATTAGATTACTTTATCGAAAAGAATTTGAATCTCTATGGAGATAATCGCTCTAATCCGCATTCTCCTAAATTGACTCCTGCGAGTGCCATGTCTCCTTATTTACACTTCGGACATATCAGCGTCGAAACAATCGTTACCCGTTGCCTCAATGCAAATGCAAAAGAAACCTGGGCGCCTGATAAATTAAACATGGATGCCAAAGGAGATAAGGATTTATTCTTCGGAAAAAATATGAGTATCAATTCCTATTTCGATGAACTTCTAACCTGGCGTGATATTGGATATTTACTATTCTGGCGAAAGAAAGAATTTAACAAAGATTTAAAAATTCTTCCTGAATGGATCCAAAAAATTCTAGCAAAACATTCTAAGGATAAGAGAGAGTATCTTTATACAAGAGAACAATTTGAAGCGGCAAAGACACATGATCCGCTCTGGAATGCCGCGCAAAAAGAGCTTGTAATCACAGGCAGAATGCACAATTACATGCGAATGCTCTGGGGAAAAAAAGTAATTGAATGGTCTAAGACTTACAAAGAAGCATTTGAAACTCTAGAAGAGTTTAACAACAAGTATGCGTATGATGGAAGAAATCCAAATTCTTATACTGGAATTCTATGGTGCTTTGGTTTATTCGATAGACCGTGGTTTCCAGAACGAAATGTCCATGGAAATTTACGTTATATGTCATCTGATTCTACTAAAAAGAAATTTAAGATGAGCGAATACTTAGAGTATGTCGCTAAATTAGAAAATAAGCAGGAAAGCCTATTTTGATAATTACAGAATGATTGGTAGTTTTATTTTGGCATTGACTTGAAATTTTGAACCAGAAAAATCTCGATGATCTCTTATATTATAAATAGCCGCTTCCCCATTGTGTTTTTTTAGGATGTATTTAATCATTGTTAGCCCAATTCCAATGTCTAGAGTATCATAACCGGATGTTAAAAATTGATTCATCCTATAGAAAGGTTCAAATACTAAGTTTTCATATTCCATAGGAATTCCTATTCTTTTTTTGTTATCTTCTACCGCGGGGTTCATGACTTGTATTACTAAATTTTTTTCTTCCTCTATATTAAGAAGAATCGTAATTTTAGATTCGAGAGGAGAAAATTTCATAGCATTGAGTAATAGTTCGTCTATTAGCTTTTTAAAAAAATCTAGATTTGCATACATTTTAAAATTAGAAAACCTGGACTTAGATTGATCGATTAGTATAGTTTGATTTTTGATAGAAGAATATTTGTTGAGTCCTACAGTTTCTGTTTTTACGAACTCATAAATTTTATCTAAAGTCAAGGGATTTAATTTAATTTCATCATTTAGAATTTTATTAATCTCAGCAAACGATTTGATAATATTCTTTGCAACTAAGTTATTCTTAAATACTTCCTCCATTAATTCTGTGCTGATTAAGTACTGGTTACCTTCTTTCTTAGCCGACTTGGAGATAAAATCAATTAGACTCACAAGCACTCCAAACCCCGCTCCTTGGACTATCGAAGATTTCAAATTATAAAATAGTGTTTGCTCCCTAGATCTTTCATTTGAACTCGATCTGCCAGCATTCTCCTC
Source organism: Leptospiraceae bacterium (assembly GCA_031368925.1). Classification (GTDB taxonomy): domain Bacteria; phylum Spirochaetota; class Leptospiria; order Leptospirales; family Leptospiraceae; genus UBA2033. Next base: position 34,385 of record JANMOF010000214.1, read on the forward strand.
AATCCATTTAAACCAATTTAACTCATCTTCCATCCTAATAATGCGTTCTTTTTCTAAGGCAGCTTGCATTCGTTTCAATCGGTAAGTTTCAAATGCTCTTGTTACTTTTAAAACTAATTCGTTTACTTGAATTGGTTTAATTAAGTAATCATAAATACCTAGTCTCATAATATCAATGACTATCGCGGTTTCATGGTGTGCAGTCTGAACAATGATAATGGGAGGAAATTCTAACTCATTTAATTTTGCTATTAGCTCTTTCCCACCCATAAAAGGCATTTCTAAATCAGAAATTACTAACGGGAAAGGTTCTGCTTGAAAAAGCTCAAAACCGGATTTGCCATTATCCGCAACTGCGACTTTGTAACCGTAAATTTCAAGTGCTTCTTTCAAAAAACTTGCAGATCGAGCATCATCTTCTACTACTAAAATTCTTTTTTCTATTTCCATCGTTAATTAACTCTTATCTGGTATTTTGAAATGCGAAATGTTCGTATAACAACAAGAACCCAATAGTAATCGTTTCTTTCTTGCATTTAATATGTTTGAACAAGCTAAACCATGTATGGGGTTAGATTACTTTTTTTAAAATAGATACGTAAGAAAAGCTTTTTTTCTTCCCTGAAGGATTTTTGATTGAAAATAAAGTGAACTCTAATGGTACTTAAATCTGGGTCTATTCTATAGATTTTTCTTATAAATGAATTACCCGACAACATAGAATTTATTTTACGGAGGCAAATATTGGAAACGTCAATTAATAAAGAGCTTAGGAAAATGCAAATCCAAATGGAGCTAATTACCTATTTCGCTGTTGTCCCACTTTCTGTTTTCTTTTTAATTTTAACGCAAAAGTCCTACTACGAAAAATTTTATTACTTTTTACTTTCTGCTAGCATTGCGATCATTTTAACTCTGCTAACAACACCGATTGCTAGAATCAAGTTATTCAATTATCTATTCGATTCAGTAATGAAAAATAAGGACTCAAATGCAAAATTAAAATTATTAAGATTTCCGACTTACTGCGGGATTGTCGTTTTCTTTCAATGGTTCATTGGATTGGGTATTGCTGGAGCAAGTTATTTTTTTCTAACTTCTTTTTCTTTCCACAATCTTCTACTTTATGTTCTAGTCTTTTTGTTTCTTGCTCCTGTAAATTATGTAACTCATTTATGTATCGCCGAAGAGTTTCTTGCAAAAATTCTGGTAACACCTGAAATTAATTCCATTCCAATTCTTAAAGATAAGGTAAATAGTTTAACCTTATTTCAAAAAATTACTCTTAGCAGTGTTGCCATTGTAGTTCTTCCGGTAGGCGCTTTACTTGTAATTTATTTTTCTGGATCTGTAGCAGACCAAACCGATCCATTTAAAGATATTTTAATTTCCCTCATTGGCATACAGTCATTAGTCGTAAGCTTAAATACATCTTACTTGCTTGCCATGTCTATTCGAAAGAATATTACGTATTTACAAAGCGGATTCCAAGAATTGGTAGCGGGTAATTTATCTTATTCACTTCCTCTTAGATATAGCGATGATCTTGGATTAATTTCTTTAGACTTTAACAATAGCATTGCAAATTTAAAACTATTTCTAACACAAGCCCAAGTTCTTGCTAAAGGCGATTTAAAGAATAAAGATTTAGAAACAGTATTACCCGGACAACTGGGAATAGAATTTGACAAAATGAAAAAAAATCTAATCTCACTCGGAGAACAAGCTGACTTACTTGCCAAGGGGGATCTTTCCAATCCTATATTCAATACGCAAATAGAGGGAGAGCTAGGAAAAAGATTTCGTAAAATGATTTTAAACCAAAAAGCACTCGCCGAACAAGCAGGCATTATTGCAAAAGGGGAACTAGATGATCCAACACTTCAATTTGCACTTGAAGGAGACTTAGGAAGAGAATTTTTCAAAATGACGCAAAGTTTGAGTAGCTTACTTGCGCAGGCGACGCTCATCGCAAACGGGGAATTAGCCGATGAAGTTTTAAAAAAAGAAATTGAAGGCAAGCTTGGAAAAGCATTTAGCACCATGAATCGAAATCTAACCGAAACGATTACCAAGATTAAAAGTTCCAGCATTGACCTTGCTTCCTCCGCTAGTGAACTTTCGACTTCCTCTACACAGATTAACCAGACATTCGAAACTCTATCCGAAAAAATCAATGATAGCGTAACTTCGATTACAGAAATTTCCCAATCTATTAAGCAAGTCTCCGAAAATTCTATTCGTGTAAGTGAGCAAGCAAACTTAACAATCGACATCGCAAAAAAAGGTCATCAAAAAACAAAAGAATCTCGTGAATCTTTAGAGTCTGTGCAAGTAGATATGGGCGTGGCTAAGAGCAAATTAAATGATTTGAATAATGCTTCTAATGAAATTCGAAAAGTTTTAAAGATCATCATTGATATAGCGGATAAGACCGATATGCTTGCAATCAACGCCTCGATAGAAGCGGCATCTGCCGGAGAATATGGAAAAGGTTTCATGGTAGTAGCCGATGAAGTAAGACGACTTGCAGACAGATCTTCTAGCTCTGCACAAGAAATTGAGTTAACAATTAATTCTCTACTAAAAGGAATTCAAGAAATTGATAAGACTGTTGAATCTAGTTATAACGGTGTCCAAAAAAGTCATGAAGTTTCTATTTTTGCAGGACAGGCACTCGAAGAAGTCGTCACTGCATTCGAGGCTACAGCCAAACTAGTAAAACAAATTTCTTATGCAACCCAACAACAATCTTTAGGCTCAGAAGAAATTACAAAAAGTATAGAAGATATTTCTAGATCATCCAAAGAATCCGTCCAAGCTCTAAACCAAATGTCAGAACTTGCAGCACAACTCCACGGGTTATCCGAAATACTCCTCAGCCTGACTGAAAAATTCAAACTTGAGTAAGATATGTCTACTAACGTAGCAGAGAAAAATCAATTGAATATCGAGAAACAGGATCTATACCTATATGTGTCCGATTTTCTGCATAAAAATGTGGGGCTTGAACTTACCCGTTCGAGGTTTCAACTTTTAGAAAAAGAAATTAATACGATATTAGATATAGCATTAGATTTTAATCCTAAATTCTCTGTCACAAATTCGCAACTAGAAGACTTAATTCATATTTTTTCAAACCATGAAACATCTTTTTATCGTCATGCGGAACATTTTGCTATACTTTACAGCGAAATATTTCCAACTTTTTTTGGGGATAATCCCGATAAGCCAATTCGTATATGGAGTGCTGCTTGTAGTTATGGACAAGAAGTTTATTCTCTTGCTATCTTGCTAGAAGAATTTTTGGACAAAGAACTCTACCTTCGTGCTAGAAAACTGATTACTACAGAAAATATCCAAGCGAAACATAGAAATATCAGTATCACCGGTACAGATATTTCTAAAAGTGTAATCGAATTTGCGCAAAATGGTGTGTATTCTCTCAAAGAATTAGAACGTAATCTTTCCAAGGTATACCGTATACTTTTAGATAATTACTGTATCATAAAGCATGACCGGCTACATGTAAGTAACCTCATAAAGTCTCAAGTAGAATTTAAGGTATACAATCTTTTACAGTCTAATTTTCAGGATAAATTTGATATAATTTTTTGTAGGAATGTATTAATTTATTTTAAGAACGATACACAATCCAAGGTAATTCAAAAATTGGTTCAGAATTTGAATCCCGGCGGGTTCATATTTATTGGTCCTTCGGAGACGATTTTTGGAATGGAAAAGGAATTGGAAACAATTCATTCTGGTAATTGTGTATTTTATAGAAAGCTAGGAATTTGAGGTTAATTATGTTAGAATCCAATACAAACTCCCTTGACTTAGACTTAGAAACTTCGGTTGAAGAAAGTTATATTTTGTTCCAATTATGTGGACATAAATTTGCAGTAGCACTAGTAGAGGCTAAGAGAGTTTTACCGGTAACAAATATTACCTCTGTTCCTTTTACTGAAGATTTTATTGCGGGGATTTTTAATTTTAGAAACCATTTGATTACTGTATTTCAACTGGACATACTATTAAAGTTAACAAAAAGCGAAGCGGATAAGGAAAAATTACTAATTCTAAAAAACGGCTCTAATTTATTTGGAATATTAGTCGAAGAAGTATCTTCTATCCAAAAAATTCAGGCAAATCAAGTTTATCCGGTTGATTCCAATTTTCAACTTACAGCAAAAGAATTCCTAAAAGGAATTTATAAAAAAGAAGAAAGTTCTGAATCTATTTTTATACTTTCTGTTCCAGGAATTTTGGAATCGGAAGCATTCCAAAAATACGAAGAAAGGTAAGCTGTATGGAAGAAGAAGCAGTTTCCCGAATTCTAATTAATCAATCTGAAATCCTTTCCTCCATTTCTCTTTTAGAAAAAAATCAAGATTTCGAATCTGAAAAATTAATTCTACTCATAGACGAACTAAAAAATGAATTTAAAGTATTCAAGTGGTTTAAAGTTTTTGACTTACTCAATGCTATCTTAAAATTTTTCAAAAAAGTTTCTGAACTCAAAATTTCTACCTCCCTAATTCAATCGGAGCTCACAGAATTGAAAGAGTTTTTTTTAGAATTCACAAAAATAAAACCAAACCAAACAGAAGTAGAGTTTTACAATCATAATCCGCTCAGGCTAAAATACCAGCTTTACGATTTTAAAAAACTATCAGAGCAAAATTTCAAAAAAGAAACTATCGGCGATAAAATTGCAGAAGATCCAAAGATTGTCGAAATGGTTACTTCGGAAATTACGGAAATACTAGATGGTTTAGAAAATGAATTCGTAGAACTAGAAAAAAATCCATCCGATGAAGAACAAATTGCAAAGATATTTCGCGCAGTTCATACAATCAAAGGAAACTCGGCGACCATTGGTTTAACCGATATGAACTCCTTATCGCATGAATTTGAATCCCTTTTGAGTAAACTTAGAGACAAATCACTAATTGTCTCTGATTTAATGATTGATATTTCTTATAAGTCACTAGACCTATTAAAAAATTTATTACGTTATAAAGGTCAAATTTCGAAAGAGCGCAAATCAGAAATAAGCGATATGATTTACTTAATCCAAGTTTGTATTCGTGGGGAAGCGAGCTCTACTACTTCTAAAGAAATAAAACTAGAGTCTACAACGACACAAATAACCCAACAAGATAAGTATGTAAGAGTCGCAATGGACAAATTAGATTCTATTATGAATTGGTCTGGAGAACTTCATCTTACATTAATTCAAAAAAAAGAAATTTTTAAACAATTCTCTAACTTAAACTTAGAATTCAAAAATATAGTTGATAAAATAAATGACTCAACAAATAAAATGAATGGAACTAATTTAGATTATTCGCTATACGTTTCGCAACTAAAGGACAGGTATTTTCAAATTGCATCAGACTTAGAGGACAAATTGAATTTAACCTCACAAATTTCCTCTGAGATTAGAAATGGACTCATTAGCACAAGAATGGTTTCTTTGAATTCACTTTGGGGTCGTTTCCCAAGGGTTGTCAGAGATTTAGCTAAGTTTCTAGAAAAAGAAGTTAACCTGGAAATGAAAAATGGAGAACTAGAGATTGATAAAAAAATTCTAGAAGAAATTTCTGATCCAATGATGCACTTGGTTCGAAATGCAGTAGATCACGGAATTGAAAATAAAACTCTTCGAAAACAAAAAGGAAAATCAGAAACAGGCTCCCTAACTATTTCTGCTAATAAATCCGGATCTGAAATTCATATACAAGTTATGGATGATGGTGGAGGATTTGACTTAGAAAAAATTAAAACAAAAGCGATTGCAAAAGGCTTAAAGAAACAAGAGGATTTGGAAAATCTAAAAGAAAGCGAAATCATCCAGTTAATCTTTTTACCGGGCTTTAGCACAAAAGAGGTAGTAACCGATGTTTCAGGGCGAGGAGTTGGATTAGATGTAGTTCTACAAAACGCAAAAAATCTAAAAGGTACAGTCTCTGCTTCTAGAAATACAATGGGAGGAAGCACATTTACGATCATAATCCCTGTTAGCCTCAGCATGGAGAATGTACTCTATGTTCAATCAGGAGGAGATAAATATGCAATACCCCTTACTCATATCCGGGCAACAGAAAAAATTGAGCTAAACTCGATTGAAAAAATGGGGGAGGATCAATTCATTCAAAGGCTTGGAAATTATTTTTTAGTTAAGTCATTAAGTTCCATTCTACACCCTGGAACTAAAATCGCAGAAACCAATTCAGAAAAATTGAATGTCTTAATTATGAAAAATTCTTTGATTGCGTTTACCGTGGATAATATCCTCAAAAAAGAGGAAATTGTAATCAAACCGCTACCAAAAGAAATTTCATCTTTAAATTATTTTTCGGGAACAACGATTGACCAAAATGGTAACGCAGTTTTAATCTTAAATTTAAGTAAATTTAACGGAATCTAAAATTTCATGATGAACAGTAAAATTAAAGTTTTGATTGTAGATGACTCTCCTTCTATGTGCGAGATCATTTCACGACTCATTTCATCGAATGATAAATTTTTAGTTTCAGCTATAGCACATAACGGTCGTGAGGCGATTGAATCTATCAAAAAATATTCTCCGGATGTTGTACTCATGGACATTGAAATGCCAATCATGAGTGGACTAGAGGCAACTAAATTAATCATGGAAGAATCACCATTACCCATTGTTATATTTTCTAGTCTTTCAAAAGAAAATAGCCAGGAAACAATCCAAGCCCTCGCCCTGGGTGTTGTGGATTTTATTTTAAAACCAAGCTTACCAGAAATGGAAAGCACACGTAAGCTCCTGCATGAAAAATTGGAACTTGCTTCCTGGGTAAAAGTAATCTCTCGGAAAAAACATCTCGCAGGCAAATCAGAAAATCCGCCAACTAGCATCAAAGCGAAGAAAGATCAAGACCATAAACGAAAAATTGTTGTCATTGGAGCGTCTACTGGCGGACCTTCTTCTTTAAATAAAATTTTTCCACTAATACCTGTTCAAGAAGAAATACCGATTACTTATTTTTTAATCCAACATATGCCACCTGTATTTACAAAATCATTTGCTGAGAATCTAGATAAAATTTCTAAAATAAAAGTAACAGAGGCAATTGACCTAGAAGAAATTGAGAATAATCACTGTTACCTTGCCCAGGGTGCGAAAAATCTAATCGTTGATAAATCTGATCGGATTCGTATCATTAGCCCCGAACAAAAAGGAAGTAGCTTTATCCCTAACATCGATATTGCTATGAAGTCTATTTCAGAGGTTTATGGAGATTCGGTAATTGGAGTTATAATGACAGGCATTGGGAGTGATGGGTTAGAGGGAATGCGGACAATTAAAAGGAATGGCGGCATTTGTATTATCCAAGATGAAAAATCCTCTATTATCTATGGGATGCCTAAGGCGTGTGCAGATGCAAGAGTTTACGATAAGATAGTCTCTCTAGAAGAAATCCCGAGTGCTATTTCTCATTCCATTTTAAATTCAATATGAAAACTCTTATTTTTACAATCTCTAATTGGAAATTTGCAGTGGATAATAAATTCATACTAAGTGCAATGAGTTTAGAGGCAAATAATCATTATTCGAATGAGAAAATTTTTTTTGAAATAGAATACTTAGGCGAAAAAACAAAAGTATTTAACCTTGCCAAAAAATTATCTTTAGTAAATCTAGAGAACTCAGAAAAAATAATTCTACTTAAAATGGAAAATCAAAGATTTGGAATTTTAGTAGATAGAATTTTAGGAATCAAAGATTTAAATTTTAAAAAATTACCACCTTACTTAGTTTTAAAAGGAAAGATAAAACCAATAGAAGGCTTAAACGAAAATGGAAATGAATTAATTACTCTTATAAATAACAAAATTCTAGAAAATCTTATAAAGGAAAACCAATGAAAATATTAATCGCAGATGATTCACCAGCTCAGAGATTCATTCAAAAATCTATCCTGATAGAAAATGGAGTCTCGGAGTCAGATATTATCGAAGCAGGAAACGGAGCAGACGTTGTAACCAAAGTAAAGACTGAACAATTCAAGTTAATCGTAATCGATTGGAATATGCCAGAAATGGATGGATTAGAAGCTTTCAAGGCAGTAAGAAAATCAGGTGTTACAACTCCGTTCATTATGATTACCTCTGAAGGCGAAGCATCTAAAGTCCAAGAAGCGTTAGACGCTGGATTAGATAATTTTTTAACAAAGCCACTAGACGCAGATGCATTCTGGGAAATCGCCCAGAGGTATGTATGAGCATAACAGAGAATTATCTCTATATAATTAAAGAATCCAGTTTATTTGTATTTGGGAAAATTCTGAAAGGAAAAAAAATTGAAGTGAGCGAAGAAAACCGATCAGAGGATTATTTCGATATATCCTCGACCATATCACTCTCCAATGCAAACTTAAAAATTTTAGTTACAATTGGAAGTAATATAGAATCTGCTAAATTTTACGCGAAGTATTTCCTCAGGATGAAAGTAGAGCCTACAGAGGAGCTAATCAATTCTTCTCTTTGTGAGTTAACAAATATTATAGTAGGCGATGCAAAAAAAAGAATGCAACTTTCTGATATAAGCCTCGGCTTACCACAGTTAGTCGAAGGACACAATCACAAATTATTTATTGAGAATAAAGGAATTACTGCTTGTAAATGTATTTACCAAATAGAGGAATTTCAATTTAAACAAATTGTTCAAATCACAATAAGTGAAAATCCCTAACAAGTAGATTATTTCAAAAAAATCCTTGTTAGGGTAATTCGTATTAGCCGTTTTCTTTAATCCATTTTTTTGCTTCTTCTAGATTGGCAACATTGAGAACAGTAAACCCTTCTCCAACTGTTGCCTGCCATGCATCGTTGGATAATTGGGTGATAGCGCTCTTGGGAACGATAGTAATGAATTTAGTAATTCCTTTTTGTAGAGCAAGTGGGAACCATTCGGCTTGCAACCATGTATTTATTTCATCCGAAACAAATCCAACCGTACTGCCAGAATCCACAATCCAATTTGATATTTTTTTTTCAGCGGCAAAACTCAAATAGGCGTCTAAAATTTCTTTAAACTGCTCGAGCTTAATCGAAAACGTTGTCCACTCAGCTATAACTGCTTTGACATCTTCTTCCCAATGTAATTTTGTTAACGATGGGTATTCTTTAACTACCATATTTCCCTCAACTTCTTATAGAATTTAGAGTCGTAAATAACAAGAATTATCCTGATACGAACTCTCAGTAAACAACTAAAAATAAAACTATTTCTAGTAAAGAGAATAATCAAAAATTAAAAATAATATATTTAAGAATTTTTACTAGGAATAGTTATTATAAAAGTGCTGCCTTTCATTTCTTCGCTTTCTAATTGAATAGAAAATCCATGTAAATCCAGAATACTTTTTACAATCGAAAGCCCAAGTCCTGTTCCCTTGGTTTTTACAGTGAAGCTATTTCTGATTTGCTCAAAGGGCTCAAAGACGCGTGTCATCTCAGACTTAGGAATCCCAATTCCACTATCCCAACATTGTATAATAGTATCTTTTGCTTTTTTTGAAATTTTAAATCCTATTTGTTTACCTTCCGGTGTAAACTTAATTGCATTACTAATTAAATTAATCAACACCTGTTTCATACGAGTGCGATCTGCAAAAATAGGATACTTAGAAGACCCATCAATTTCCAATTCAATCGAAATTTCTTTTTCATTTGCAATCGCTTCCTGTGAATTAATAACTTCTTTAATTAATGAACCTAGATCAAAATCTACTTTTTCAATTAAGACTCTTCCTACTTCTATTTTAGAGAAATCTAAAATAGTATTCACTAGGGCTAATAAGTGATTACCGCTTTCGTAAATATAAGAAATAAACTTAGTTTGTTTTTCGTTTAATTCTCCGATTTGTCCCATTTCAAGTAACTGGCAATAACCCAGTATTGAATTAAGAGGAGTATTAAACTCATGGGTAATATTTGCCAGAAATTCAGACTTTGATTTATTTGCATGTTCTGCCTGGTCAAATGCTTTTAGAAGTTTTTGATTTACTTTTTCAATTTCCTCAGCGTATAATCGTAATTTGTCCTCTGCCATTTTTCGATTCGTAATATCGTTACGAATTCCCTGAAATAAAAAAGGAAGTTTGCCTTTATAAATAATAGTAATATCTTCTTCTAACCAAATCAACGTATCATCTTTTCGAAAAAATCTATATTCGATTAACAAATTTTTTTTATCTATAAGTAAAATATCAAACTTATTTAAAATAACTTCTCTATCATCCGGGTGAATACGGCTTAACCACAACTCATAAGAAAATTCCTCTTTGGAGTAATGCGTTATTTTAGAAATCTGCGGACTATGAAATAAAAATTCAGGATTTGAATCAGCAGTCATTATATAGATTGCACCTGACATGTGCTCTACTAGGTTTTTATACTTAATCTCTTCTAGTAGAAGACTTTTCTCAAGCTCTAATGCTTTTTCTTCTAAGAACCTATCATTGTAAAATGAGCCAAGAGCTTCATCCACAGAGGAGAACAACTCTTCATTGCTCCAAGGTTTAGAAATATATCTATAAAGATTCGCATTATTGATTGCATTGCTAATATTGCCAGTCGAAGCCTGACCTGTTAGCAAAATTTTGCGGGTATCTGGATTAGTTTTGTGAATTAATATGAGTAGCTCATCTCCAGTCATAACAGGCATTAGCCTATCACAAATTACTACCGGTATATCAGTATTTTCCTCATTGCACCTCTTCACTATTTCAAGTGCTAATTCGGCAGTATCCACAGCTTCTATTGCAAAATTGTCCCCGTATTTCCGTTTTAATTGCTGACCGAGAGAAGATAATATGAGTAACTCATCATCAACGCATAGGATTACTGGCTTACCTATAGCATTGTTTATCTTAAGTTTATTGACTAGTTCAAGCTGAAACATAGAGAATAAAATACTTTTTCAATATTTGCTTGGAAGAGAAAAGCATTTTTTATTTTTTTTCATTCAAATTCCAATCATAAAACGTATATTTTATTTTCGGCTCTTTCCCAAATTTGGCTTTCATAGAGTCTTGAATAAAATCAAGTAAGCTGCCTTTCTTCGTAAAATCATCCTTGAACCAATCAAAAATTGAAGATAAATATAGAGTATTTGTATGAGCCTCATACCGATTTTTTGTAGAGTCGTTTAAGAAATTATCTTTTACAGTCTGTAATTGAACTTCTAATTTTTCAGGGGTATAGGCTTCGCTAATTAAAGGAGGACATCCAATCGAAGCACATACAATAGCAAAATGAATTCGTGGCTCATCAAAATCCTTCCGCAATTTCTCATGCTCAATCCAGCCAAGACTTCTCTCTTCGCCGAGCAGTGTAAAAAATTCTTTCTTCCAAGCGGCTAATGGTAATATTCCGATATTGCGAATACTTTTCAATGGATAATTGTCTAAAATCAATTGAATCGTAAAAGCGTTATAGGAATTGATTAAAAATGCTAACTTTTGTTCCTTCGAATAACCGTTGTATTCCCCAACAGTAACACTAGAAAGCGAATCTAAATAGCTTTTAAGACTCGTTTCATTCTTGAGAGATTTATAATCCACTCGTCCATTCGCCGCATATTTTTTCAAGATTGTATCATAAGTTTTATGAGAATGGTCAAATGCCACAACTTGTGTTGTCAAAACTAAAGAGATAATAAATGCAAAGCTAATTCGAATCATCCTCTTCTCCATTTGTGAAATTTCTCTACATACGAAAGTAATTTTTCCGGTTTATTCGCCTTCTTCCAATTACCCGCTACATATTTATTTGCTTCGGACATTGTGGGATAAGTGTGAATTGTCCCTAGAATTTTATTCAATCCAAGTCCATGTTTCATGGCAAGCACATATTCAGCAAGCAAATCTCCCGCGTGTGCGGCTACTATCGTTACTCCTAGGATTTTATCGGATCCTTTCGGGGTTAATACTTTGATAAACCCGTGTGCTTCTCCGTCTGCAATAGCGCGATCGAGTTCTCCAATATCGTAATGACTGACTTCGACTTCTAGATTTTTTTCCTTAGCATCAGCCTCACTTAAACCTACGTGTGCTACCTCTGGATCGGTAAAAGTCGCCCAGGGAATAACGCTGTAATCCGCTTTAAACTTCTTAAAAATTCCAAAGAGAGCGTTGACGGAAGCATACCAGGCTTGGTGAGAGGCAGTGTGAGTAAATTGATAAGGTCCGGCGGCATCCCCACATACAAATATATTTGGAAAATTAGTTCTTAGAAATTCATCGGTTTCAATCGTTCCATTTGGATTGAGCCTAATTCCTAAGTCTTCAATTCCAAATCCTTTTGTTCGTGCTCTTCTTCCGATTGCTAATAGGACTTCATCAAATTCAATTTCTACTTTTTTACCATTAGCCTCACAGACTACAGACTTCTTCTTTCCTTTTTTAAATTCGACTGCTTTGTGGGAAGTAAGAATTTTGAGTCCTTCTTTTTCTAGAACTTCTTTCATGAAAGCGGAAACATCCAAGTCTTCCTTTGGCATTATCCGCTCGCCCATTTCAACTAACGTCACTTCCGAACCTAGTCTTGAAAATGCCTGCGACAATTCACAACCAATCGGTCCCCCTCCGAGAACTAAAAGTCGCTTGGGTAATTTACGTAAGCCCCAAAGAGTATCCGAGGTAAGATAAGAAATTTCACTAAGCCCTGTAATATCGGGAATAAATGGCTCTGCACCGGATGCGATTACGATTGATTTTGTGCTAAATTCTTTTCCATTCACAGAAACGACGTAGGGGCTAATGATCTTTGCATCTCCCGAAAAACATTCTAC
>JANMOF010000279.1:0-7938 GCA_031368925.1 Leptospiraceae bacterium
TGTGGCATAGCCAGCGGATAACATCAGTAAGGCTCTATCAGTTGCAGTCTTTGCGTAACTAGCTACATCTAAAGACTCGAAGAAGTCAAATCCTCTCTGTGCTCCCGGGGACTCTCCAGCAGAAAACATTTCTCCACCATCCTGTGCAGTGACAGACATAGAAAAACGAGAGAGCACACGGAAGTCTTTTACCATTAGCCCCTCACTGTTTAAGATTAAAATATTAGACACAGCATCAAATGCGCGCGCACTGACTTGTGCAATTTTAGGAGAAATAGCGCGGGCTGTCTCATCGGCTAGTTTTAGTATGGATAATTTCTTTTCTTGTCCAATTTTTCTTGGGTCGAGGGTAACAGTATGTATGCTCGAAAATAATTTTTCTTGCAGGTGAATTACTTTTCCAGCCTGGCTTGAGTCTCTAGTTTCTGATTTTGTTTTAGATAGTGCTTCAATGAGTTGTAGCAAATGTTCTTCGTCATCGTTACTAGTATTCGCATAAAAAACTTCTGTTCCATAAATCATACGAATTCCAATCCCGTAATCTGTTCCCGCACTCGCAGTCTCCACCTTACGGTTGTTATACGCTACCGACGCCCCACGCGTTTCCTCTACAAATATTTCTACAAAGTCTGCTTTTTTATCAAGCCCAGCTTGAATGATTTTCTCTGCCTTTCTCTCGTCCATTGATTGCTCCATAAGTGTTAGACATTTTTGAAACTAAATGAGACGGGCTTTATGTCGAGTTAAAATTGTTTCTTGGCTGGCAGGCTTACATCCTTTCCTGTCTTAAAAAAAAGAAAAACACGAATACAAAACATGATGACAGACATTACAGATTCATCGACAGGTCCCGGTATGTTAGGCAAGACTGGATAAATCAAAGCAAGTAAAACAGGCCAGTTGTTTTTAAAGCTTTGTCTAAAGCTGCGATCACGAACGATGAATACGATGGAGCTAATAAGGACAGGAATGAATCCTAAAATACTTGCGATTAGATAAGCAATAGAGCTACCGGCTAATACTAGAAAGCTGCTTGCATCATTTGGTAGTCCTTGGTTCCAGATAAAATAAATCCCAAAGAAAAAGAAAAGATAAGCATAAACACAAATAAATAAAACTCCCCAGATAAGTCCATAAGGCATTCCACGTTTTGCCGGTACAGGCACAGGTGCTGTTTCTTCCACTAGATTAACCCTCTTTTTTTAAAATCTTTAATTACTATTTCTAAATCTTCTGGTGAGTCAACGGATAATCCTGCTTTGTCGGTTAAATAAATTCCTATGCTGTGACCAGCTTCGATGGCACGAAGTTGCTCTAGTGATTCGGATGCTTCGAGTTCACTCTGTGGCAAATTGTTGTAATTCAATAAAAATTCTCTTTCATAAGAATAGATTCCTAGATGACGGTAAACGGGTGTTATCTTTTTGTGATTCGATGGAATAAGCGAGCGGGAAAAATACAAAGCCTTTTGATTTTTATCAAAAACTACTTTTACTCGGTTAGGATCAGCTTGTTCGCTCTCCGGCATCGGGCAAGCAGCACTTGTCATTTCCCAGTTTCTATTTTTTAATTTAAGAGTGACAACTCCATCAATGAGTTCAGGCTCTATCCCTGGCTCGTCTCCTTGTATATTGACGAATACGTCTACTCCTGGTAATCCGCTTACAACTTCAATGAGTCTGTCAGTTCCAGTGGCATGGTTTGGATCAGTCATCATAACATTTCCACCTGCGTTCTTAATCACTTTATAAATATCTTCATGATCGGTTGCTACAATTACATCTGATAATGATTTGGCTTTCTTAGCATGGAAATACGTCCACTCAATCATGGTTTTGTTTCCAATCTTAGCGAGTGGCTTTGCGGGAAGTCGTGTGCTTGCGTAACGTGCGGGGATAATTCCGATTATTTTCATATCTTTTTCGTAGTGATTAGATTAAAACTCTCAATTTTCATATATTTTAATTTCATCTATTCTTTCGAAATGTTTGGTGTTTAGAGTCAGAACTGGCAAATCGTTTACAATTGCTGTTGCTCCAATAAAAATATCTCTAAATTCAATAATCTGATTTCTTATTTTTAAATCATTATATATTTCAGCAGACTTCATGGCTGTGTCATAAGTAAAAGGAAGCAAAATTAAATCACTGGTTAAAATTTTAATTTCTTCTTTTTTCTTTTCTGTATTAGCTCCCATAAATAATTCATAGATAGTTACGCTTGATACATGCCAATCGTATTGATCGGATAATCGTTGTAATGTGGTATCAAGCTTATTCTTCGCTCGAAGATACTCTATAAATATATTTGTATCAATTACCATGAAGGTGCATTCCAATTAACTATTTTATTCTCTTCGAAAACTTTTAAATCTTCCTCAGACCAAGCAGAAATTGTGAGTATTTTTTTCTTGTATTCTGAAAACTTACTAGGAGATTTTCCAAGAATTAAAAGGTTCATCATATCTAAAATTATTCTTTGCTCGTTAAAATTTAAACTATTAAATTTTAATTCTAGTTCACCCATCTCTAATTCCTCACCTGCATACTATTCTATCAATTCCTATTATTAAGTTCAATCTCTTTTTTGACTACAGATTTAAAGGGTTACTCGGATTTGTTTATGGGTTGCGGGGATCTGTAGAAATTGAAATTCCCGATATCACTTGGCGGTCATGTGAGCGAAACGAAACAGTGGAATTTCGGGAATGACAGAATGAAACACAGAGAATATAGATACCATTCTCTGTGCCTCAGTGGCTAACGAATCTTAATTCACGATAAATTCGCGGAAGTAAACTTCTTTGATTTTTCCGTTTGTTAAAATGTGATTGATATGAGCTTTAATTTCTTCGCGTAAATCCAATTGATCGTTTAGAGTTTTTAAATCTTCTTTTGTTTTACGGGAGATAATCAAGTTGATAATGTTTTGCATTTGTGGAAGACGTGTAGCAAGCTCAGCGCCTAATGCTTGTTGCCCCGCATCAAAACCAAATGTCAATTTCAACTTGATAAAGTGAGCTTCCCCAATGTCCGCCGTATTGATACGAAACTCGTCTATGAAGTTAAATGTTTCAAGTGGTGGTGGGGCTTTTACAAGTGCAATATTCTTTTGTTGCTTATAGACGCTTGTGGCTGTCTTTTGTGCGACAAACGTAGATATAACCGCTACGAGAATAACGCCGAGTATCCCTGCGGCAATCCATATTAACCATTTTATAATTGGTGACGATGCTTTCGGCTCCGCCGCCGGCTTACCATCTTCGTCTTCTAATTCTGCTGCTGCATCACCCATGAGTAATCTCCTTACATAAGTTCAATTTTTTTTAGTCCTCACCCTCTACGGATGTTTCCGTGTTCGGGAGTTTTGTATCTGGCAATCCTAAATTACTTTCAGAGAATTTTCGTTTCACTGATTTTTCAGATAAAATTACAATATCAATTCTTCGATTATATGCCTTTGCTTCAGGGCTTCCCTGATCTTCTACAGCGAATGGTCGCGCAGAACCATAACTAACTGCTTGAAATAATCCCGGAGGAAGTTTTCCAACGTTAATCATATAGACAGTGGAGTTAATCGCTCTTGCCCCCGCCAAATCCCAGTTATTAATATAAGTTCTTTCTTCACGTCCAACGTTAGTGCCGGGTAATACTGCATCTTCATCGCTATGCCCTTCGACTTTTACATAACGCTCTAAATCTTTTATAAGTCCAGAAGCTTTTTTTAATACGTCCTTAACCGGTGGAAGCAAAATAGCAGAAGCAGGATTAAAGTAATCTGCCCCAATTAGAGAAATAACAAGTCCGCGCTCATCTTCAGAAATGCGAACTCTTCCTTTTTCAATTTCAGATTTGAATACCTGTGTTGCCTGGTTTCTTGCTTTCGAAAGTGCCTTTCCTGTTGTCTGAGAAGGTAAGCTTTCTACATTCATTCCCAATTCTTCTAAAGAACCTTTTGCTAAAGTCTGCCCTCCATCAAAAAAGCCTGTAGAAGATTTGAATACAGAGAGGATAATTTGCATTTCCTTCTGGTTTGTTTTTCCAGTAGTATACAGCATAATAAAAAAACACAGGAGCAATGTCACCATGTCTCCATAGGTCAACATATACTCCGCTACTTTTTGGATGCAGTCAGGGCATTTTTGTTTACTAGCCATAAACCAGTCTTAATCCTTACCGTCGTCTTTTAATACAGCACGCTCTGATGGAGCTAGGTAACTTGAAAGTTTTTCTTTCACAATACGGGGATTATCTCCTGATTGAATAGAAAGAGTTCCTTCGATCATAATTTGTTTCATAGAAAGTTCGTCTTCACTTCTCTTTGCTAATTTCTTTACAAATGGAATCGCGAGTAAGTTAGCAGCAAACGATCCGTATAGCGTTGTAATAAGAGCTGCCGCCATACCAGTTCCAATAGCAGATGCATCCCCACTACCCAAGTTTTTTAACATCGCCACAAGACCAATCAGAGTTCCAAGCATCCCGAAACCAGGAGCCAAACCTCCAAGCGTATCCCACCAGGCTCTACCAGAAGCATGGCGACTAGCAATATTGCTAATTTCAGTTTCCATAATATTTCGAACAAGCTCCGGGTCAGTCCCATCCACAACTAATTGAATTCCCTTCTTTAAAAATTCATCCGGTAATTCATTTACATCATCTTCTAAGGCTAACAACCCTTCTCTACGTGCTTTTTCAGAAAAAGAAACAAGTGTAGTAATGAGTCCCGGTATATCAAACTTATCCACAAAGAATGCTTTACGGGTAACTTTACCAATGGAAAGAGTAGCATCCCAAGGAGCAGAGAGAATAGTAGCAGCAGTCCCTCCACCAAAAGTAATTAAAACGGATGGAATATCAATAATATCCCCTGCACCCAAACCGGCGTAAATTGTCCCGAAGGTTAATACGACCATTCCGGCACTAAATCCAACAACTGTTGCTATATCCATTTTAGTTACTTCTCCTCATTTGCAGAAATATGTATTGCGTTCTTAAAAACTTTTCTTTGGTATTCAATAATACTATTTATAATTTCATCTACTTTTTCTTTAACGATAATTTTTTTATCGTTCTGTAAAGTGATTACCGAATCCGGTGTCGCTTCTAGACTCTCTATCAAGTTACAATTTATCACAATCTCAGAGTTATTTAATCTATGTAAGGTAATCAAGGATAATCCTGTAGAGTTTAGTTTTCTCTAATCTGTCTATCGACCTGATTTTTTATTTCATTTATGAATTTTTCTTCCGTGAATCGATTTATATTTTTTTGAAAATCTTGCGTCTTAAAAGTAAGCTTTTCGAATCTAGAAATCGCATCATTTAGTGATTCTACGGTTTGTTCAGGAAAAAAAACACCTGTCTTTCCATCTACAACCGTTTCCAGCGCTCCACCTTCCCCGAATGCAATGACCGGCGTACTATACCCCTGCGACTCAACGGGCGTAATTCCAAAATCTTCGAGACCAGGAAAAATAAAGGCACGTGCTTTTTTGTAATAATCCGCAATCTCGGCTCTAGGTCTGCCACCCAGAAACTCAATATTGGATGATCGGGACTGTTTGAGTTTCTTCTCGTCTTGCCCGCCTCCGATGATAACGAGTCGCTTTCCATTTTTACGAAATGCATCTATAGCGAGGTCAATTCTTTTGTAAGGCGCAAAGGCTGATACGATCAAGTAAAAATCCTCTTTCTTTTCATTGACGACTTTATACCCTTCTGGTAAGCAAGGCGGATGAATGACAACGGAATCCCGTGCATAGTACTTCTTGATTCGCTTTGCAATGAATTTTGAATTAGCAGTATACTGGTCTACCCGATGAGAAGAAGATACATCCCACGAACGGAGATAATTCGAAATAGCCTGTATAATTAGAAATTTTAGTCCACTCTTCGCTGGAAAATAATCGTAGTATAAATCCCAAACATAACGCATAGGCGAATGAATGTATGAAATATGAATGCTATTTGGTGGAGGAATAATACCTTTAGCCACACAATGAGAAGAAGAAAGAATCAAATCAAATCCGCGTAAATCAAGAGTTTCAATCGCCATTGGAAATAAAGGCAAATACGAACGATACTTGCTCGCTTTAAACGGCAAATGATCCGTAAACGCCGTATGAATCTTTCTATTTTCAATTCTATCGTTTAACGTTCCCTTGTTATAAATTAGTGTAAAAAGTTCTGCTTCGGGATAAATTTTGAGAAGTGAGTCTAACACCAATTCTCCCCCTCTCATCCCCGTCAACCAGTCATGTATAATTGCTACTTTCATTTGTGTTATGCTTTCCTTGTTTAGAATCCTACGAAGTTTAAAAACTTTTCAGCTATTGGTTATGATAAAAAATCTTTCGTTTTTGTAAAACTTAATTAACCTTAATTCGATGTAAGAGATTTATATCATTTGACAATACATTTAAGGTGTCATTCTCGAGTTCTTTTGTCGGGAATCTCTACTTCTTGAGATCCTCGACAGAAAATTTCGGGGATGACAAAGAAAATTTCCTTATATCGAATTCACCTTATTTAACATACAAATCCTCAAGTGTTTTAGGAACAAAGTTTGGGTCGCATTGTTTTGGTTCTTGTTCAGGAGAGAGTTTTTCTATTTGATTATTTTGAATCATTAATTTTAAATCGAATTTACTTATTTCATCTTCAAAATTATTTTTTTCACACTCTTTATAAACTGGCTTTTTTTATAATTTATACAACTTTTATGCTTTGGTGATTCCTTTGTATCAGAATCTAAAATATAATGTGGGTAGCATCGTGAATTATGATTTATAGAAATCTTTCCCTTTTCTAACGTCCACTTACCGCGCGAATAACCACCAATTTTACTATACTCATTGCAATCAGAATCAACAAAGGGAATGATCAGTATTTCCTTACTTCTACACAGATAATAGTATGCTGTATAATATATAAGAAAATGACTATCTGTCAACCTACCATACAAACTCTCTTCTGAATATTTACTCGAAAGAATGAGTCCGTTAATTTTTTCTTTCCAATCAGGCTGCTCTCTAAGATTTTTCATATCAGGATCTTTCTCTATATAGGCAAATGCATTGTAGCCCATATCAATGGAATCTGCAAGATGAGAATATGCCTCGTAGACATTTCCAAGCCTACTGTAAGAGCAAGCGATATTGTAAGAAGCTAGCTCAGGACGTTTTGGTTTTAAAAGCAAAGAAATTTTATATGCTTCGATAGAATCTTTGAGTCGATTCAAATTCGCTAGGCTATTTCCATAATGATAGTAATTTTCACCAGTAGGATAAGAGTCGTTTGCCGCTTCGTAAAGAATAACTGCCTCTGCGTCTTTTTTTGATTTATAAAGTAAGATTCCTTTTTGTAGTAGTTCCTCTGATTTCTGCTTCGCGTTTTTTTGTTCTGAAGGATTTGAGTCAACCTCAATTAATTTTTTCTTTACCCATGTTTCAGAAAGATAATCAGCCTTGACCACTTCTGGTTTTTCAATAAACTCAGATTTTTCTGTGCAAGTTAGATAAGTAAAAGAAAATAAAAAGCAAAGATATACAATTCGAATTAGGTGCATTGCCTCTACCCTTTCAGAAAACACAAGGATTGTCAATGACTTTGCATCCATATGGCTTTGTCTAAACTTTTACATTCAAGCCACGTAGAAGGGACATCATAGAAGCCAGATTCAAACCAAAATTGGTTCCAAGACTAGTTCTAGATAGGATTCAGTTTAAAGCTAGTCAGCACAACTTCCTAATCACAAGCTGTGTTAAATGATTTATTCTTGTTAAAATAAGAATTTCAAAAAAAATGGTAAATCCTAGTACAATAATATTATTTTTAGAGGAAAAAAATGGCAGTTCCCAAGAAACGTAAATCAAAATCGAAAGTAAGATCACATAGAGCACACCATGCAATCGGGAAGCCAAACCTAGTTCCTTGTT
>JANMOF010000372.1:0-6293 GCA_031368925.1 Leptospiraceae bacterium
CCTACTATGTTTATTATTGGGGGCAGTAACAATAACAATACGAGCCAACCACCGTCAGCCATTATTTCTACAGACCGATTTGAATATTACAATACACCATCATCTTCAAATACAGTAACGACAGGCCCAAACCTACCCGAAAAACTCTATGCTCCGGCTGCAGAAATTTCTTACGAAAAAAGAAAGTTATATGTATTTGGTGGAGCGTCTACTGTCAATATTGCGCGAAATAGCATTTACTCTCTTGACCTGGCGAATCCTTCTGCCGGTCCCTGGACAACTGAAACAATAACTTTGCCCCTTGCGAGATACGGGCATATTGCTGTTATTCTAAGTAGGTAAAAAAGCAAGATGAGATACCC
This sequence comes from Leptospiraceae bacterium, assembly GCA_031368925.1. Classification (GTDB taxonomy): domain Bacteria; phylum Spirochaetota; class Leptospiria; order Leptospirales; family Leptospiraceae; genus UBA2033. The sequence continues at coordinate 363 of JANMOF010000372.1, forward strand.
CTCAATTTTCATTCCCAAATGAAATATAGTTGCATTTAGAAATCAATGTAGAATAATGGCATAATCGTATTATGCTATTGAAAATTAAAAAAACCTTTCGATTTCAAAACTTACTTAAGCTGTTTCTGCTTTATTTTGTATTGCAGACCGGCTTGGGTAATTTGCATAAACACGCAGAATTAAATTTACACTTTCACGCAGAAAATCTTTTAACCACGGATCATACAACAGCGGCTGATAAGGATTGTTCTCTCTGCCCTGCCCTATTTTCAGCAAGTCATTTTTATCTTTCATCAAGAACATTAATCTATTTTTTTAACACTGCATACCAAAGTTTAGGACTGGAAAAAAAATCTTTCTATGCTCACAATTATCTGGAATTAAACTCTGGACGTGCTCCGCCTTTCTTCACACAACTAACTCACAGCACCAAATAGATAAAGCTAATCACGATTATCCTTATCTAAAACTATAACTTTAATTAACTATTTGCATTCAATAAGAATGCCATTTAATACTCAGGAGAAACTATATGTCAAAGAACATATCTATTATAATATTATTTATCATCACACTTTCTTTTATCAACTGCGAAGAAAAGAAAAAAGACAACACCGGCGCGGCTGCGGCAGCTTATTTATTAACTAGAGGTAGCACAAGCGGGGCATGTGCCTCCGGCTCAACAACTGCAATTTCGAATTCTACTTTGAGTGGAACAACAGCGACGGCAACGCAATACTCGATAAGCGGATGCGATTCAAATTCGCTTTCCTCATTGGGACTAAGTAGCCAAAATATTACTACAGGCGTAACGGGAACCTCTGCAAACAGCAAGATAGCGGCTAACGGAGATTTGTTTAGTGCAAGTGATGTAAATATCGAAGTAACATTCAAACTAGATAATGCTAGCGGCTATTTAGAAGTAATCGGTCAAGGCTCTGGAACAGCGTCAAGCATTGACGGTCCTGCCATTCGAATTAATTCTTCCAGCACACAGGCACGCGGTACAGGGAGTTCAACTCTCTCTAACTTAACAAGTCAAACTACCACGACAGGTCAAACGGTAACCTACTGCTTAGAATTTCACAACGAAAGCCCAAGCCTTCATGCAGTATTTTGGCCTACCGCTTGCACATCAGTATCAACAGCGGATAAGAGCAATTATTCAGGACGTGAGGCTACTGTCACTTCTTCGTTTCCTGGAAAACGTATAGGGTTTATTCTAAACAATGCCACACTCACAAGTTTTACGGTTAGAACAAAAATTGGAATTGCTACAAATCTTTTACAGCCCTAATTCTAGAATGAGCATAAAGCAAATTTCTAGGATTATGACCTATTTTCAATCCTCGGTTTTTATAATCGGGGGTTGGATACTGTGGATTTTTCTAATTGGACTGGGTATTCAAAACCTATCCGCGCAGGATAATATTGCATTAGCCCCTACTCATAAAGAAAAAGTGGAAAAGCTTTTCGAAAATGATTATGAAAAGCATGGAGGGATAAATCGTCTTCCTATGTTTTCCATACCACTAAACAAATTCACCAGTAACAAAAAAAAACAGGAAGAAAATGCTTCCAAAGAAGAGGAGAGGTATAAAAAACTTCTAGATAGAATTATTAAATTAGAAGCACAGCTTGCTGAAAAAGAAAAAAAAACGGATAAGACCGATTCTCCTACACAAGAAGATTGGGAATTACAATTAGAAAAAGATTTAGAAACTCAAAAAAATATTAGTGAAAAACAAAAAGGACAACAAGACTCAACTGGAACGGATAATACAAATAATCCAGAAGAATGGGAAGAACAACTCGAAAGAGAATTAAGGCAACAAAAAGCTCAGTCCAAAAAATCGCAAAACTCACGAAACACAAATTCTCCCACTGTTCAAAACCCACTTACCTCCAATCAAAATGCCCAAAACCTAATGATGGATATTAATGCAGCAGTAGACATGGTAGGACAATGGGATAAAAATAAGCCGCGAACAACAACGAATAGCTTTGATATTCGAGAAGCTGAATTCGGTTTCAATGCAGCAGTAGACCAGGTAATGCGCGGAACATTCTTAGTAGCCGCTCATAATGAAGACGGAAAATATCTATTTGAAATCCATGAGGCTAAAGCACAGTTTCCTTTTCTATTTAAAAATGTATCGGCAACTGTTGGAAAAATGTTTTTAGACCAAGGACGACTTAATCGCATACACAGGCATGACCGTGCATTTACGCAAGCTCCAATTGTTCATCGAAAACTAATGGGCGAAGAGGCTACTCAAGATACTGGTGCAGAAATTAATATTCTTTTTCCCTGGATGAAAATAAACCAGGAATTGGTTTTGGGAGCGACTAACGGCAGAGTATGGGGGCACTCCCACAAAGATGGTCCACCGAAGAATAATCCTATGTTCTACGCTCATCTAAAAAATTTCTATTACATTGGAAATAATTGGGGGACACAATTTGGTTTCACCACAATACGTTATGAGCCAGATCAAAATACGAAAACTGTTCGTAATCAATATGGAGTTGACCTGGTCATAAAATGGAATCGCTCTTTCTTACGTTCCTTTATGTTTATGGCAGAATTCTGGCTAAGAGAAACAGAATTTCCCTATGAAAGATTGAAAAATAATAAACCTGAGATGGATAGACAATACGGATACTATGCATTTGCCGACTATCAATTCCAACAACAATGGCATGTAGGATTTAGGTATGACTATTTTTCCATAACAAGTCTACGTGATAAATACGGCTACAGGGCAACTAACGCGGAGATTGCCTATACTCCACAAATTACTTACAAACCATCCGAGTTTTCCTATATAAGAGCCTCTTTCGAAAGACGTTATACGAAAGACTTCACCATTGAAGCGACTAAAATAGATTTTAGACCACTCGAAGATCAACTGAAAGATTTTGTGGAAAATCAAGATAAGCCAAAAACCTCTCCCACAACAGTAAATTATCAGTTTTACATTCAATGTGTATTTATACTCGGCTCGCATCCGGCTCATACTTACTAGAAAAAAAACAAATGAAACAATACGAGATTAAGAAATATTTTAAGAACAAGGAATCCAACAATGAATAAAAAACTTTTTTATATTTTTACGCTTTACACGATATTAGCCGCATCCAATCTATTTGCCGAGACAAATATAATTACCACCGTTACTGATTTAAGATACATTGCGGAGCAAATAGGAAAAAACAAAATCAAAGTCGAGTCAATGATTCGCGGCTTTGATGATCCTCACTTTGTAATGACACGTCCGGATTTTTTAGTGAAACTGAGTGAAGCAGATATATTCTGCCAGGTAGGTCTTGATCTAGAAATCGGTTGGGCTCCACTTCTTTTGCAGCAATCTAGAAATATTAAAATCCAAAAAGGGCAAAATGGTTTTTGTGATGCGTCAGTCGGCATTAATATTCTTGGAAAACCAACCGTGCAAGTAGACAGGTCAATGGGGGATATGCATATTTTTGGAAACCCTCATTATATTTTAGATCCTGTTAATGCAATTCAAGTGGCTAATAACATTATGACCGCACTCCAAAGAGTTGATCCTGACAATAATGATTTCTACCAACAGAACTATGATGAATTCAGAGAGCGACTTGTAAAATTAACCAAGGAAGAAATGAAAGCTTTTCAGCCTTATTTTAATTCTAAGGTTGCAGTCTTTCACGATGAGTTTATGTATCTAGCAAACCGATTTAAGTTTAATGCTAATTTGGCGCTAGAAGAGAGACCCGGGATTCCTCCGTCTAGTCGTTACCTCGAACAGGTAATTAAAACAATGAAAGCAAATAATATCAAAGTAATTTTAATTTCTCCAGTGAATAATCCACAGTTTGCGGAATATGTATCGAGCCAAATTCCAAATAGTATTGTTGTAATAATGCCTACCTCCGTTGGATCTTTTGCAGAGATAAAATCCTACGAAGACGTAATACGAAGTGGACTTAAAAAAATAAAGGATGCGCTAGAAAAAACGAAAACCGTTGGCGGAAAAAAATAATATATGAATTATGCGTTTAAAACTAAAAATCTATGCATTGGTTTTGACCCCAGTTATCCAATTCTAAATGAAATAAATATCACTCTACACCGTGGTGATTTTGCCTGTTTACTTGGTTCGAATGGTAGCGGCAAAAGCACATTTGTCAGAACTATTTCAGGAATCATTCCAAAGTGTTGTGGAGATTATGTGATTGGGGATAATATTACTATTTCGATGGTTCCCCAATTTAAAAAAATGCAATTCCAATACCCGCTTACTGTAAAAGAAGTTTTGCTTCTATCTGAAAAATTTTCTTTATTTCACAAAAAAAATTTTACGGAAACACAATTATCACTCATCAAACGAATTGGAATAGAGTCAATCTTGCCGTTACTCGTTAGAGAATGCAGTGGCGGACAATTGCAAAAAGTGTTAATAGCGAGATCTTTAATCTCCGAGGCTAATCTGATTTTTCTAGACGAACCAATGGATGCACTCGACTCAGACTCGAAAGGCATTGTTACAGAAATTTTAAAAACAGAAATCAAAGAGAAAAATAAAACTATTTTTATTATCACCCACCATATTGAGAAAAATTGGCTCTCAGAATTCAATCGAAAATTTTCAGTCGACGGTTTGCATATCAAGGAGCTTAAAAAATGAATGAAATATGGAATACGTTTCAATTCTTCCTTCCACAAATATTACTAGGAACAATTCTAGGCGGACTAATATCCTGTTTAGGGGTAATCATTGTTTTGCGTAAAATGGCATTTTTTGGAATTACACTTTCGCAAGTTGTATCTTCCTCTGTTGCTGTAAGTTTATTTTTAGGGATTCAAGGGGATGTTTTTATTTTGCTCCTTTCTTGCTTATTTTTAATTCCTCTCATCATGCTTTATAAAACAAATGATTCTTCTGGTGATACAATTCTTGGAATTGTATTCGTAAGCTTTACAGCATTTTCCCAGTTACTCTTAAATCTAGGCGGCAATGTAAAAAATCATTTAATGGCAGCATACTTTGGAGATATACTAACTTCACAGGTTCGTCTAAATTCTACTCTCATTCTAATTTTAACTTTTAGCATTTTGCTTTTTATTTTTATGTATAAGAGAATTCTATTCTTATCCTTTGATGAAAATGAATTTATAGTAAGAAAACTTTCTCCACAGCTAACAGAGATTAGCTTTTACTTCATTATGACTGTTGCAATATCCATTAGTGTAAACTTACTTGGATCTTTTTATAGCATTGCGCATCTATTAATTCCTGTTTACATAGGATTATTTTTTGCACGTAGTATGAAATTCCTATTCATATTCGCAATACTTTTTAGTGTATTCTCAACCCTATTCGGATTTATGATTTCACTAAAAGGTTTTTCCTATAATGGAGAAATTATTTATCTACCGACCTCGAGTGCAATTGTAGTTCTAATGAGCCTGATTGGATTTGGAGTTTTGATTTATAAAAAAATACGATAAGAAAAATTTCTACGTTAAATCGGAAATGACTTTTTACATAAATGTAAAAACCTGACTTTGAATAATCTATACTGAGGATTTTTTTTGAAACTACTATTAATCTTTTTATCTCTACTCCTATTTACTTGCGATAAGAATCGCAAAGAAGAAATTCCGCAAGCGGGTAAGAAAGAAATTTTTCTCATCAAGGAATATGATGAGCTTCCAGTCAAACGCGGATTATACGCTGACCATTATCCAACATCGAATGAGCGCAGAATTGATTTGTTTATGAAACATATCGACTCTATCGGAGGATGTTATGTCGGTGTTGGAACAGATCAAAACTTGAGCTTCATCGCAAAAGCAAAATCAGAATTTGCGTGGCTAATGGACTTTGACCCCGTTATCGTTCGTGTCAATAAAAGCCTTTGTTTATTTTTGCTACTCGCTCC
>JANMOF010000416.1:0-2760 GCA_031368925.1 Leptospiraceae bacterium
ACTTTGTCATCCTGGATATAGGAATTAAATTTCCAGTATTATTATTCACAAAAATTTTATCTAAAGAACGAATGGAAGTTCTAAAATTTTCAGGAAAACGAACACGCACATCCACTTCTTCCTCCGCGCGCTTAATCGTCGTTGCCACAGTTCCCTGGTATGCAGTATTTACTGCAAGTGCAATTTGTTGAACGGATACTCCTGCTTGTGCGGCTAATCCTTCGTCTATGGTCAAACGAATTTCATCTTTCCCATCGTTAAAATCATCTCCAATATCAATGACTCCATCCACTTGCCCCATTACATCTTTAAACTCTTGCGCAATTTTTTTGAGAGTAGTAAAATCATCTCCACGAATCTCAATTGCAACCGGCTTACCAACAGGTGGTCCGCCTTGCATCGCTTCTAAATCAAGAGAAACTAATTTTCCTTTTAACTCTTTAAATTCTTCTGGAATTTCAATCGGAACATTGTCTAATTCTGAAATTTTATTTTTGGCTTTCTCCTGGTTAAGTCTAGCGGCTTCTTTTTGTTTGGCGATAGCGAGTGCCTTTTCATTCATGAGCCATTCTGTTCTTTTACGAACATAATTGATAATTTCATCCGTAGTTCTTTTTCTTTCTGCGTCAGGAGTAAGATATACTACTACCTGCGCAAAATTTTTCCCCCGCTTAGTAAACGGATCGTTTACATCCTTCTGGATAATTCCCACGCGAGTAACATAATTATCCACTTCTCCTGTATGAAATTTTTCACTAACACCAATTCCAATCGAGTGAAAGAAATAATGGATTTTATCAAAAAAGCCTGTCACCGGTTTTTCCTGATAAGGCGTAAGTAAGGCTACTTCTCTTTCCACAGCGCGTGCAAATTTTTCTGTTTCTTCAAGAGTAAGCCCTGTTTCTGCGCTAATCTTCACGAGAAAAATTTCCACTCCACCAGGGAATAATTTGAATTTGCCGAACTTAAAATTTAAAGCAATTGCTCCCACGAATGTAAGTAAAAGGAGTAAAACAGTAACCGTCATATTCCTAAGTGCCCAAGAAAGGGAAGGACGATAAAACCTTTCTCTTACTTTGACAAACCAATGTCCCTCTTCTTTAATTTCGCCCTTTTTAATTCCATGTTTATTTGCATCGTAAATATGGGACGGCAAAATAAAAAATGCCTCGAACAAGGAAGAGGATAATGCAATGATTACCACCATTGGAATCGAATAAATAAACTTTCCGAAAATTCCAGTAACAAAAAGCATAGGACCAAAAGCCGCAATCGTGGTAGTAATAGTAGCGGTTACAGGTGCGATAACCTCAATTGTCCCCCTAACGCAAGCCTCGTATGGCTCAATTCCTTCTTCTAAATAACGATAAATATTTTCACTAATTACAATCGCATCATCAACTAACATCCCAACTACAATGATAAGTCCGAGCATGGAAATTAAATTTAAAGTCATTCCCATATAGTCGAGGATAATGAATGTTAGCGCCATGGCTAGAGGAAGTCCAAGGGCTACCATAATCGCAACACGCCAACCTAAAAAGAAAAATAATGAAATTACAACAAGGGTAAATCCTTGTAACCCGTTAGATACAAGCACATCCAATCTACGACGAATATACTTTGATAAATCATTTACGTAGGAAAGAGTAACGAGTTCACTTTGGTTCGCGCCAAAATCCGTAACGACTTTTTTAACTTTATCAACAAGCTTAATAGCATCTCCGCGCTCTTTTTTTACTACTACGAGGACTATCGAATATAGCCCATTAACCTTCTCAATATATTGTTTATCTTCAAAGTCTTCTTTTACTTTTGCAACATCTCTTAGAGTAATTGCTCTTCCTGCATCATTGGAACGAATGAAAACTTTTTCAATTTCACTTTCCGTATCAAATTCACCCACAGTTCTTACAATTGCTTCTTTACCTGAATCAGCAATCGTTCCACCCGGAAAGTTAATATTCTTTCCTTTTAAAGCCATGATAATCTGATTTGTGCTAAGAGAAATTCTATCTAGCGCAAAAGGATCAATATCCACATGCATCTCTGCTTCCCGGTATCCACGTCTAACAACTCTACCTACTTCCGAAATATCTAAGAGTAAATCTTCGAGCTGCTTTGCTTTTAGTTTAAATTCTTTTTCGGTTAATACTGGTTTGCCGTTTGCGTCTGCCTTGACTCCAAGATTAATTTCAATAACAGGACTGCGGCTAGAGGTAACTTCTTGCACAATAGGTTTTTTCGAATCTTCTGGCAAATCCTCTGTTCGGTCTACTGCGGATTTAATATCGTCTACAACTTTCTGCGTATCTTTCACGTTTGGATCAATAGTGACAACGATTCCCGAGCGATTTTCAATGGAAGCAGATCTATATTCTTTGATTCCATCTACAGATTTTATACTATCTTCGATTGGCTTTGTAACAAGTTTCTCAACCTCCGAAGGGGAAGCTCCCGGATAAATGGTAGTAACCGTTACAATGTCAAAATTGATATTAGGGAATGCCTCCCTATTCATAGTGAAAGCTTTAAAGCCTCCGACTAGGATTATCAATGCGGTTAATAAATTTAATAAAAGACTTTTTGAAAGAAAATACTCGATAACCTTACGCATTCATCACCTCGAAGTCAGTCTCATAAAAAACCAAGAATTGTCAATATAGTATTGGCTAATATACTAGCAAAGGACAATGCATACCGAAAACAAATATAGTAAATAATTGGCACAGCACATTATTTGAGTTTGCCGGAGGATAG
>JANMOF010000389.1:0-10582 GCA_031368925.1 Leptospiraceae bacterium
AGGCAATTGAACTTAAAGCGAATAAAAAATGTTTAAAATAAAAACTTTACACAAATAAAATATATTACATCCTAGTAAACCTACCATGCCATTAGAAATAACAGACATACTTTTAGAAAAACTTTTAACCGATATTCTTGCTAACGGACTGACTGGCACTGTTAAGGACTATTGTGCTTGGATTTCTTTGGAAGGTATTCTAAAATATAACGAAGAACTTACTGTCGATGAAGCAAAAGTTAAATCTATTCTCGACGCGTTCAAAGCAAAGGGTTATGCGGTAGAAGGAAAGTTCGATAAAGCCGAATATTGCATTGCATCAAACGCCATCCCGCGTAGGACAGATTTTTTATCTGACAGCTACACTGTTTATGGAGAAGCAAAATTTTCTCCGATTCAATATGTCAGAAGTAGACAGGAGCATTTTCTTGAATTCAACTATGTGAATGAAGAAGACATCATGGATATTTCAATAGCAACCATTGAAGCAATTGAAAATGCAGTTAAATACGGAGATGGGAATATTGTTAATATTGACTACCTAATCGACAGTAACCGCACTTTAAAATTAAATATTATCAATAACATAAAAGAATTTGACCTGACCAATGAAATTGAGCGCGGCAAATACTCATCTAACACTACTCTTATGCGCGGAATCATGGTTATGCAGAAGTTATTTCATCATTTAGAATTGCAAATTATCGACGATAAGAAGCAAGCACATCTATACGCAGAAAAAAAATTAACCTAAATGCCAGATTTTGAATTAGTCACACCATATAAAGCAGCCGGTGACCAAGTAAACGCAATCCAAAAAATCTACGAATCCTTTACCAAGGGCAAAGACAAAGTAACCCTCGTAGGTGTAACCGGTTCAGGAAAAACATTTACTATGGCTGAGGTAATTCAAAAACTTAAGCGTCCCACTCTGGTTCTATCGCATAATAAGACATTAGCCGCACAGCTTTATAGAGAATTCAAAGAGTTTTTCCCCAATAATGCTGTCGAATACTTTGTATCCTATTACGATTATTACCAACCAGAAGCATACGTTCCTTCTTCAGATACATTTATCGAAAAAGATTCTTCGATAAATGAAGAAATCGACAAATTACGATTACGCGCTACGTCTTCTTTATTAGAACGAGAAGACGTTGTGATTGTAAGCTCCGTATCTTGCATTTATGGTTTAGGCTCACCGGAAGATTATACAGAGTCTAGAATTATATTAAAGCGCGGACAAGCAATGGAGCGCGATCTCTTAATTAAAAAGCTTTTACACATTCAATACCAGAGAAATGATATAGATTTTTCTCGTGGAAATTTTCGCGTACGTGGAGATTCTATCGAGCTAATGCCTGCTTACCACGAAGATGGACTGCGTATTGAATTCTTTGGAGACGAAATAGAATCTCTCTGCCGCTTTAATCCACTCACAGGAAAAGTCATCGTCAAGATGGAGACAATGGTTGTTTACCCCGCGAAGCATTTTATCACTTCGGGTCCTAAAGTAGAAGATGCAATTCGAAATATTAAAGAAGAAGTATCTCTTCAAATCCAATACTTTAAAGATAAAGGCAAACTTTTAGAAGCAGAAAGAATTGAATCTCGTACTAATTACGACTTGGAAATGCTTGCGGAGTTAGGATATTGTAATGGAATTGAAAATTATTCAAGACACCTAACAGGGCGTAACTCCGGTGATCGTCCTGCTTGCTTGATTGATTATTTCCCAAAAGATTTTCTCATGATTGTAGATGAATCTCACGTAACCATTCCTCAAATCGGTGGAATGTATGCAGGAGACAGAGCAAGAAAAGAAACGTTAGTCGAATTTGGATTTCGGCTTCCAAGTGCTCTGGATAATAGACCACTCAACTTCCAAGAATTTGAGAAAATGACAGGAAAGATATTATACGTATCCGCAACACCGGCAGACTATGAAATTAAAAATGGACAAGTGCAGGTAGAGCAGATTATCCGCCCGACAGGACTACTTGATCCAATTGTAGAAGTCCGACCTGTAACAAATCAAGTGGAAGATTTACTAGTTGAGATTAACGCGAGAGTAGAGAAGAAAGAAAGAGTTCTAATTACCACTCTCACAAAAAAGATGTCCGAAGACTTAACTGACTATTTAAAAGAAGTAGGGGTTAAGGTTGCTTATCTGCACTCTGAGGTAGAAACAATTCAACGTGTTGAAATCATACGTGATCTACGAAAAGGAATTTACGATTGTATAGTAGGGATTAACTTACTTAGAGAGGGGCTTGATATTCCAGAAGTTTCTCTTGTTGCAATTTTGGATGCGGATAAGGAAGGTTTTCTCCGCCATTATAAAGCCCTAATCCAAACCATTGGTAGGGCAGCGCGTAATATCAATGGGCAAGCAATTCTATATGCAGACCGGATTACAGACTCGATGAAAAAAGCGATAGACGAAACCAATCGTCGTCGTGCCATTCAAGATGCCCACAATAAAAAATTCGGCATTGAGCCAAAGACTATTATCCGCGAAATTCATGATATGCTTCCAAGGGAAATGGTCGAATTAACCGCAGAAGAAGAAATCATCGACGAAATCGAAAAAGAATTTACTCTAAAGAAATATAAAACCCCTGAAAAACTAAAAGAGAAATTAAAAGAAGCAATGCTTGCTGCTGCCAAAGAACTCAACTTTGAAAGAGCTACCATGCTTCGAGATAAAATGCTCGCTGTGAAAATCCCTAAACCGGAATAAGTTGTATAGCATTATCGAAGTAATCCATTTGCGAAAGGGAGGCTTTCCATACGAACAAAGTTAATCAAAGTATTTCAAGTGATTTAACAAACCTCCCTGATGTAAATAAATTCCGCGTCCTTTTAATTTTTGCTTTTTAATATATTCCGTTACGGTTAACAATGTTTTACCTGAATACACTGGTTCCAATGGTATTTGTTTTTCCATCCATATCCGACAAATCCAATCCTCTAAAGTTTTATTTTTACTAGCAAAAGCTGGAGATGTAGCAGGCTCTAAAATTTTCAAACGGGATAATAGCGTATTGCTCAAATCTATTTTTTTTACGTTAGCCGCTAAGTCGCTTAGAATGTTATCTACTTTATTACCAATGGAGACTCCTACTATTTCTAAGTTTTTATTTTTAAAATACTCTAAAGCGGATAATGTAGTGAATCCTGTTCCAATATCTAAAAATAGATAATCAAATTTTTCATTACTTTCTAACTCTCTCCAGAGCGAAAAAAGACCTTTCAAACCCGATTCATGTATTCCAAATTCAGGAACTACAAATCCATTCGGAAATCCTTTTTTAAATTCACTCAAATAAAACTCTCGATTTGACTTGGACTTTGCATAGATAATCGTATCAGAAAAACGCTTACTCAAAATTGAATTTGCCGTGATTAAAATTTGATCCTTTGTATAAAATATGCTGTGGACAGTAAAGCCTTCCAGCTTGAGGATAACGGAAAATGTCGCTATAAAATTCGAATGCGGATTTCCATAAAGAAGAACATCTTTTACTTGTCCTCGCTCTAGAAACTGAACAAGTCCATAAAGTTTTTTAAGCTTCACTCCAAATCCTGCAAAAGTCTTGTCTTCTCTTTTTATGAGTAGTTCAAAATTAGGGTAAGACTCAAATAGCTCTATAGGTGTGGCTTTAAAATAATTGAACTTCATCTTACTTCAAATTCAACTTGATCCAAGACCTTATTTTCCTTATTCTGTATGGATAATTTGTATTTGCCTGATTTAGTCGGATTCCATAGATAAATTCCTTTTACTTCCTGGAGTTTAGTTCCGTTTAATACCCAGTATGCGTTCTTATCAAGTATACTCGCTTCAAAGTAAACCGCTTGGTGCTTGAAAGGTATATCAGGATCTACCGCTATGATAGTATTATTTGGCGGGTAGGTTATTTTCATAAGATTCGTTTTACTCTTAACAGAAGTCGAGATAAATACAGTGTTACTCTCCATTATTTTTTTCCTCTCAATGTGAAATTCACCATCGGAAAGCCTATTCATTATATCCCGCCAGGCAGGGGCAGCACCCGTAACACCGCTCACATTCCACATAGGCTCACCCGAAAAATTACCCACCCAGACTCCTACGGTATACTTATGATTATACCCTACGCACCAATTATCCCGCATATCTTTGCTTGTGCCTGTTTTGACACTGCTTTTATACCTTGTTACAAGAGGATTTTCCAATCCAAAACTTAGAGCCCTCGCCTCCTTGTCGGAAAGAATATCGCTTATAATTTCTGAAGTTTCCTCAGTAAAAATTCTTTTTGGGGTATTTATCGAGTCTTCTTCTTTTATTCTAATCTCCGAATAAAGTCCCTTATTGGATAATACTCTATATGCGTTCGTCAGCTCTTTTAAGCTAATATCTAAAGAGCCGAGTGCCAGAGACAAACCGTAGTAATCCGCTTCTCTTAATTCCGTAAAACCTAATTCTCTAAGAGTAATTACAAAGTCATCTCGATTTACCATTCCAAGAACTTTCACAGCAGGGACATTTAAAGAAGAAGCCAGAGCCACTCTGGCAGAAACATCTCCATGAAAAGAATCCTGGTAGTTAGATGGGCTATAAATTCCAGTGCCCACTTGAATATCTACCGGGTTGTCGTTTAATATCGTGTTATCCGTAATAATTTTGTTTTGTATGGCAAGCCCATAGATAAATGGTTTTAAAGTAGAGCCAGCCTGCCTTCTAGACTTTACCCCATCCATTTCATAAGCAGAAGACGTATCTCTTCCAGCTCCGCCTACATAGGCAAGCACATTACCTGTAGAATTTTCTAAAACTAGAACAGCTCCATCTTTTACATTCTTAATTTTTAGGTTGAGTAATTGTTTACGAAGAATTTCCTGTGATAGAATTTGAATTTCTAAATCCAGTGTAGTTTTTATTTCCTGTTTTCCTGTCTGGTTGAGTTCATGCGCAATATGGTAAGTAAACCCATTTCTAGGTTTAATGTAATATGTTCTCGAAAAAATTTCTCTTACTTTTTCTTTTATTTTATCACAGTCTATATTTTTTTCTTGCTCCCGAGCAATATAACAGGCTCTATCCGCTATTCGGTTTTCTTTACCGGAAGGAGATTTAAAAAAGGACACAATAATGCTAGCTTCAATTTCATTTAGTCCATGCGGCTCTTTTTGAAATAGGGCGCGCGATGCAGCGTCTATTCCAACGAGCTCTCCTTTAAAATTTACTAAGTTCAAGTAGCCTTCTAGAATTTCTTCCTTCGTCCATTTTTCTTCTAGCTCTTGCGCATAACGTATTTGATTCCACTTTTGTGAAATCGTTCGACCACCTGCTTGTCCTTTTAACCCTGTATCGAGTATAGATGCAAGTTGCATAGTGATTGTGCTTGCTCCCCTCTTTCCTCGAAAGGTAAAATACCGTAATGCGCCATCAGAAATCGCTTTCCAATCAACGCCTTTGTGTTCAAAAAAATGCCTATCCTCGGCGATTAAAAGAGCATGAATGACGGCAGCAGAAATACTTTCCAGATTTACCCAGTTCATTCTACGAGTTAATTTATTATTTCGGATCTCATGAAGCGGCTTACCATTCCTATCCAGGATAATTAATTCGGAGGTTTCGATTGAGCCTTTCACTTTTTGCAAATCAGGAATATCTACTGAAAAAACGGAATTAGCCACTACAAAAAATAAAACTAAAAACAAAATAGACCATTGAATCCCACACAAATGAGCATTGAAACTCCATTGAGAACTATGTTTCCTTGCAATAAATTGAATGCTTTCGATTTTTTGAACCATGCTTATTTTGAGAGGTTGGTATACAGAAAGGATAAAAAAACAGTTTACCGGTGGCAAGTCATAATATACTCTTACATAGGAAATAGCCACTTTCCCATGTAGTTTAAAAAAAGAATCTTATCTGCATTCCCCTAATTTGGGCTAAAGGAAACTAATTCTAATTTAAAAAAGTTCTGGAAAAAGTTTCCATTATTTTCAATCTTATCAATTGTAGAGGAAACATTGAATATTTTAGATTACTCGAACATAAAAGATTACCCGGTTGCCATTGAATTTTTTGAAGCAGGCGGTCCGGTCGCGTCCGGCTATAAATACCTTACTCAAATTAAAGTATTTAGCAAATCAGATAAGATTTTTTTGAATTACAAAGAAGTCAGAGATTTTATCAAACCCAAACCGCGATTAGTCGTTTCCAATGAAAAAGAATTATCGCAAGATGTTTATAAAGAAATCATCTCTGATTTAAATCACCACAAGATCACAGAGCTAAATCATAATTTTCTCCAAGGTATAACAACGGAAGATAAGCCAAATTTCTTTTCTCTCACATTAGGTAATGCTATTAATGTTCGCTTTGATTATCTTATTAATCACAAAGACCTTCCTGAATTTGAAAAATACGAAAATATCATTCAACTAATGAGGAACTTACTCTTTTCCAATTTACGATAAAATTTTTGACATCAAATAAAAATGTCTTTCCTTACAGGCTCAGACCTAAGTTTTCAAAGATTAAATTTTTTATACTTGAAAGTCTGAAAACGAATCAGCTTGTTTATGTTGTATTAGTAAATACAAGGAACAGATGTAAAAGTGATCTCTATCCTTGCAACAAAAGAGGAATCCATGAAATTAATTCCAATGTATACTTTTTATTTGATTACCATATTTTTCATAACGAGCTGTGTACCACATTTGTCGCCAGATATTACCAATCTCGCTTATCTTTCGTATCTTCTTAGATTGCCTAATTCGGCTGCAAGCTCTGCTTCCATAGCGGGAAATACGCCCGGCAGCATTACTATTGCACCCACTTCAGGACTTCTGACATCGGAATCTGGACTCACTGCGAGTTTTACAGTGGTATTAAATTCTGCACCGACTGCAAATGTGACAATTCCGATTTCTAGTTCTAATATCGCAGAGGGAACGGTTATTACGACAAGTCTAACGTTCACTCCGGCTAATTATAATACTCCGCAAACAGTTTTTGTGAATGGTGTGAATGATTCAGTTGTCGATGGAAATATTTCTTATAAAATCTTGACCGGAAATGCAATTAGCACAGATGCACACTATAACGGATTAGATCCATCTGACGTGGATGTAATTAACGCTGATAACGATTCTATTGGAATAACTGTAAGTGCTATCAGTGGAAATACAAATGAATCCGGACTCACTGCAAGTTTTACAGTCGTTTTAAATTATAAACCAACATCAAATGTGACAATTCCTATTTCCAGTTCTAATACCGCAGAGGGGACTGTTAGCACGGCAATCCTAACGTTTACACCGGCTAATTATAATACTCCACAAACAGTTTTTGTGAATGGAGTTAATGATTCAGTTGCAGACGGAAATATTAACTATGTTATTATCACAGGTGCGGCAACAAGTGCCGACGCAAATTACAATGGAATCAATCCATCGGATTTGAGTCTTACTAATATAGATACCGGAGAAAAACGAACATTTCTTTCTTCCACTGCGTTGGATGGAAACATTGGTGGAGTTGCCGGAGCGGATACTATCTGTAATTCGGACGGTGCAAAGCCTTCCATTCAACCAAACGTATACAAAGCAATGATTGTGGATGGGACTACTCGAAAAGCCTCGACAACGGCAAACGCAGGAGATGGTCAGATTGATTGGGTATTCTTGCCAAATACTAGTTATTTTCGAACAGATGGAACAACTCAGATCATGACTACTAATGCGAACGGTATTTTCGTCTTCGGGTCGCTGACAAGTTCGTTTCTTGGAGTAATGACATCTTACTGGACTGGCTTAAACGCTGATTGGACGACCTTTGGTACGCATTGCACCGGCTGGACTACGACCGGAGGGAATAGTCGCGTAGGTGATGGAACACCGACAAATGGTAACAGTATCACAGGCATGTCTAATATTCCTTGCAGTAGTGTGACACCTTATTTACTCTGTGTCCAGCAGTAACTACCGACTATCCACTATTCCTCTTCTAAACCGAGTAGATCTTCTGGAAGCGCTTTACTTCCTTTTCCACCGAGGTTTTGTATCTTACGTGCTCGACCAATTAGATTTCCTTTTCCTGAGTTGAGCTTATTAAAAGCAGAATCATACACCTTTTCGGTTTTCTTGATAGATGCGCCAATTTCCTGCATGTCTTCTACAAATCCTTGAAACTTATCTAGCATTCCACCGGCTTCTTTTGCAATTTCAATCACATTACGATTCTGTTTTTCTTGTTTCCAGATAACACTGATTACGCGTAGTGCCCCAATTAAAGTTGTTGGGGTAACTAATAAAATATTTTTCTCGAAAGCATGATTGTATATACCAGGGTCAGTGTGCATTGCAAGAGAAAACGAAGGCTCTATCGGGATAAATAAAAGAACAAAATCAGGAGAATTGATTCCTTTTAGTTTAAAATAATCCTTAGCAGAAAGTTCTTTTATATGATTATAAAGAGAATTCAAATGCTCTTTTAAAAATTTTTCTTTCTGCGCTTCTGTCTCTGCACCACAATACTGATCGTAAGCAACGAGAGAAACCTTTGAGTCAATGATTAGATTTTTATTATCAGGAAGATTTACAATTACATCTGGAGTAAAACGTTGGTTATCCTCAGAAAGAAGTTGTTGCTGAATAGTATAATCTCTTCCTTTTTCCAATCCCGACTTATCGAGGATACGCTCTAAAATTCCTTCTCCCCAATTTCCCTGGGCTTTATTGTCTCCCCTGAGCGCATTCGTTAGATTACGCGCTTCTTCGGTCATGGATAGGTTTAATTTTTCCAGAAGGGAGATTTGTTCTTTGAGAGAACTGGTCTCTTTTGCTTGTTCGAGTCTTGTATTATCTACTTTCTTTTCAAATTTTTCTAAATTTTCTCGTAGCGGTTTCAGGATAGTATCCAACGTTTCGCCAGTTTGCTTATTAAAAGAAGAAGAGTTATTCAGTAGAATTTGATTCGCAATCTTTTGAAATTCTTCATTGAACTTTGCGTTCAATTTTTCGACTTCTTCTTTTTGTCTTTGCATATTTTCTTCGAGAGTTTTAAATTCTATGTTTCGACCGGAAAGATTTTTTTCTAATTCAATGGATTTTATTTGAAGAGTTTTGAATTCAGCGGTTAATGCCTCTTGTCTGCTCTCAAATTCTTTTACGCGATCTTCACTTGCCTTGAGTTCAGAACTTCGGGTCGCTAGATTTTGACCTAGATTGCGGGAGGTTTCTTGCTCTAGTTTTAGTAAGTTCTCCTTTTCAATAAGAGTCTGCGATGCTTGCTCAAGTTTAGTCTGTAAAACTGCATTACCGTTTCTAAGCGCATTCACCTCTTCGGGACTAAGGCTATTTTCTGATTGATATTTGAATTTGGCTAAATAAAAGCCTCCGAGTCCGAAAATGACCATTACGATCAGGTTTGTGATAAGAACTAGTTCCAATGATTTCTCCTATTTATGTCATATTGAAGGAGTGTAACCTTCAAAAAAACCATTTTTTCCAGTATAAAGCAGTTGCCGGACAAATTAGGACAGAAAATTATTTTTTTTGCAACCTTTGCAACTACTCTGCATCTTAAAAAATAGAAGGCGGATTTAACTAACCGCGTTCAATTCAAACTTTTTTCAAGGCGGAGTTATGGAAACTCATATAGAATCAAAAGCAACAACTGGCTCACGGATTTCACTGATCGCATTTACTTTGATTTCAATGACAGTATTATTTGTATTTACGGTGCCCTTTACATGGGGCTTATTTTGGCTAGCAATGGCTTCGTATTTTGTACGAATGTTTGCCATTACAGGAGTTTATCATAGATATTTTTCGCACAACGCATACAAGACTTCCCGCATAATGCAGTTTTGCCTCGCGTGGCTTGGATGTACGGCACAGCAAAAAGGTCCACTCTGGTGGGCAGCGCATCATAGGAATCATCATAAGTATTCTGACACTGAAAAAGATCTGCATTCTCCAAGACTGACCGGTTTTTGGAATTCGCATATGCTTTGGTTTTTAAAGAGTGATTTTAACGAATACGATGAAAAGATAATTAAGGATTACACGAAGTATCCGGAGCTTGTTTGGCTTGATAAATACCATTGGATTCCGCCTTTATTATTTTCAATCGTGCTTGGAATGATTAGTTTTCCAGCATTAGTATATGGATATGCAGTTGCGACATTTTTTCTAGGACATGGAACCTGGACAATTAATTCTCTTTCTCATGTCATCGGCAAAGTGCGATTTAACTCTGAAGACGATAGCAAGAACAATTGGTTCTTAGCAATCATCACTATGGGCGAAGGCTGGCACAATAATCATCACTACTATAGACATTCCGCAAACCAAGGATTCTATTGGTATGAATTTGATATAACCTACTACATCTTAAAAGCAATGAGCCTTGTAGGACTAGTTTGGGATTTAAAAAAACCACCTGTTCACGTATTAGAAGAAGGAATGAAACTCGATGCACTAAAGAAAGGAAAAAAAGAATTCAAAAATCTTTCAGGTCAATGGGTTCCAGTATCGGTTAGAATTCCTACAGCGCAAACTTCTAGCTAACCCCACA
>JANMOF010000118.1:0-17499 GCA_031368925.1 Leptospiraceae bacterium
GCACACTTTACATATGCTTTATCAGATCGCCAAGCACGCTCGTTCATCGCATGTAAAATTCTGCGGTGAACAGGCTTTAGCCCGTCACGCACATCAGGAAGAGCACGACCTACGATTACACTCATGGCATAACCTAAGTAGGCGTCTTTCATCTGGTCTTCCACTTCTACTGGAATTACCTTGATTCCATTTTTAATTGCTTCTGCTATATCCGGTCTGGATGCTGTGCTAAATTTTAAAGTTCTAGTAATCGGTGCTTCTTCGTCTAAATTTGCCATTGTTTACCTATTGATTAATTCTTATTATCCACGATTGTATAAACGAAAAGAAAATCTCTCACAGAGAACACGGAGTTCACGGAGAGTATTGATTCTATTTTTTTTCTCTGTGCCCTCAGTGTGCTCTGTGAGAAAATCATGTCTTTACAATCAGTCATTATCATTTCTATCCATTACATTTCCAAATCTTATAAGTCTAGATTTGCAACTTTTAGTGCATTGTCTTCAATGAAGCGTCTACGTGGTCCTACTTCGTCGCCCATTAGGGTTGTGAAGGTTTCTTCTGCTTCCACTAAATCATCGAGTCTCACTTGTAATACAACACGTTTGGTTGGATCCATTGTGGTTTCCCAAAGTTGTTCTGGATTCATTTCCCCCAAACCTTTGTAGCGTTGGATGATTGCTTTAGAGTCTTTTCCATACTTTGCTAAAATTTCATCTTTCTCTCGATCAGAATAAGCGTAATTAGCCTCTTGTCCCTTTTTGATTTGATAAAGAGGAGGTTGAGCTATATACAAGTATCCTCTCTCGATGATTGGTCGCATGTAACGAAAGAAAAAGGTAAGGAGTAGTGTACGAATATGCGAGCCGTCGATGTCCGCATCTGTCATGATTACAATTTTGTGGTAACGAATTTTTTCTACGTTGAATTCATCTCCGCCAATTCCAGTTCCCATCGCAGAAATCAGAGTGCGGATTTCTTCATTAGCCAGCATTTTATCCAAGCGAGATTTTTCTACGTTTAGAATTTTACCTTTGAGTGGAAGGATTGCTTGCGTGTTTCTGTCACGACCTTGTTTGGCAGAACCACCAGCAGAATCTCCCTCCACCAGATACAACTCGGAGAAAGCAGGATCTTTTTCAGAACAATCTGCAAGTTTGCCCGGAAGCCCACCGCCTTCTAGAACGGTTTTACGTCTAGTCAAGTCTCTTGCTTTACGAGCGGCTTCTCGTGCTTTTGCGGCGAGCATGGATTTTTCAATGATCTTCTTAATGATATTAGGATTTTCTTCGAAGTAAAGCGTTAGTCGCTCGGAGACTATCGTTTGCATGATGCCTTTTACTTCGGCGTTGACTAATTTTTCTTTAGTCTGTGAATTGAACTGAGGTTGTGGAACTTTTATAGAGATAACAGCCGTTAGCCCTTCTCGAACATCTTCTCCAGAAAAACCGGTATCCATTTTCTTGGAAGAGTTTGTATCTTTCTTTAAGAAATCATTCATAGTGCGAGTGAGAGCCGCGCGAAATCCTTCCAAGTGAGTCCCACCCAAACTATTATTGATTGCATTTGTAAAACAAAATATATTTTCCGAATAAGTATCAGAGTATTGGAGTGCGACTTCTGCCATTACCCCGTCTTTTTGACTTTCGAAATGAATTACTTTATCATGAATCGGATGTCTACTCTCATTGAGCAATTCAACGAAAGAAACAATTCCACCTGAATAATTAAATTCAGCAGAGTGACCATCTTCTTTTCGGAGGTCTTGGACTTTTAGATTGAGACCTTTATTTAAAAATGCCATTTCCCTAAATCGAGAAGAAAGCATATCGTATTGAAATTCAGTTGTTGTAAAAATACTTGCATCGGGTTTAAAACGAACTGTAGTTCCACTACCAGCAGCTTCCCCAATCACAGCGACCGGTTTATCAGGAATACCCGTAAAGTATTTTTGGTAGTATAATTTTCCGCCTTGGTGAACTTCTACTTCTAACCATTCGGATAACGCATTTACAACGCTAACGCCTACACCGTGTAAGCCGCCAGATACCTTGTATGCATCGTTTTCAAACTTACCACCCGCATGTAAAATAGTTAAAACCACTTCGACAGTAGAAACACCTTTATCGGGATGAATGCCTGTTGGAATACCACGACCGTTATCGGAGACTTCGATGATATTTCCGGGGAGAATTTTGATTAGAATATGAGAGCAGTGACCTGCCATTGCCTCGTCAACGGAGTTGTCTACTACCTCGTAGACCATTTTGTGTAACCCAGACTCATCCTGAGTTCCTATATACATTCCAGGTCGTTTTCGAACTGCTTCTAAACCCTCTAGAATCTTGATTTTTTCCGCGCCGTACGTTGCTTCTTGTTGACTCATAAAATAACCCTCATATAACAATCCTATATTCTTTCCCTATAAGGCAACATCTTTTAGCGATTTAGAATTTAAGTCATAAAACAAAACTATGCTAAATAAAATTATTTTAACCCTGTTTTTACTTGCGATTTCTAAGGATATTTTATCTGACTCACTTAGAGAAAGACCAATTGAAAATCGAAATCTTTATCTTCCATTTCTACTCTTTCTGGAGCCGTATCCAACAACACCTATTGCATTAGAAAAAGGTAAGATGAGTATTGATTCAGGACTGGCATTATCCAACATGATTGATAATAATAATGCAGGCACGGACGTAGGTGGATACTCCAAATACAAGCCTTTCTACTGGAGCAGTTATGCAGAAGCTTTTTCCAATGGGAAACTTACGCCAAATAGCTATTATCTGTCCGAATATCTAAATTACGGCAGGCTAGAACAACAATCGCATCTCAAAATGGACGCTGAACTCGAGCGGTTTCACGCAAAATTCAATTACGGACTATTCAAGAATTTCGAAGTTGGTATAGAAATCACTGCATTGTCTTATAATACAGGAATTTTAGATGGACCAATCACCGGCTATCATCGAGCGGTTAGTATTCCGTATCCGCTAAGAGATTTATATCCCAACGACCAATTTGCTTTCTCCCTAACAGATAATACAAAAACCTTAATTAAAGCAAAGACAGGAACAAGTAGCGGCGACTCGGTATTAGACGGTAAATGGCAATTACTCTCACAAAGTGGTTGGATTCCTGCCTTCGCCTGGATTAATTCTGTAAAAATTCCAACCGGAAATTCAAATCTCTATATGGGAACCGGCAAAGTAGATGTAGCCTCTGGCTTTTCTGCTAAATGGAATTTCTATCGTTTTTTCAAATTTTTAAACGTATTCGGAATTGCACCTAGTGATCCATTCAATTCGCGAGAGGTACATATTAAACCATACGCTGCCGCTTCGTCTACTCTCGGTTATTCTTTCACAGAAAATTTTTCAGCTATAACGCAAGTCGATGTAAAAGGAAGTCCTTACCATTCTGGAATTAAAATGATAAATCAAACTGCAATTCTTTGGTCATTTGGACTCAATTGGAAAATTTTTACTTCCTGCGCGCTTAGAGCAAATTTTACTGAAGACCCAATCACTCGAACAGTTCCCGATATAAGTGTACAGAGTAGCTTACTTTGTATGATGAATTAAAAGTTGACTATAACGCATACACTAAAAGAAACTATCACGATGAAGTCAGCTATCATCACAGGAACTAGTTCAGGAATTGGGTTTGCAATCGCGGAAAAGATTTTAAGTTTAGGTTACAAGGTATACGGATTATCCAGAACCAAACCAGAGCGGCTAACAGATAATCCTAATTTTCAATTTGTAGAATGCGATTTAAGAGATGCAAAAATTATCAGGCGTAAGGTAGACGAAATTCAAAGTAGCGATAAAAGCATATATTTATTGATTAATAACGCTGGCTTTGGTTTAATCGGACTTCACGAAGAACTGGATTACAAAAAGCTAGAGGAGATAATACAAGTAAACCTCACTGCACCAATTCTAATCACAAGATTATTACTTAGACAAATCAAAATAAACCAGGGAACTATTATCAATATATCCTCAGTCACAGCAAAAAAATCTTCTCCGCTTGCATCTGCCTATGCTGCGGCTAAGGCTGGATTAACTCAATTCGGAGAATCTCTTTTCGATGAAGTTAGAAAGACCGGCGTAAAGATTTGCAATATTCATCCTGATGTCACTAGAACAAATTTTTATAATGATCTAAGTATTAAAGAAAACTCTGACCCTGATTCCTACATTGACGCAGAATCAATTGCCGATGCAGTAGAAATGGTTTTAAATCAAAAAAGTAATCTAGCGGTTACTGATATTACTCTGCAACCGCAGAAGCATAAGATAGAGAGACGTATTAAGGTGACGTAAGTTCGATTCAAAAAGTTTTATTTAGAACGATAGTGTCATTCCTGCATTCGCAGGAATGACGTATTACAACTTCTCTAATATCAATTTCTTAATTATTTTGGCATCAGCTTTTGCGAAGTTATCAATCTTAATATCAGTGTTTCTAGTCTTAGGTTTAATTTTAATTGTAGAGAGAATAATTCCCTCAACTATTTCTACTCCAGACACATCGCTGTATAACACGAATGTTTCTGTGTTTCCAAAAAAGTTTTTTACGTTGAATGTAATTCCCTTTTTATCAAAAATAACTTCGTCGGGTGTAAGTGGGTCACCGAATATACTTGCTTTGAATACTTTTTTCACAGTGATTTCTTTTGGTGCCTCGCCACTCATTGTCAATCCACCTGGATCAGTTAATGTAGGCTTCGGTGGCTCTTCTGCTGTAAAATAATAAGGAATGAAGTTAAACAGAAAGTATCCGCCAACTATCCCTACGAATAGGTAGAGATAATCATTCATTACCGTTCCCTTAAGGTTCGTTAAGAAATATCCGAGAGATAATCCTGATAAGAAAACAAAAATTTTCCCAAAATTCATTTTACAACCTTTTGGTAAAATTCATCTATAATTATTAAAAAGTTTGGCGGCAGCAATTGTTTTACCTTATCTACTATATCGGCAGGAATTGTTTTGTAATAAGCTTCAGAAAAACCAAAAAACACTTGTATAATTTGACTTTTTTTAAGTTTATGAATTTATGAGAAAGTCCAGTAGAAGAAAAAAAGGTTCAGGCACAAGTTTTGAACAAGAACAAGTAGAAGAGGAAGTAGCAGCAATTCCACTAGAGCAAGATAGACAAATTCCGGCAATACCAACATCATCCTTTAGCATTAATTGGGATTCCTTAAACACCCGTCGTAAAATTACATCCGATTTACGGGATGAAATCTGCGATTTTTACTATTCAGTTCAAAAAAGCCCAAAAGCTCAAATTGCAAAATTGCAGGAGATGATCGAAGAATATTCTGATATTTCAATTTTTTATAACTATTTAGAAATGGCTTACCGTGAAGAAGAGGAAGTTGAAAAGGCAAATGAAATCGCACGCACAACGGCAAAGAAATTCCCAGATTTTATCTTTGGAAAGGTGAGTCAAATCGAGCTTTACCTCGAATCAAAGGAATTGGATAAAATTCCGGAGCTACTTCGTGACAAATACGATTTCCGACTTCTATATCCAGAGAAAGCAACATTTCATATCCAAGAAGTAATTGCATTTAACTTTGCGCTCGGAAAATACTTTGCATTGCGAGCAGAGTCAGACAAAGCAAATCAATATTTAGAAAATATCAAAGGTATTGACGAAGATCATATTTTTGTAAAACAATTACAAAAGTTTATCAGCAAAAATTCAGGACTAAAGTTTTACCAAAAAGTTTTAAACAAGTTAAAATAAAAACCATTCAAGAAGCGCAGCACCTCGACTTGTGGTGAGCTTGTCGAACCCATACAATTTTCGCAGCCTAATTTTTTTATTAAATTTTTTATAAAATCAGTCTGCGAAAATCACTCGGTGACCGCTCCTTAGATAAACCGAATATTCAATTCCATAAAAATTTACACAACTAGCGGTAATGATATATGACAAAAAAATTCGCTTTCTTCTTAATTCTACTAACCAGTCTTCCAAATTGCAAAAAAAAAGAAGTTATCGTAGCTAATGCCGATTTCCAAAAGAAAACAATGGAAGCGCTTTTAAAAGCAAAGCCTGATTCCACAATTGAACTTCCAGAGGGCAAATTTCAATTAGACGCAAGTCTTTCGCTTAGCGTAAACAATGTAAAGATCAAAGGCAAGGGAATGGATAAAACAATTCTTTCCTTCAAAGGTCAGAGTTCTGGAGCTGAAGGTTTACTTGTTACTGCTAATGGATTTACCGTTGAAGATTTAAGCATTGAAGACACGATAGGCGATGCTTTAAAGGTAAAAGGTTCCGATGGTGTTATAATTCGCAGGGTAAGAACTGCTTGGACAGGCGGACCCAATGAGAAAAACGGGGCTTACGGCATTTATCCGGTTCAGTGCAAAAACGTTCTGATTGAAGACTCGATTGCTATTGGTGCGTCTGATTCCGGAATTTACGTTGGTCAATCTACTAACATTATAGTTCGAAGAAATAAGGCTGAATTCAATGTGGCTGGAATTGAAATTGAAAATTCAACATTCGCCGATGTTTATGAAAATACTGCAACCAATAATACCGGCGGTATATTGGTGTTTGACTTACCCGATCTCCCTGTGCAAGGTGGAAAGAACACAAGAGTATTTAAAAACGAAGTGTTTAACAATAACACAGATAATTTTGCTCCTAAGGGAAATATCGTTGGGGTTGTTCCTCCTGGAACAGGAATGCTTGTATTAGCAAATGATAATATAGAGATTTTTGAAAATACAATCAAGAACCATAACACTCTGAACATTGGTATCGTAAGTTATTTCATTACAGACAAACCAATCAATGATCCGAAATATGATCCTTATCCCGAAGCAATTTACGTTCATGATAATAAAATTTCTGAGGGCGGAGAAAATCCTAGAGGACTCATTGTAAAAATTCTTTCTTTAAAATTAGGAAAACCATTTCCCGACATTTTATATGATGGAATCGTCGATGCTAAAAAAGCGGTAAATGGTAATTTGCCTGATAACCTAAGAATTTGTCTTGAGAATAACGGAGATATTGATTTCGCAAACATAGACGCAGAGCATACTTTTAAAAATATTGATAGAGATATGAAAAAATATACATGTTCTCATCCAAGGCTAAGTACTGTTACAATTGCGGGAGTGAAGTAGGTCAATGATTTTTTTGTTCAATCGAAAATCTATAAAATGGGATTCTAAGTCCATTAGGATTCTAAGTTTCCTTTTTCTTTTCCTACTTTTCCAATGCAGAAAATCGAATTCAGTAAACTTAGTAATGGAAGAGCCATTTCCTGAAAAACTTTCCGACTGGAATTTATTTATTGGGAAACTTTCTGATTTAAAACCAAATCAGGGTGTAATTCCTTATGATCTAAATATGGCTTTATTTACAGACTATGCGAGTAAGAGTAGATTTATTTGGATGCCACAGGGAAAAAGTGCTGAATATAAAGAAGAGGATACTTTTAATTTTCCCCTAGGAACAATTATATCTAAGACATTTCATTTTGAAGGGGCAAGCATAGGCGATTTAAAAAACCCTAATAAATTAATAGAAACAAGACTTTTAGTAAACGCGGCTAATGGATGGGTTGCGCTTCCTTATATCTGGGACAAAGATTTGCAGGACGCAACATTAGAAATCGCCGGCGGCAAACAAAACTTTACCTATGAACATCCAAATGGAAAAAATCATAAGCTAAACTATATTATCCCCAATACAAATCAGTGTAAAGGTTGCCATGAAAATCAAAAGCAATTTCAGCCAATCGGTCCCAAAGCAAAGAATCTGAATAGATCCTTTGCTTATGCCGATGGAGCAGAAAACCAATTAATAAAATGGAAACAAATCGGCTATCTTTCTGGACTACCGGACGATATTAAAAAAGTAAAAGTATTTCCAAATCTTACGTCTACAGATACTTCTGACCGCGCAAGGGGATACTTAGATGTAAACTGTGGGCATTGCCATAACCCAGCCGGACCTGCGAACACGTCTGGTCTTATGCTAAATTATGCAGAGACAGATCGGAAAAAAATCGGATTTTGCAAAACTCCAGTTGCATCAGGAAAAGGCTCAGGGAATTTATTATATGACATTCTGCCTGGCAAACCAAATGAATCTATCCTTTTTTATAGAATGATTTCTAACGAGCCTGATATAATGATGCCTGAATTGGGTCGAAGTACTATACACGAAGAGGGTATTGAAATTATCCGCAAGTGGATTGAATCAGAAAAAGGAAACTGTATTTAAAGGAGTTTTTATATGAAGCTATTTTTATTTTTTGGACTTTCCCTTATTTCTTTCGGGCTTATTTTTGCTCAAAACAAACACATTCTAACAGAGACTGACAAAATAAAATTTCTATTAAACGAACTCGATAAGCCAGAAGCGAACTTAAAATTCATACGCAATGGGGAAGAATTTTCCGGAAAAGAAGCTCGTGAGCATATGCAAAAGAAACTAGATTACGCAGGTAATAAAATCAAGACCGTAAACGATTTCATTGACCAAATCGCGACGAAATCCTATCTAACTGGCAATTTGTATTATGTCAAGTTTCCCAATGGAACTAAGGTAGAATCAGCAAAATGGTTACGTGAAACATTGAAAAAGTTGAACTAAGTGATTCCTTCATTCAAAAGCGCTTATGCCAAAAGATTAGGCAGAATGTACACAGTGCTTTCAAAGAATTTTTTCTATAGCGTCATTATCTACGAGGACTTTATTTAGTTTATCAAGACACCCCTAGCTATCATTTTAGTTAGGAATTTTTATTTTGAAAATTTCAATTCAGGCATACTTTTTGCATTCTTATAAACAAAAATATTTTAAAAGTAAGAACTACACTTTCGAAAAATCATTTTCTTGTGCTTTTGGAGAAAATTCTAGGTAGTGTATTTCAAACAGCAAATAGGGGGCACTTTGATGTTAAAAATAAGCAAATTCAAATATCTAGTCCTGTTTATCATGGCGATTGTAATACCAACCCTGCTAAACGGCCAAGATGCAACTACACCGGCACCAGCTCCGGCTGCACCGACACTTGACAAAGCCGATACGGTTTGGTTAATCGTTTCTTCCGCGCTGGTATTCTTTATGATTCCAGGCTTAGCTTTGTTTTATGGTGGTATTGTTAAATCCAAAAACGTCCTTTCTACCATGATGCATAGCTTCATTGCTATCATTGTATTGACTCTACAATGGACAATCTTTGGTTATAGCTTTGCATTCTCTGGATCCAATCCTTTCTACGGTGATTTTAACTTGGCATTTTTGAATGGTATTGATCTTGATACTCTAGAAGGCTCAATTCCTAAGTATGTACATTTTTTATTCCAAGGGATGTTCGCATTAATAACTCCTGCTTTAATTTCAGGGGCAATCGCTGAAAGAATCAAACTTTCTGGCTATGTAGTATTTATTTTGCTTTGGGCAACACTTGTATATGATCCAGTAGCGCATTGGGTTTGGGCTGCTGATGGCTGGTTATTTAAAGATGGAGCACTTGATTTCGCAGGCGGAACAGTAGTTCATTTGATTTCAGGTATTGCGGGTCTTGCTGCGGCTCTAGTAATTGGTAAACGAAAAGGTGACCCTTCTACACTAACTCACCCAAACAACATGACGTATACTCTTCTTGGATCAGGTCTTTTATGGTTCGGTTGGTTTGGTTTTAACGCGGGATCTGGTCTTAAAATAGATGGACTTGCGGCTCGTGCATTTGTAGTAACTCTTATTGCTCCGGCTGCCACAGGTGCAACTTGGCTAATCATTGAATGGATTCACACAAAAAAAGCAACGGCACTTGGTGCTGCATCTGGAATTGTAGCTGGCTTAGTTGTGATTACCCCTGCTGCAGGGTTTGTTAGTCCTATGAGTGCAATTATAATGGGTATTTTAGTTTCCCCTATTTGCTATGGGGCAATCCTCTTAAAGGGTAAGCTGGGTTACGATGATACTTTGGATGCTTTTGGTATTCATGGAGTGGGCGGTGCATTCGGTGCAATCCTCACAGGTGTATTTGCTATTAGCTTAGCAGAAGGCGTAACTCGCGGACATCAAATTCAAGTGCAACTTATTAGTGTAATCGCTACAGGAGCATATTCATTCATCGTATCTTATATCATAGCTTTTTTGATTGAAAAATCAATTGGCTTCAGAATTGAAGAAGAAAAAGAGATAAACGGTCTTGACCAAGAAATTCATGGTGAAAACGGATACGGAATATAAGGAGATAATTTAAATGAAACTAATTGTAGCAATTATTCAACCACATAAGCTAGAAGAAGTAAAGGCAGAGTTAACTAAAAACGAAATTTACCGGTTAACAGTCAGCGATGTTCAAGGCTATGGTCAACAAAAGGGAAAAACGGAAGTATTTAGAGGACACGAATACCAAGTAAATCTACTTAGAAAAGTAAGATTAGAAATCGCGGTCAATGATGAGTTCGTAAAACCAACAGTGGATGCAATACTGAAGTCTGCAAAAACTGGGGAAGGAAAGATTGGAGATGGTAAAATTTTTATCATGCCAATTGAAGAAGTCATCAGGATTAGAAATGGCGAAAGAGGAACTAGCGCAATCTAAGAAAATATCCAATTTAAAGAAAGCCCTGTCCATTTTTTAGGATAGGGCTTTTTTTTTGCTATTAGGTTATATTTTTCTTGAAATATGACTGACCTATAACTTACTTATACCAGACGTCTAAAGAGATTGCACATTTCATATTCCGAAAAATGATTTTTTCGTTTTTTGGAATAGCTAAATAGTGTGTAAAAGTAATTGATAAATTTAGTAGTTGCTAGAAGATATTAATCTTAAATCGTAAGCTTAAGCGACTTAAAAAGAAACGAGTTAAAGTATTATGAGTCATTGCGCAAGAGGAAATTTTAATCGGTAATTCTATGGAAATGATTGAAAGAGAAAATAATTCTATCCAAATAATTGATGTAATCGGCGAAGTCGATTTATACAACACTAAAGAAATAAAAGACATGATAGATGAAAAAATCAAGCAAGGGAAATATCAGATTATACTTAATCTCTTAAAAGTGCCCTTTATGGACTCTTCTGGAATTGGAACGCTTGTAACTGGCATGTATCGCCTCAAGAAATACCAAGGCAGTCTAAAAATTGTAAACATCGTAGGATCCGTTGCAAAGGTTTTCAAAATGACAGGAATGGATACTCATTTAGAAATCTTTGATAGCGAAGAGGAAGCTGTTAAATCTTTCAAATAAACTTCGAACAAACTATGAATGTATTTAAAAATATTCTTTTATTTTTTTTTATAACACTGTTCACTTTAACCTGTAGTAATTCTTCGAAGAAAGAAAAAAATAAGAAAACACTTCAGACTTATATTCTTCAATACCTACTCTCAATAAAACCTGTGGATAATGGAGAAGTAGCTGCTAAAATTTTCTATATAAACCCAGCTCTAAAATCTGGCTCAAGCCTTAATTTAGACTTAATCTCCGAAGCAACTTCTGCCAATGTAACTCTGGGTAAAAAAAAACTTATCCTTGTTCATGGTTGGGATTATACTGATAGAGACACAACAAGTCTCTCTACTACACAGCAAAAGACTAGAATCGTAACAGATAGCTGGGGAGACTTCATTAAGACTTCCACTTTTGATTTAGTAGTAGCTGCGAAGTCTTATGATATTTATGGTTTTGATTATCTTACCTCTAATAGCATTGATACAAACGGAAAAAGATTCCGCGATCGAATGAATGCCCTATTCAGTAAGGAAACAGGGACAGTAGTAATTCTTGCACATTCAATGGGCGGGCTTGTTAGCCGCTTTGCGGTATACGAAAGCACGAGACCTGCTTATATAAATCGAATCATTTCTACTGGAGCGCCTTATCACGGTTCACCGTGGGCGAGTCCTCAATTTCAGGCAGATAAAGGAACGTTAGGCAATATAGCTGGTTTTTTAACTGGTACAAATGGTGGAAAAGATTTAGGATGGGACAATTTTGACGGAAAGATAACTGGTGCGACTAACAGTAAGTTAACTGCAATAAATCAAAAAGTAGACAGAGATGATTTAATCTACGCTTATTATGGCTCAGTATTATCAACTCAATCGTCTGGAGGTTCTGGCGCGTCTAGTCCCGGTCTATATTTAAGCTGCTCTGTTCTCGGAAGTAGTTTTTCTCCATCGGATTGTGTTGTTCCTACGTCCAGTGCATCTCTCAGTGGAAATACTTTAAAACTAACTAGAGACCTAGGACAATACGATCACTTCGATGTTAAGCTTACCACTTCAGCTATGCAGTCAACTTTTTACAATGATTTGCCTTGAGAAAATTTAATCATATATATATTGAAGAGGAAGCGTATAATTATCCGTTAACCTCTACACTCTTAAAAAAAAATCCTGACGCAACTAGAATCGAAATTAAAAATTATAAACATATTTTTAATCGTCCCAATCAAAATTTTCAAGAACAAAAAGAATCAATGAAATTAATTCTTGCATTAAAAAAAGAAAATTTTTACTATAAGGGTTCTAATGTTGTAAACAATTATGGGTATGAAAACTTCTATTATAACACAATGATTTTAAATTGTGTTTATAATTGTGAATACTGCTACTTGCAGGGAATGTTTAATTCGGGAAATATTGTAATTTTTGTTAATATAGAAGACTTTTTTCGAGAAACTGAAAAGCTGTTAGCGGATAATCCCATTTATCTGTGCCTATCCTATGAAACAGATATTCTAGCATTTGAGGAGCTAGTTCCTTATACTAGCATGTGGATAAACTTTGCAAGAACCCAACCAAATTTACTGATAGAGATTAGAACGAAAAGTAATCAATACAAAATGATTCAGGGTTTACAACCAAGCCAAAATGTTATTCTTGCCTGGACAGTTTCTCCGGATGAAATTATAAAAAAGTATGAAAGTAAAACACCAACTCTAAATCGAAGACTAAAAGATATTCAAGCAGCATTAGGTGATGGATGGAAAGTCAGAATTTGTTTTGATCCAGTTTTGCATGTTAAGAATTGGAAACAAATTTATGCAGAGTTTATTGATAAATTTTTTTCAGAAATCGATTCAGATAAAATTTGGGACATCAGTCTGGGAACATTCAGAATCAATGCAGATTACTTAAAGAAAATGAAAAAGATGAGAACTAATTCGGATATTCTTTACTATCCATTTGAACGAGAAAAAAACTTGAGCGTTTACCCAGAAAAAAAATCGAAAGAAATCTTAGATCTTATGATAAATAAGATTACTAACTTTATGCCTTCAAGTAAAGTATTTCCTAATGATTAGGAATTTTGTTTGTGATAAAAAAAAGTTTACAAATTCACATCCTTTCAATGTATACTGAACTATAAATCCATGATCCATTATAGTAAAGAGGAGATATTCGCCGCTAAAAGGCAAGTCGTTAAAGCACAGGTAACTCGCTTTAAAATTACCTACCATAATTACTTTGAAAGACCCGACACAATCCAGATGGTAAATTATTTTTTTGATAAAATTTATAATCTAGATGCAAAAGCAGAATGGGTCGATTTAGCTATTAGCTCATTTGACAAAATAAAAAGTATGATTAAAGATCAGACTAGAGATAGTATGGAAAGATTAATAGATTTAAATAATCTTACAGATAAGCTCGATACTCAAATGGCATACTTAATTTTAGAAAAGAATTGGCATGAAGGATCGGATTTAACGCAAGAAGAATACAATAAATATTTTATCGAACTAGATCATGCAGAAGAGCGATTCAAGCAACTAGAAATAGTTCTTTTAAATCTCAGACAATTTTATGAACTAGCACATAGACCAATCAACGCAGTTATCATGAAGCCCGCGCGGTTTATGGCGAAAATCCTCGGAATTCATCCTTTGTTCGCAACCATTGAGGAAGGATACCATGCCTGTCTTCCGGTTAATCACGATTTGTTTGAATCATTCTTTGCTGACGTTGATAAACAAGAACATGAATATTTAAGAAGCTGTTTCCCTAACTCTGGAAAATAATATGATGAGAAATGAATCTACCACAAAAGCCAAAAGAAGAAAAGCAAGTAAACATCCTGAAGAAAAAGATATGAGTGACCGTTGGCTTCTAACCTATGCGGATATGATTACCTTATTATTGGGACTATTTATTGTAATGTATTCTATTTCAACTGTTGATGCAGGCAAATTAAAATCTGTCTCATCTATCATTCGAGGCGGCTTCGGTCTTGACGAAGGGGGAGACTCTCTAGTTCTTGACGGTTCTTCTGGAATCATTAAAGATCCAGACTTAGTTCCAAAGTCACAAATTTATAGACTCTGGGAAAGATTTCAGAGTAGCGTTAAACGACTATTAATCTCAGACAAAGTAATTATAGACTTACAGAATAATGAGGAGTTAACCCTTACTCTTCCTGCATCCTCGCTTGGAGAGGGTAATATCAAGTTATCAAAAGAATCAGATGAACTTTTTTCTAAACTTGCAGAGGTAACGAAAGATTTGAATATCGAAATTATTCTTCGAGTCCAAATTCCCTACCTAGAAACAATCGAAAACAAAAAAGACATGAATAATTGGGCTTATAATTCTTACCGAGCTTCTGTTATGGCGAAATTTTTAAGTGATAAATATGGAATCCCCGAATCTAGAATTGCAGTTCAAGGTCTTTCAGGATTTAGAAAAAATGCAGCCGCCGAAACTCCTGAGGAAGCTGCCAATCAAGAACGAATTGAAATCATGATACGCAAACGTTAGTAGGAATCCAAATGCAAAAATTTTTCATTTTAATATTCATTTCCATTTTCGCTTTTATTGGATGTAAAAAAGTAAAAGAATCAGAGTTTAATGATCCTGAATGGAGAAAAGAATCACTCGAAATATCGTATAATATTTGTTTAAAACTTGAATCCTGCGTGCAGGAGGATTTTACAAAAATAAAGAAA
Source organism: Leptospiraceae bacterium (assembly GCA_031368925.1). Taxonomy (GTDB): domain Bacteria; phylum Spirochaetota; class Leptospiria; order Leptospirales; family Leptospiraceae; genus UBA2033. Next base: position 14,972 of record JANMOF010000118.1, read on the forward strand.
GGCTTACAAAATTATGCCAAATCCGAAATAAAACCAGAGAAGTGCAGTGAAAAAAACAAAAGGAGTAGAGTTTATTTACTCAAAGGAAACGACCCTGCATTAATCAAGCAAGCGGTAAAAGACTGTTACTCCCAAATCCAAAATTTTTCTTGCGAAGAAATTAGATCTGGAAGTATTAAAAGAAGCGATGCCTGTGAAAAAATGCGAGCCATTCAACAGGGAAATAAAATTTAATGCAATTGTGCTATTACTTTGTAATAGAAACTAACTCTTCTCGTAAAAGCTTTTCACTTTTCATAGAGTAAGCAACAGCCTTGGTCTTATTAATTTTTTGCTTTTTGGTTTCAAAAATTTCTCTTACCATTTTAAATTTTCTTCGTATGTGGTTAATAGCAGGCAAAGATGTTTTGAATTTCTTTGCAAGTTCCCTATCTACCATTTTTTTATCTAAATCAAAAAGCTCTTCCATTTCCTCTGTCGACCAAGTCTTCTTAGGAGTTGCACCAGACTTCTTGAAGTTAAACTCATTAATTCTTTTCATATTTCTCTGCTTACTACCTAAAGATTTTTTCTTTCTCCAAAATGGATCTCTATTTCTTGCATAAGAAATATCCTCATAGGTAAAATTGGTCTTAGCCAACCATTCCGATGTAATTGTAGCTTTTTTTCCTGGCGGCAACTTACTGTTAATCGAAAGAGTAATGTATTGCTCTGGAGTCTTAGCAGAAAGTAACTTAGTTCTTTCAGAACTGATTTTTGCTAGCGAAAGTTTCATTCTATAATTCACCTTATTTTTAAAAATATATACTGCTGATACTTTGACCAACTATGTTCTCTATTTCGACAATAAAAATCATCAACTTGAGACTTTTTAACATATAGGTTAATTAGGTAAAAGCATAGTGTTATAAACCCGTAGAATCTCGGGCACTAATTTTACAGGCATCCCACTTTTATTTATTACGCAACCTTCCGAGCGGCAACTCGCATGTAATACTCCATTTTTATTTTGAATCTCTTGCCAGTAAATAATTCGGAGAGGCGTTAGGTGAATCAGCCAGGTCTTTACGAGTAATTCTTCAAATAGAAAAGAAGGTTTTAAAAATTTAATTTCTGTTTTATACAATACAAAAATTAAATCCATTTTCTTAAAAAAATTCAAATCAGAAAAAAGACTACGTCGAAAATTCCATCGTCCTATTTCAAAGTAATTTGCATAGACAGCATTATTTACATGTTGAAAGGAATCCAACTCATAAGGGCGAACTTCGATTTTAATTTTATGGTGAGGTAAATTATCATTAGCCAAAAAAATATCTTCTGCAAATAAAGGTTTAATCGTTTCTTCAGCGCCCTGTCCAAATTTTTTCGCAAACTCTAACGTAACACCTAACGATGATTTGTCCTTACCATGATACGCCCAATAAGCATCAGCCTCAAAACAAAGAGATCCATTTTCTCTATATACTTCCTGGCGCAAAATACCGCGTATCTTCTTCGTTTGAATCTGTTTACTTCTAACAGTTAATTTTTCCGGATAGCGAACTTGCTGTTTGTAGTGGCAGACATATTGATACAGTATCATTTCTACATTAGCAGCATGAACATCTTGCATAGGAAAATTTTGATCGCGCATCATGCTCACACGTGCTTCTTCGAGATAACGCAGATAATTCGCATTATTAATATGTAGACTTGAATCTAATTCTGAATGACGGGTAGTAAGTTTGTATTCGTAAACTTGCATACTACATATTTCGTCGGTATTGTCCACCAACTTCGTATAAGGTGCGAGTCAATTGCCCTAAAGATAAATAGCGACTAACGTCCATAAGAGTAGAAAATAGGTTTTCATTTTTAATAGCAGAGAGTCTTAACTGATTAATTTTATCTTCCACAATGTTCGAATGAATTTTGTGGAGGTTTTGAATATTAGCGATTTGCAAATCCTTTTCTTCATTTGTTGATCTTATAACTTCTTCAGGTATAATGGTAGGAGAGCCTTTACTATTTAAAAATGTATTTACCCCAATGATTGGAAATTCACCGGAATGTTTCAAATGCTCATAATGAAGAGACTCATCCTGGATTTTATTTCTTTGATACATTGTCTCCATCGCACCCAAAACTCCACCGCGCTCCGAAATACGCACAAACTCTTGCATGACTCTTTCCTCTACAAGATCAGTCAACTCTTCAATAATAAAACTTCCCTGCAATGGGTTTTCATTTTTAGCAAGCCCCATTTCTCGATTTATGATGAGTTGAATCGCCATTGCCCGCCGGACGGATTCTTCCGTAGGAGTTGTAATTGCTTCATCAAATGCATTTGTATGGAGGGAATTACAATTATCATAGAGTGCGGTTAATGCTTGTAAGGTTGTGCGAATATCATTGAACTCAATTTCCTGTGCGTGTAGGGATCGTCCCGATGTTTGAATATGATATTTTAGTAACTGGCTTCGAACTTGACCTTTGTATTTATATTTAATTGCTTTTGCCCAAATTCTTCGAGCTACTCGACCCAT
>JANMOF010000428.1:0-15776 GCA_031368925.1 Leptospiraceae bacterium
AACAACCCGTACAAGATTGGGGTGAGGGGGGGGCAGTAGAAATAAAAAGTAATGTTTTTAATAAAAAGGAGAAAGTATGTTTAAAATTTTGTTAGTAGCAAGTTTAGTAGCATTTAGTAGCGTAAGCGTTGGAGCCCAGGACGTAAAAGACTTGGTCGTTAAAGAAGTAAAAGTGGGAACGGGAAAAGAGGCAAAAGATGGAAATACGGTTACTGTTCATTACACAGGAACTCTTACAAATGGTAAACAGTTTGATAGTTCTGTTGGAAGAGGACCTTTCAGCTTTATACTTGGTCGTGGCGAAGTAATTAAGGGCTGGGACAGAGGTGTTAAAGGGATGAAAATTGGCGGCAAACGCAAGTTAACCATTCCATCTCATCTCGGTTATGGAGAACGTGGTGCCGGGGCTGATATACCGCCTAACGCAACTTTATTATTTGATGTAGAACTTTTAAAAGTAGAGTAACCCACCTCACCCCTATTTCATACCGGTTGGAGTGCATTACAGATGTAATCCCCTCTCCTAGCATCGATACTCTAAGAATGTTATATGAAACTCTTAGTCGATGCGATTAGGAGAGGGGCAACAGTAAAAAATCATACAATTACTATAAAATTGGGGAGAGGTAAGAGGTCGAAGAAGTAAAATGTCACAAGAAATATATACACCTATAGAACTAGATTTATACAAAAAAGTACAGACGCTTGCCTATGATTCTGCCTTAGAAGTTAAATCCAGATTATCCGTTGGTATCACAGAAAGAGAAGCAGCGGATTTGTTAGATGAAGTCCTGCAAAAAAAAGGTGTAAGGAATTTTTTTCATACTTCCTTTGCCTGGTTCGGCGATAGGACTTCGTTCGCAGGCTTTAAAAATTATTTCGATTTTCAACCTACTAGACGTAAGCTAGAAAAAGGAATGTGTGTTATTTTAGACACTGCCCCTACTATAGAAGGTAGAGCTTGCGATATTGGCTATACGTTTTCCTTCGGGGAAAATTCTGAAGTCGAAAAAGCAATTTCTGATTTAGAAATATTTCGAAAATTAATTTTAGAACGGATTCTTTCTGAAAGAACATTAAGCGAAATTTATATAGAGACTGACAACCTAATCCAAGAATTAGGATATAAAAATTGTCACAAGATGTATCCTGCCGAAGTACTCGGGCATAAAATTGGACGACTACCCTTCTTACAAATTCCGCCTTTTAAAATTTTCGGATTTCATACACAAACCTTCCTATATCTGTTAGGAGAAACTGTCGAGGCAATGATGCCTAAGTTTGGATTTAATAATAACACTCTCGTTCCTTATTGGAATGAATCTTCCAAACACCGCGCAGAGCCTGGACTCTGGGCAGTAGAGCCTCACATTGGCAAACAAGATGTAGGCGTTAAGTGGGAGGAAATACTCGTAGTTACAGATTCTTCAGCCTATTGGTTAGATGATGATTTGCCGCATGTGAATAGATCGAGTAAAAAAAAGAAAGAAGAAGCTGTCATTCATTAAGGCAACTTTCTTTTTTTACTTAGCTTTTTTATTTTCCAATTGAATTAAAAGTTTTTGTATAATAAAATTTAGAAGACTAATACTATTATCGTAACTCTCTCCAGCTTCCTTTGCCATTCTAATACTATTCATAGTAACTAAATGAGCCTCTTTGTATTTTCCCATCTTAAACAAAACTTGTGCAAGTGTTTCATGGTTTAAAAAATTTGGCTCTAATTGAATGGAACGTTTAACAAGAATTTCCGCTTTTGCTAAAACTTTATTGTCTTTTACTTTTTCAGAAAGTCGCCATGCAATTGCATCTAAATCCTTCCAATCATTCATAGAATACTTTTCTGCATAAGCAACGGATACTACCGCGTAATTCTTCCAGTCGTCATACTTAGCGTAATAAGACATTTTAGTAAGGTAGATTTTTTTTTCGATTACGTCCTTTCCATAAACTGGGAAAAACTTTTCTCTATTAGCTGTTAGATAACGAAAAGGCTTGGATTTTATATCAAGAACAAAATCATCCATAATTTTCCAATTTTTCTTGGATAATAAATCATCTTGCGTATCAAAGTAGTCCTCCAGCAAATCAGCATTTACCTCGCCGTACGCTTTAAAGGAGGCAAGAATATATTCATACAATGTATTCTCATCCTTACCACCCTTTTCATATTTACGCTTTAACTCGTAAAAAGCCTTCTCTGGTATAAAGGTATTAGCCACTTCTTTAAGAAATTCATCTACTTCAAGCGGACCTTGAAATCGGTGAATAATTTTTCCAGCAGGATCAAAGAATAAATAAGTGGGGTATGCCTCTACTTTGTATTTGTCTTTAAATAAAAGCCCTTCGTCTTTTTCCATATCCATTTTAAGGCTAATAAACTTTTCACCGAAGTAATCTTCTGCTTTTTTTGAATTATAGACATTTGCATCCATCCATTTGCAGGGATTACACCAGACGGTATAGGCATCGATGAAAATATATTTTTTTTCTTTGGTAGCTTTTGCAACAATATCTTTCCATTCTGCTTTTACAAAAGGAATCCCTACTTCTTTTTTCGGGCTTTCTGTTTTTGATGGCTCTATCTTTTGAGGGGTGTCCAGTTTAATTATTGCCTGCGGTAAAATAAAATTTACCGCTATGAAGCAAAAAGCTAGAAATAGATTCTTATTCATTTTAAATCCTTAGTCTTCTGCCAGAACGACAATTTTGTCTTCTGCAGTAAATCGAATCAAGTCTGATTTTTTAGGATTTATCACAACCCCGTATGCCTTCGATGCATCGTTAGCATTTGCATAAATTCTATATCCAATAGCGACTTGTTTTTTGAGTGCAGCTGATTCTAAAACTGTATAGAAATTCATTGGGTCTCCTGTTCTTACATAATCAGTAACCGGCTTCAAATAAATTTCAGAGCCTTCCGCTTCGAATAAAATATCGAATACTTTTTTTAATTCTTTCTTTTCAGAGAGTTGCGAGAGCATAAGACTGATAATCCGATCACTTACAATGTAGTCATCTGCTTTCGTTACTTCAGCAAGAACACGATTTTTATTGTCTAACATTTCACTTACTATACTCAAAGCTTTTCCTGTTTTATTAGAAATATCTCTTAAGTGTAACAAGCAAATCAGCGTTTTTGCATCAGCCTCTTGTATATCCATATCTTTAGTGTAACAAAGAATTATAATATGATTATAGGAGCTAACATCAAGAGAGTCTAATAAATTTCGATCAGTAATTTTTGCATTGATTACTTTCGACTTTTGTTTTTTAAGTTTAACTTCGCTTAGCTGTGATTCTGTCTCGTCCAACTCAGATACGATTGTAATTTCAGAGCCGGATCCTACATAGTTTTCTAGTTCACTAATTATCGTTGCGCCCTTTTCATTCCATCCGAGCAGTAAAGTTTTTTCTTTTTTCAAGCCTTCCGGTTTTGAGGATTGGAACAAGTTTTCTTTTATATCATAATTGGATTTTTCAGTTAACAATATTGAATTGTCATCTTCTGCTATAACGATAATACTGTCCTTTTCTCCAAAGACCGTATCCATCGGGGGGTTAATGGACACTATACCCTCTTTAGACATCAGACCGATGACAGCAGAACTTTCATATGCGAAAATTACTTCTTTAAAAGTCTTTCCTTTTAAAGTAGCTTCTTCTTTAAAATAAATTTCAACGCCGTCAAAGTCGAGTAACTCGGTGTAAACCACACTCAGTCCAGATTGTCTGCAAGTTTGCGCAGTAACACGTGCAATTAAGTCGGGAGACAAAACATAAGTAGCCTCATCTCCACCCACAAGAGCGCCTGCCGAAAGATTTTCCTGCTGTTTCATTTCTGCAACGATATGGTATTTTTCTGGCTTACGATGTGGATTGTTCGTAATTGCTAGTATTGTTTTAATTACGCTGATGTCTGGATTGGAATCGTCAGGCGCCATAACTATAATTGATTTGGCTTCATCTAGATTAACTACTTCTAAATCGTTTACATCCATTGGACATCCCGTTCTGCAAATAATCCGTGTTGTCTTTCGATCTGGAATCTTTGCATTCAGTTCGTCTTCCATTTCTACTTTATCTTTATCAGCGAGGATAACAATGCTTGCCCGCTTGAGACTCAAATTTGCAATGATGATTTCAGAGATAATAGGAAAAATTTTTCCGCTCCAACCCAAAATCAAAGTTTGATTTGTTTCTAGAACTCTTGAACGACCTTTGCGCATCTCATCTAATTTAGCCTCTAGCCCTGAGGTAAGAACACCGATCAAACTACTTAAAATAAAAATTCCACCAATGGTAACTAAAAGCATTACAAAACGAAATGCCCATCCTTGGTCTGCACCGACAGCTCCCGCATCGAGAGCGTGCATTAAACTCTGCCATGCGGCTTCATAGAATTCCAGTTTTTCTTCTGGATTTTGGGAAATTTTACCAATTGTAATAATGCTTCCTGCGATGATAACGATGAGTATTGAAACAAGTGCAAGCCAACCGATGATTGCGATTGTTCCCTTTGAAAGTGTGTTTTCAAACTCGTATTTAATTCTTTCTTTAATTCCAACTTTTCTGCTCATAAAATTTTTCCTTCCACCAAATCACATTGTTATGATTTCACTATTCTATTTTCGGCTAAATTTTGCAAGGGAAGTTCATTTTACAAATGCGGAATTTCAAATATATGAATCATTTCTTCTTTATGCTTACACCATTTTTCTTGGTCTTCGTTTCGTTTATCAGAAACAACAACTATCTCATGCAAACCAAACCAAGATACCCCTTCAATATTACAATAAATGATTTCGCCGCCTAACCCCGCGTTTCCATCCCTATCACCAAATGGAAAATAGTAGACTGTTCCTTTCTCCATCAGCTCCCATTTTTCAGGATGTAATTCACCTATCCAAAGCGCAGAAGATACCTGCGAGACAATGGCAACTCTTCCGTTTTCAATATCCATATCAGAATAATCTAAAAAATTAATCGAAGGAGGTAACTTAATTTCTGTAACGACTACCCATTCATCAGCAGTTTCTTTTAGAACTTGTATACGTCCATTTCCACGAGTTTTTTCTTTATCACTATTACAAAAATTTCCCTCACAAAGTCCAAGAATAAAATTTTCTCCATTGCGGGTAATGAAACTTATCCCTTCGAGACCTTTATTCTTTTTTTCTAATTCAAATTTTACAGACTTTTGCTCTTGAAAATTCAAGTCAGGGTCTAACTTAACAATTGCCGGATAATAAGCGTTATTCCGTTCTAATGATTCAATCATTATGTAAAAGGAAGCCGGCTCTAATTCTCGAAAGGTAATTCCTTCGTAGTTTGACTTGTCCAATAAATTGCCTTTTAAGAAATTAGAATCCGATGCTTGTATCAAAGCAGATTCGATGACTCCTATTGCCTTTGAATTATCAAATACAACATAAAAAAAATTTCCCTTCGCAAAAACACCGCTGCCTTCAAATCGAAAACTTTTTTGATACCCCTTAAATAGCTTATAAAATTTTTCTTCTCGGATTGCATGCGGAAGAACTGCTTTCGCTTTAGTCCAAAATGTTTTAGGATTTGTTTCATTTCCGTATAATCCCTCTTTTTCTCGCCGACAAGATAATTGATATAAAACAATTAAGCAAATAACAAAAAGAAAAAAGAAACGAGACAGATTTGAAAAGAGTGAAGTAAGAATCATTGCCCTACTCTAATGGAATTATTTTCCCTGTCTATCTAAAACTTGGTTGTGTAAAATTCAGTAGACAATAAGATTACGCCAAAGTGGATTTAGAATTTCTTAAATTAATTTTACAAGCTCCTGAAAAACAAGATGTTGTTCCTCTAACTGAACTCGCCTTTAGAATTGGTATAGCAACCATTCTTGGATTCTTGGTAAGTGGAGTATCCTACCTTACCTACACGGGAAAGAATTACGACCGCTCTGTGATTCATTCTCAAATTATTGTAACTATCGTATTTTCGATTATGATAAATGTAATCGGTCAAAACTTAGCCTGGGCGGTTGGAATTTTCGGTTCCCTTAGCTTCATTCAATTCAGGACGACGCTTCGCGATGCGAAAGATACGGCGACATTCTTCTATTCCGTAGTCACGGGTGTTGCCTGCGGTGCTGGTTACATAAACTTAGCCGTATTCGGTTTTTTTATTATGAGTAGCGTGCAAATTATCTTAAAATACTTACCGCCTCTAGAAGTCCATCATACTTATATCAAATTCAATTGTAAAAATGTAGAATCTAAAGAAGCAATAAAAAATTTTTTAAAACTCCAAAGGGTTAAATTTGAATTAACCGCTATCTCGGTAAAATCGGAAAATCTTACCTTTGCCGTGAGACTTCCGATGGAAGAGGCTTATGAATTAGCAAAGAAAGTAAAATCTAAGCTCCCGGAATTAGTAGAAGGTTACAGTCTGGATCGAGAAGTGTAAATTGGTAAATATCTTCTATCAAATATAGCTTCGCCCTTTAGATATTGGGGGGTTACTCAGCAGTAGCCGTTTAAAGCGAAATTCTGATGCAAATTAGCCATACCGACTTTCTCGGAATTGAAAAATGGCGGAGTAGTAGTCTCTATTGTGACATAAGTATAACTTTGCAGACAAGTCTAAACTGGATGCCGCCGGAATTCCGACTGTCCACAAGAAATAGGATAGAGTCTGCGCAAAGTCGGTAGAATCCGCAATCAGTAAGTATATCAAAAACGCAGAGATTGACATTCCAAAACTTACACGGTAAAGTTTCAGCTCAGCCCAATCAGCAGGATTTGGACGAAAGCCAATCTTCACCAAGCTTTGTCCTTTCTCTTGATACTTTGTTGTCAAATTCGAGTAGGCGGGGACCATTCCATTTGAAATATGAATTCTATACTTGGAGAGCAGATAAACGATATAAGCCCGCACACCTTGATGTTCTCGAACTTTAGAGCGAAATAGAGCCAGGTGTTGTTCAGGAATGAGGAGGCTAGAGCGTATATCGCTTGCCTTGTAGTTTTCTTTCGGAAAACTTTGTTTGTTGTTTGTGACTGTTTTTCCATTTTCGTAATTATCTGCTGTAAAGCCAACATAGTTTACCTTTGCCTGCTCTAGCTCTTGCTGAATAGCTGCATGGAACGATAGCGGAATAGTCTGATTATGTGCAACTGCATTATCTGGGTAGGCTTTATTGGATGGTTCGGACTGACTTGGGTTACTTTGCGGATTATCCTGCTTAATCACTACGTTTCCTTTTCGACTAAGTAGCCAGTCAATTTCTTCTGATGTCACAGGTGAGTTGTAAAGTCTAGTCCATTGACTCGGATCATCCAATGGCAAATTATCTATCGACACATCTAGTTTATCGATAGCATCTTTCATAGATAGTTTTTTATCAAATTCTAAATTCAAGTCATTCACCTCTGTCAAATAGCTTTATACCAATTGCCAAAAGTAAATTCCGATTTAAAACTAGTTAACTCTCTTTTGGCAATTGGGATTACCCCTTTTGTAAAAAAAAGCGGAACTTATTTATGAGAAGTGGTATATAATATACTAGGTTTAAAAAAGATTTTTCGTGCAGTCATTTTAGACTTTTTTTTCAAATTCAAAGATTTTCAAGATAATTTAGGTGAGTCGCATTATTCTAAATGCAAGTGAGGCAAAAAAGATTCTCTGGATTAAAAAAAATCTGCGCTCAGCAAGTGCTCATAGTCAATAAATTACACTTAGCTTCACATAAAAAAGTTGACTCTTTCTATCCTACTAATTCGATTAGTAAGTAAGGTTCAAAAATGAGTAGTCATGATGAGAAAAATCCGTGTCTAATTTCCCTTCCGCGAGGTGGGTATTTAGTAAAAACTGATATTTCCGCAATTCAATTTGGATCACCTCCAGAGACAATTAAAGACACTATGTTTTTAGAAGGTGGAGTTCCACAAATATTCGTATTACCTACCGAATTTTTCAGTTGGACGAAAGGTATTAGCGTTGCTGAATTAGAATTTCCCATCTATTTTAATTTCTTCTTTAGAAAGAAGCGTACCTTTATCATTTGCAGCGAAGAACAATTTCGACGCTTTAAGAAAGTTTTGCGCGAATCTATTTTTGGACCACGCAATTTAGATGTAACTAAGGACTACGAACTATTAAATGGTGATACCTATGTTCCTGATTTAAAATCAGAGCATAGTTTTTTTAGCAGCACTTTTAAGTTCCACGAAATGGTTGGATTTGGAATTTTTAAAGATGATCGCTTCACCATTCACGGAACTACAATCAAGAAAAAGGCTAATGGTGATTTTGCGGTATCTATTGGGGCAAATCATATTACTGACGTTCCTGGCAAAATGGAATACAAAGCATTTTATAATATCAGCGAACGCTTACGTGAGCCATTCATTCCGCCTTTGTTTGGCGTTACCTGCTTGGGACCGAGTCATGGATTTGATCCTGATGAAAATACTTCGGGATTTATTATTTGGTTAAATCATTTTGGTATCATGGTAGATCCTCCTGTAAATTCTACCGAATGGCTTTTAGATTCTAATGTGAATCCAAAGTTCATCGACTCCATTATTCTCACACACTGCCATGCAGATCATGACGCGGGAACATTTCAAAAAATTCTCGAAGAAGGTAAAATTAATATTTATACGACGGAAACCGTAATGAACAGTTTTCTATACAAATATTCTGCCTTCACCAATGTATCAAAAGATTACCTGAAAAGTCTTTTTACATTTCATCCAATTAAAATTAATAAGCCAGCATTTATCTATGGTGGTAAATTTGAAATGTTCTACACATTGCATTCTATTCCAGCTATTGGATTTAAAATGGAATTCCAGGATAAATCTTTCGTATATTCTTCCGATCACAATAACGATCCTGAAATTCATGAAAAATTTCTGCGGGAAAATATCATTAGCCGCGAGAGATACAATGAACTTCGAAATTTTCCCTGGGACTCAAACGTGATTTATCATGAATCAGGTGTCGCCCCACTTCATACTCCAATCAAATATTTGGACTCTCTTCCCGAAGACATCAAGAAGAAGACAGTTGTGTATCACATTGCCACAAAAGATTTTCCTAAAGAAACAAGTCTAACCCTTGCGAAATTTGGAATTGAGAATACTCTCTATTTTCCCGTAACACCTCCTCAGTTCGAGAAAGCTAGTCAAGTCTTAGGTGTATTAAAAAGTTTAGATTTCTTTGAAGGGCTTTCTATTGCGAAAGCAATGGAATTTATCAATATCGTCGAAGAGGTAACTTTTAAGAAAGGCGAATTGATTATTCAAAAAGGCGAGAGTGCAGATAAATTTTATATAATTTATTTCGGAAATGTATCTGTTGTTTCCGAAGGTCTCGTCTCAAAAAAAGTATACGGAACTTACGATTATTTTGGTGAAGTTGCACTTATCACAGATCAAAAAAGAACAGCAGCAGTAATAGCCGAAACAGATGTAGTTGCCTATACGATTTCCAAAGATAGATTTTTAAGTTTCATCAGTGGAACAGAATTCGAAAAAACGCTAGAAAAAGTAGCGAAAATGAGAGATGCCGAATCCTGGAATGTTCTCTCTAGTAGCGCATTCCAATCATTAACCGCAACACAGAAAACTCTTTTGGAATCAATGCTAAACCCAATAGAAGTTCCCAATCCCTCTATCTTAATCCAGGAAAGCACAAGACTGGACAAAATCTATATTATCCGCCAGGGCGAAGTAAAAGTAGAAAGGCGTGGCAAATTAAAAGGAGTTTTAAAACGAGGAGACTTTGTTGGTTCGATGCTTCGACTTAAGAGAGGTCTTCCATCTGAATTTACTTATATCAATGAAGATTCTGTTTCTTTATATTCCGTAAAACATGAAGACGTTATCCGCTTTGTTACAAAAAATCCAGGTCTCATGATGAAGCTAGTTTACGACTTCAGCGAAGATAGGTAACTTCTTTTGCCACGTCTTCCTTACGGATAAAGCCGTATAGCTCTCCTTTTTTTACAGCAGCAAACCCTTCCGAAAAATTCTCCCCGTTTTCAAATTGAGGTTTCACTACATATTCCCCGAACCTATTGATATAACCTACTTTATTGTTAACTGCAACAACTGCAAGGTCTTCTGAAAAAGAATCCGCAAAATCAAACTTAGGTTCAATAATAATTTTTCCTGATCTATCGAGGTAACCGTATTTATCCCCTTTCACAAAAACAGCTCTTCCTTCTTTAAAATGAAATGCATCATGAAACATCTGCTCTAATTCAGGCTTAACCACCCAATCACCTTTTTTATTGACATATCCATATTTGCCGCTAACTCGCACGCGCGCTAAGCCTTCATAAAAGCTATTTGCAAAATCAAAACTCTGCTTAATTGCCCTTTTTCCGTGACGATTGATAAAAAAATATTTCCCATTTTGTTTTACCGAAGCGAGCCCTTCTTGAAAACTGCCAGCTTCTTGGAACTGGAGTGGAATGACTATTATCCCCTTCTCATCTATGTATCCAAATTTCCCGCGCTGACTCACACAAGCAAGTCCATCTTGAAAAGATTCTACTAAATCATAAGCAGGATCGATTACGACTCTACCTTCTAAGTTGATAAATCCATATTTGCCTTTTGACTTAAACCAGGTAATAACATCCGTAAAATCTCCCGCATCTTGAAATTGTAAAGGTATAGCTATTTTTCCATTCTTTCCGAGATAACCCGTTCTATTATCCTTTACAACTCGCGCCAATCCATAGTGAAAAGAATAATTCGGATAATCATAGTTAGTCGCAATTACTATTTTCCCAGAAATATCAATGTAACCTTCTTTGACTTCTTTCTTTTCTTGAAATTTTACGTAAGCAAGTTTGTCTCGAAAGGGCTCGACTAATCCAAATCTAGGCTCAATATGAAATTTTATTTTTTCTTCCGATCCAATCAATTTATAGCTCGGTTCAGGTTTTATTATACTTGCCACTTCTTCCCATTTTTCTTCTTTGTTTTCTGGATTTACAACTGGTATTTCAGGCTCAACTTCCAAGGGCTCTGTTTTTTGCTGAAATAAGTTACACGAAAAGAAATTTATAAAAAGTAAAAGGCTTATGCAAATTAGTCGAAAGGATTGGTTCATGTGGATAGGATTTTCGCAATTGAGTGGCTATCAAGAAAAAAAGAGTCTCACGTAATTGGGAAAGAAGTCCTCTCAGCGAAACACAATACCTCAAGTTAAGGTAATCTCTAAATATTTTTCTCAATGTGGGCATAGGTAGAAGCCTCAATGCAATTAATAAAGGTTGAAATTTAACTCAGATGTATTAATCTATGACCATGTTCCAGCTAAAATCATTTCGATTTATAAAATTGTCTTTCCTAGTTTTAGGTTTGTTTTTCACTTTACGATTGGAAAATTCTTATTTATTATCTCACACCGAAAAAGGATTGGAAAAAACTAAAATCTATATTGATAATTTAAGTATTGCCTCAGATGTTCCAGAAACCGTTCGGGAAAGTATACTTGTAAAATTAAAATCTCATTTGGTAGATAAATTCGGGGATAGTTATAATATAGTCTGCCAATCTGATTTAGATCTGCTTTATAAGCAAGTAGAAGGTTTCCAAAAACAAGGTCGCGACACAAAAGAAATTCTTTCTGAAATTGCAGATGCCAGAGATGCAGATGAAATAATTCATGGAAAAGTTTTTAAAGACCAGGGGCAAATTAAACTACTTTTAAATAACTTAAAACGAGACCCAAAGACAAAAGATTTTTATACTAAGTCCATCGTCGATATTTCTTTTTTCGAAAATGATTTTGATTTTTATATTAAGGAAGCAGCAATTAAAATTCTAAATCCACGTTACAGAATTAAGAGCGGCGAATCAATAGTTGCCTATAACAAAAAAAATTCTAATCAAATATCTGATGCCATTCAATTTTCTGATACAAAAATAATTTCTATCGGAACAGTCGGCTGGGGAAATTTCGAAGGGCTTATGAAATGGGAAGATGCTGTTGATATTTGTGAAAGCAAAGGAATGCGTCTTCCAACCCCGGAAGAGCTTCGAGATATGGCTCATTTAAAAAATCATATTTTAAGGGAACCATGCTGTGTATTCTGGACATCTCTTTCTAACAAAAAAGATTCCGATTACGCTTATTACATAGACATCAACGACGGTTATGGAAATTTTTATCATAAGGACATTGACGTCAGAGTTCGCTGCGTAAAAAAATAGTCTATGAATGAAAAATATATTCTCGAACGTAAAGGGGAAAAAGCCTCAATCTATTTGCGTCTTTTCTTGATAACAGTTTTTTCGCTCGGTGTCATCATAGGAATTTTAGTAAAAAATGAAGTTCCCCTGATCTTAGGGAACTATGTAACAGGTATTTCAATTTATAGTATTTCAGTTCTTATTTCCATCTATACCCTATCCAAAGAAAAATACAATCCATCAATGAAATATTATGGAATCATCATGGAACTAATTGGTTTTGGCATTGTAGTAAGTGGCTACTTACGATTTGACACTAGAGAAGAAATTGGCAGGGGAGTTAGAAGCGTTACTTTATTTGGGGTTTACTTCTTATTAATCGCTGGTTCTAGTTTACGTTTTTCTCCACGCTTTGCTCTGACAACAGGACTTCTTACTACTTTTCTTTTTACATCTCTTTCTATCTTATTTAAGCAATTTACTAAAAATGCACCCAGCCCGGGAATTCCAATTGATGTTGCCTTTGTTATTGTAAATTCTCTATTTTTATTGGCGATGGCAATTACGACAACAACCTGCACTAAGTATGTGAGGCAATTAGCAGAAGAACAGATCGAATCTAAAAATAGAGCAACTGAACAATCTGAAAATTTATCTAAGATCATTATTGAAACAAAGCATGCAGTAAATGAATTAAATCTAATTTTTAATAACATGAATGAAGTAGTTGCAAGCAACAAAGGATTAAATTTTGAACAGTCCCAACTTATGGATGAGATCAGTGGTATTATTGACCAATCAAATTCGACAACGAATAGCATATTAACGCTTACATCAACGCAAGAATCTATCTCTGAAAAAAATTCTATTTCCTTAAAAGATCTCAATTCAGCAATGCTTGAGGCTGAACGGGTAAATCAAATTATCTCCGTTAAGGGAAGCGATGCATTAAAACGTGCCGAGGTGGGTGAGGAAGAATTAAAAAATACAGTTCAAGAAATGGACAATATCAAAAATATTTCCAGCAAGGTTTCACATATAGTTTCTATTATTTACGGAATCGCAAAACAAACAAATTTACTTGCGTTAAACGCTGCAATTGAAGCAGCGAGAGCAGGAGACCAGGGGAAAGGTTTCGCGGTAGTAGCCGATGAAGTAAGTAAACTTGCCGACTTGGCAGGCAGAAATGCATCTCAAATTGGCGAGTTAGTAAAAGAAATGAACTCCGCTACATTAAAAGGAGCTGCAAGAATTCAATCCGTAGTTGGTTCAATTCATGATATAGTGCAGGGAATTCGTCTAATTGTTTCAGAACTTCATGAAATGGATGAGAAAGTAAAAAAAGAAATGCTACTAATCAAAGAAGTTTTAAATCAAACATCTGAAATGCAAAGCATGTCCGGCAAATTAAAATTAACCTCTAATGAACAGGGTGACTATAGTAAAGAGATTTTCAAAAACATCCAAACCATTCACGCTCGCTCCCGTGAAATTCTACAGACTGCGGGCGTATTAGAGGAAAATACAGATTTGCTTCACAACATTACAGATCGTCTTAATCAACAGATTAGAACATAACTCACTTAAGAAGGGGTAATACAACCTCGGATAATATCTGAGCACTAAGCATATTTCCTTCAGGAGTAGGATGTCCATCTTCTGGAAGCATGTAAATAAACTTATTTTCTTTACGCATTTTTTTATCTTCTTCTCGAAATTTTTCAAGAGGATTAACATGAGTAACCCCATACTTTTTGCAAATAGCATCAATTATATTTTCCGGTGTATTTTCTTTATCAAACTGAGGCTCATACAGTCTTGCAAAGATTGGATAGGTATACACGATGAGTTTAAATTTTTTAGACTCACTCAGCTTTTGCATTTTCGCAAGAGTATCCTCCCACTCCTTCCACAGCTCCCAGGTTTCTTTATCTTCCGTTTTTGTGTACGGCATGATCTTACCATCACTACCTAAATAATACCATACGAGTAAATTCGTGACGTCTTGCTTATTTATTTCTGTCTTCATAAATGTTTTTACATCTTTAGGCCAGGTTATATGTGTAATATTTGGTTTAACTCCGAATTTATCCCCAATGATTTCATTTTGCTTCATTTCTTTTATTTGTTTTAAAAGATTCTCTCTTTCTTTTTTGTATTTACCGGCGACAAAAAAACGAATCGGTCAGAACCAACCAATTTTTTTCAGCATATCATAAGTAAAGGCATCTGTGCTATTCTTCTGCTTTAGATCAGCTATATCATTCTCGCAAAATGTAAGTAACACAACATCAGGAGAAAATTTTAGATCATAGTTTTTTAGTCCTTCGTATGAATTTGTGATAGTAGACGCTGTCATACCCGCATTTAAAACTTCAATTTTTTGAATGCCTTCTGGCTTATTTTGATTTAGAATTTTTTCTAAATGATTCGATACAGTATTCTTATCTGAAACCTTCCAACCCCATGTGAAGCTGTCACCAATTGCGATTACTCTTTTCGTTCCAGGACTCTTTTCTTTTTGAATTGGAATTGTTCTTCTAAATCCAGAGAAATAGGTAACATCTTCGCCTCCAAATTTTACAGTAAGACCATCAGGAGTAGATTTTCTCAATTTTGATTGTGGAAGGTAGATTAAAATATCACCCTCAGTAAGTTCTTTTTCGAAATTTGGATTATCCAATTTAAAATTTGGATCTAAAAAAGTATCAAATCGAAAACCAGGAATATTACTAATCTTGCATAAGCCAATGAAAAACCAATGTAACAAGAGTATGAATAGGAATATAGTGATAAGACTGAATGAAAAAAGCTTAATTATTTCTTTGTTTAGATATTTCAAATGAACCTCAGAATTTTTTTAGAAAAAATGTATTCTCTACAAATCAAACTAGAGTTGTAAACTGCAAGAAAAAAACCTTTCAACCACTTATCTAATTTACAAATAGAGTCGTATTTAAAATATTATCCCTGTATGAATATTTTGGGAATATCCTGTTTTTACCATGATAGTGCCGCAGCCATTTTAAAGAATGGTGAAGTAATTGCAGCTGCACAAGAAGAAAGATTTACTCGTAAACGACACGACGCGAATTTTCCAAATCGCTCGATCGAATACTGCCTACAAACCGCAAACTTAAAAGTGAGCGACCTTGATTACGTAGCATTTTACGATAAACCATTTCTAAAATTTGAACGTATAATTGAATCAGCCTTAAGCGCTGCACCAAAAGGGTTGCCTACTTTTATGAAAGCAATTCCTATTTGGATGAGCCAGAAACTTTTTGCCGGTGAAGAAATTAAAAAACAACTAGGCAAAAAAGAATTCAAAGGAAAATTAATTTTTCCAGAGCACCATGAGTCTCATGCAGCTGCCGCGTTTTTCCCCTCCCCTTATTTAGATGCAGCATTTCTAACAGTTGATGGAGTGGGGGAATGGACGACTACTAGTTTTGGAGTAGGACGCGACAATCGAATTGAAATTCTAAGCGATATTAAATTTCCTCATTCACTGGGTTTACTCTATTCGGCTATTACCTATTACACTGGATTCAAAGTGAATTCAGGAGAATACAAAGT
>JANMOF010000560.1:0-16792 GCA_031368925.1 Leptospiraceae bacterium
TCATTCCTGCGAAGGCAGGAATCCAGAATATAATTGCATTTCTCTTAATAAAAAAACCTTTTTACGATACTGGATTCCTGCCTTCGCAGGAATGACAAATTGTAATAATTTATTAAGGCTCCTTAATACTGTGAAAGTAATCCCAGTGTTCTTGCCTTCTTTTCCATTAAGTTAAACAAGTAGTATCCAAGCGCTGCGAATAATAACGAATTAACTGTAAATTGCAACATATGTAGTTCAGAAAAATCCAATTCCACGTATTGGTTGATTAATATTTTTTGCAAATTAGACATCCCCATTGTGAGAGGAAAATTATCATATAGTGCAGCAAGAATGGTCCCGTTGGTAAGTTTACTTCTATCCTGCCAGAATAATCCTAAGAATGCGAAGTTGATAATTTGAAAGAAGAAACCAACTCTCTTAAATAAAAGCGTTACTCCCGCAAACATATACGATACTCCGAATATGCCGATTGCCATGATGAGTAAGGTAATTAGAATATAGAAATTATTATTAAAACCAATTTGAAGTCCTGGAATACTGATTCTATAAAGAAAAAGTAAAACATAGAAACTGATGATTTGACGGGGTAATTGCGCTAATCCTCTCGCAAGCAACACTTCACCAAGGCTATGACCGGAAATAGAAAGTTGTTCGAGTGTGCCTGTCTGGCTTTCATTTTGAATTTGTCCCGACCAACCCATTTGTGTGGATAATACGAATTGCATGAGGCAATATCCAATAATCATTTTTTCTCGATTGAGTAAGTTGGCACTCCCAATGGTTAATTGAGAGAAGCCGAAGAATACAGCGAGTAAAATGATATACATGAAAAAGATAAAGGAAATAATCTCTAGCGGATAACGTTTTAAAAAAATATAGTCTCGCTTGATTTCTGCTTTTAGGATGAGTAAAAAATCGTAGATAAATGTAATTATTCTAATCATTGGTTTGACAATACCCTTAAAAAAACTTCCTCTAAATCTTCTTCAATTCTATGAAATGATATAATGTCTTTCTTTAAATTTTCTAATTCGCCTAAAATTTTATACATCCCAGCTTTGTTTTTACAATCAATTTCGATTTCTGTATATTCTCGTTGCTCCATTTTGATTTCAGCATTGTAGGATTTAATCCAAATAGCGGGTAATTTAAAATCACCTTTGATTTTAATACGGTAAATATAACTTTTAAAAATAGATTTTAGATCAGAAATGCTACCTTCACGAACAAGACTACCAGTGCGGATAATGCCAACTCTATCCGCAAGTTCTTCCACTAAATCCATTTGATGAGTAGTGAGTAATACTGATTTGCCTTCTTTCTTAGCTAGCTGAAAAATCTTCTCTTTAATTTTACGAGAACTGGATACATCTAAGCCAAGAGTTGGCTCATCTAGTAAAAGAATTTGCGGATCAGTAATCAGCGCAACGCCCAGAGCAAGTTTTTGTAGCATCCCACGCGAAAGATGTTGGCTCTGGTTCTTTTTCTTTCCTTCAATTTCTAAAGTTTCGAGTAACGCAGTAGCTTTTTCTTTTACTTCTGAAGAGGAAATACCTCGCAAGTTTGCAAAATAGTGTAAATTCTCAAGTGGGTTTAATCGCCAGTAGACGTTACGAGTACCTTCCAAGACTGCGCTCAAGTTTTTATAAACAATATTTTTAGTAATGGGTTCATCGTTAAAAATAATTTTTCCCGCCGTCGGGTTTATAAGACCTGCAATCATTTTAATGATGGTAGATTTTCCCGCTCCATTAGGACCGAGTAACGCGTAGATTTCTCCCTTTCCTATTTCAAAGCTCACATTTTTTACTGCATGCAAAGGAGCCTTCTTGGAAAGAAAAAAAGGTTGGTATGTTTTGGAAAGGTTTTCTACTCTTAGAATCATAATTCATTGTCAGAGTCTTTGAAGTAAGGTTGACTGTAAACTAATAATCCTTCACCACGGATGAACACAGATGAACACGGTTAAAAGTGGCAACCATATTAGAAACATCCGTGCTTATCTGTGTTCATCCGTGGTATTCTTTAAATATTTTAACTTATCCCGACAAGCTTTTCTATTAAAAATCCCTTCGTTTTAATAGAATTCCGTTGACAGGAAAGGGGCTTTAAAAGACAAAGAAAACTGAATTCTGGGAGAGGTGTCAGAGTGGTCTAATGAAGCGGTCTTGAAAACCGTCGTGTGAAAGCACCGTGGGTTCGAATCCTACCCTCTCCGAAGGAATTCAAACAGGAGACGTGCCTGAGTGGCCGAAAGGAGCAGTTTGCTAAACTGTCGTACGGGTAACTGTACCCCGGGTTCGAATCCCGGCGTCTCCGATGAAATACTTATTGGAATTACAATCCCTTGGAACAAGCCACTAACAGCCTTACATCAAACAAATACCTTCAACTCTGTAAGACTTATTATGATAAGGCGTATAGCTTTCTTACCTCAGAAGAAGGAATGAGAGATTTGGCAATGCTTCCGCTATTTTTTAATTGGCTTCCTTTTTTGATTTTCAAATCAGAAATTCCATCTATTAGAAAAAGTGCACTGTATTCTATGCTTTTTGCTTCTTACTTTTTTATTTTCTTTGCTGCGAGTATGTTTTTTAACCTACTCCCTTTTGTAGGATCAGTCCTAGCTAATATAACGCACCTTGTAGGAACGATTACTTATCTTGGACTTTCTGGTTTTTTTATTTACTCCTACCATAGAAATAAAACTCTTGATTTGGCAGTCATTGACAAACATTACGAGTATCTTGTCACAAACCTGTTTTAGTAAATAACGCGCTTGTAGCTCAACTGGATAGAGCATCTGACTACGGATCAGAAGGTTAGGGGTTCAAATCCCTTCAAGCGCAAATCTTTTTACCAATTGTTAAGCCTATGGCATTACCTGATTACCCACTTGAAAATCAAATTGAACGCATAAATATATTTAAGCTTTCTTATAATTTTATTCTCGCAGTAGTAATTTTCTTTGGCGTTTTTGATTTTTTATTTCTAAGTCCTTTTCCTGCTCTTCACCTAGTCAATGGGGTAAAAATATTCATCGTCATCTTGCTTCATCCATTCTTAAAACCACTCAATATCTCTAAAGCAGATGACGTCCAGGTAAAATCATTTCTCGCAGTAGTGATAGGTGTGCCGGCAAATCTATTCTTTGCCATTGGTGCTCACGAATGGTTGGCTGAACAAAACCTTCCAGTCATAAAGGATACTTACTATTATCTGCTTCAATATTGCATTTATCTTTTGTTAATATCTTCCTGTCTCCGGCTAAAATTTTTACAATCTTCTATCATCTCTGGGCTTTATGTATTACTCTATTCTTTTTTACTTTTGATTCATAAAGCTGTATTCACGAGTAACGAGGATATTCAATACTTTTTATTTCAATGTTCTATTCTTACCCTCATTCCATCGGTTGGTTTTGGAATGACTTATTTTATGGACAAATACATTAAGAACCAGGTTCGTCTCATTGACCAAGCCGAGTATTGGAAGAATTATTCCGAAAATCTATTAAAACAAATCATCCCTGCTCCCCGAATGGGACAGCCGGGAATACTACCTGTTACCTACTACCTGCAAAATATTTCTCTTCTCTATTTTGATATTACGGGAATCGCAAATTACTTTCGTGCTAAAGAAACTCTAATTGATCTAGATGAATTTCTAAAACAACTCTTTTCTAAAGCAAAAGAATTTTGCCTAGAGCATAAAATAGAAGAGCACGAAGAAGACGGAAAGTATTGGTTTTTAGTTCTAGATCACCCGGCAGGAACTAATCCAGAGTATGCTGATCCACTCGCTGACTTAGCTTTGTATTTCCAAAAGCAATTCCAAATTATCTGTTCTGCAAACCGTCTCAAGCTTGATCTTCGTATGGGAATGGCAAGCGGCAAATACGTAGACTATGCAACTGACGCTCAGAAAATTGACATCTTCTACATAAACAAATCCTTCGAAGACGCAGATGCAATGGAGAAACACGGAGTCAACGGTGAAATACAAGTAACCGCAGCTACGTTTGAACTACTTAAAGAAAGATTTAGATTTGCTAAACGTGGACCAATTGCACTCAATAAAAATAAGGCTGATGCGACGAGTGATTTGTATTTATTGCAGGACAAGATGTAGGTTTCCTAAGAATCTGATAATAAAAACTTCCATACGGGTAATACCTGTATACTATTATCATCTACCTGGTTGTATTTTGCTTCATGTCTAGTTATGATTGTTCCTGTTTTTACTTTCAATTCTTTCATAGCTTCTAGAAGCGCTGAGACTTCTCTTTTTTTTGTATCTGGGTTTGCAAGCGATTCACAGACTTGAATAAGCAAGC
The DNA here is from genome assembly GCA_031368925.1 of Leptospiraceae bacterium. Lineage (GTDB taxonomy): Bacteria > Spirochaetota > Leptospiria > Leptospirales > Leptospiraceae > UBA2033. The sequence goes on from JANMOF010000560.1 coordinate 4,340, forward strand.
GTTCTTTCTTATCTTTTAAAATTAAAAAATCTACTTCTTTTGCTGTCTTAGTTTTATAATAATAGACTTGTGGATAACGACGTCTTAACTCTACAAAAATTAAATTTTCCAGCAAATGACCGGAATTAGTCAAAATTCCAGAAGACACAGACTGAATAAAAGAGTGATCAATGCAATATATCTTCTTGGGGTTCTGATTGGAACGAGAAAAAGAAGCATCATACATTCTAACTGTAAATAGAAAAAAAGAATCTTCCAACCAAGTCAAGTAATCAGCAAGGGAAGTCTTCGGAACTTTGTGCCCAATAGATTGTAAAAATGCTAATAATTTATTTAATGTATAAAGAGAAGCAGCATTATCTATTAGCCGGTATGTCATATCTAAAATTGCACGTGGGTGAGAGATATCATGACGCTCGATAATATCTCGAAATAAAATACTAGAAAGATATTCCTGGTGAATCTTTCTTCTTATATCAGGAGTTTGATCTATGACTTCAGGAAAACCTCCAGAGCTAAAATAATGCTCAAATGCTTTTTGAACTTGGAATCTTTCTTTCGTTGAAAAGGGAGTATTTCGTTTGATTTTGTAATAGTCCAGAAATTCTGAAAAAGAAAAAGGGAAAATTTCCCAGGACAAGGCTCTTCCTCTCATCTGGGATGCAATTTCCTTAGACAACATTTGAGCAGAGGAGCCCGTTATATATACCTCACAATTTTCTGTTCGCAGGGTTCGTTCCACAAAGGATTCCCAATTTGGGATAGTTTGTATTTCATCAAAGAAACAATGAATTTTCGCTACATTTTTTTTTGCAGGATAAATGGAGTAGTATGCTTCAAGAATTAGCTGGATACCTTCTTGTTTTAAATTATGTAATCTATCATCGAAGAAGTTTATATAAAGTATATTTTCTTTAGGGACTTTTTGCCTTTTTAATTTTTCTATAATTTGAAATAAAAAAGTAGATTTGCCGCATCGTCTTACTCCAATGAATACAGATGCTTTGCCCGGAATTAATTGTATGCTTAACTCTCTGTTACTACCTGTAAAAAAGGTAACCTCTTGTCCGTTTAAAATGATTTCTTTTAAAGTTTCCATCATGATAATGACATTTTAATACTGGTAATAAATATTACCATTTTATTTTAATACTGGTAATAAATATTATCAGTTTATTTTAATACTTTTGGTATATCATACCTCTAGAGTAACCAAAACTCGCTTTATTTCAAAGCAGTAAATAAATTATACCATTTCTCTAGAAAGTGTTTTGGTAAATTACTTAAATAAGGTCTAGCTAACATTGAATTGGCAATTGACATAAGTTTATTTTATGCTTGAATTAATATTCATTGGAATCTTATCTTGAATCAATGCGCTACTCTCTAAGTCAAATAAAAAATATTCTACTTTCCAAACTACAATTAGGAATACTTTTGCTACTTTACGTAAATCCTTCTATCTTTGCTCAAACTGATTCAAAAGAAATTCCCGCACCTGTTAATTTAAAAAATACTTGGGGTTACATTGTATCATCCTCATTACAAAAGTTCTCTCCCAATTACTTAGATTCCATTTCCAAATCCTATGAAATACTTTGTATCAATGGATTAGAATTAAACGGCAAAGGGCAACTTCGTTATACCTCTCAGTTTGCGGATAAAATTTCTAAGTCTGGTTTAAAATCCAAAGATGCAGCGAGAGCAAATATATATCCAATGATTATAGTTTCTTCTATACGGGATGGAATTGAACTTTTAAATAGCGATAAATCAAAGCGAAAAGCGACAGAGCTTATCGTAGAATTTCTGCAAGAACAGGGCTTTAAAGGAGTTCATCTGGATATTGAGTATTTGCCGCCTGAATTTGATTTAAAGCTAGTGGTTTTCTTGAATGAATTAAAGACTGCCTTAACAGAAAAAAAAATGCGATTAACCTTTGCAGTATTCCCTCAAATAGATTTTCCGGCAAACACGAGTAAGCTGCACAATGTAGAAAAAATCGCAGCTGCTGTAGATGAAGTTGTTCTTATGAGCTATGACTATCACAATAAAAAAACAGAAGCTGGGTGTGTAACATCTCTTGAATGGACAAAAAAAAATCTCGCTCATTTATTAAAATTTTTTAAACCAGAACAAATCTGGCTCGGTATGCCTGCCTACGGATATGAATGGATTTTGGATTCCAAGAAAGTAAATATCATCTCTTCTCGCGATGGGCAGTATTATGAAAAAAAATGGGATGGAACAAGAGAATCTTCTGGATGTTTAAAAATACTCCGCGAAGAAAAGAAAAAAATAAGCATGATATTTTTAGCCGATGAAGAGACACGAAATAAAATGAAAGAAATTGCAGATGAATTTAAAATCCGAGGCACCGCAATCTGGCGACTCGGACTTGAGGAAAAAGAGGAATGAGTTGGTTGCCACAGAGGCACGGAGTCACAGAGGGTTTTATGAATGTTATTCGTTTATTAACATAATTCACGTTAAAGAGAGGTTATGAAAGGTTGAGAGTTTGGATTTTGATTTAGAGAGAAAACAAGAACCTTAATACCATCACAAACTTTAGATATTGAAATAAACTCTCCTGAAACCTCTTTCCCTCTGTGTCTCCGTGCCTCTGTGGCAAATCTGTATTTACCCCATTTCTAAATCCGCAGAGAGTTCAAAATTCGAATTCACATTTTGCACATCATCGTGTGCCTCAAACATATCGAGCATCTTCATTACCTTCTCAGCGATTGCCTGGTCTGTTACTTCTACAGTCACAGAAGGAACAAATTTTACTTCCGACTCAATCGCTTGTAATCCTTTAGAGTTTACAGCTTCTTGCACTTTCTCATATGACTCTGGAGGTGCTGTAATTTGAAATACATCATCATGCAGAGCAACATCATCAGCACCTGCATCAACTACTAGGTCAACTAACGCATCCTCAGAAATCTGGTCAGCGGATACTACTATGATAGCCTTCTTTTCAAATAAGCGGCTAACGCTTCCAGGGTTAGCAAGTGAGCCACCAAATTTAGTTAGGATATTCTTTATCTCAGGAGTGGTTCTAGATTTTTTATCTGTTACAACAGAGACCATTAAAGCAATTCCGCCGGGCGCATAGCATTCATAAAGGCAATCTTCGTAGGTTACGCCTTCTAGCTCCCCTGCTCCTTTTTTAACTGCTCGCTCAATATTATCTTTTGGCATATTGGCTGATTTTGCTTTTAGAATCGCTACGCGTAGTCTCGGATTAGCCTCTGGGTCAGATCCAGCCATTCTTGCTGCTACGGTAATTTCCTTAGCGTATCTAGTAAAGATTGCGCCTCGCTTAGAATCTATGATTTCTTTTTTTCTTTTAATGGTTGCCCATTTGGAATGTCCTGACATGTGAATCCTCTCTAAAACTTGCTCTACATACATCGTTTTTAGCACTTAGGATTTTGGAAAATGATTTTTTTATTGACGAGGCTTCGAGATAGCTTGGCTGCTGGTGAGCATTATGGAACGACCCTAGGGAGTGACATTGAGTTTGCGATGGGTGGATCAGCGAAGAAGCCGAGGTCTGCTAGACATTTCCTTCAGAAATGGGGGTGGAGTGGAGTGTATTCCATTAGCACAAAAGTCAGGTCGTCATCTAAAAATTCAAGTCCACCGGAATAGTCTACGACTGATTGGAAAACTTTATCGGCTAGAGTATGAATATCTAAAGAGTTAGAATCTAATAGCATTTGAATCATTCTCTCTTCTGAAAATAAATCGTAGGAATTGATTCCGTGTGCTTCAATAATACCGTCAGTATAAACAACAATTCTATCTCCTGCGGCTAATCTATATTCCACTTCCTCTGAGTCTGGTTTTTTTAATGCCATGATTATTTTGCCATGTGAATTTAAGCGAATGACTTTTCCTACCCTCGTAATAATCATAACTGGAAAATGACCTGCGCGTGCAGTTCTAAGTTTTCCATTACTGAGGTTAATATGCATTAGACTTGCCGTAATAAAATTTTTACCTAGCTTATCAAATATAGATTCATATATAAAATGAAAAGACTCTGTTAGTTTATGTAGATGGTCATACCAATAGGTAAGAGACATCTTGACCATAGCGGCTAATAACGCAGCCGGAACACCGTGCCCGGATACATCGCAAAGAAAAAATCCGAAAGTATCCTTTGATTTACTATATCGTAAATCAAAAAAATCACCACCCAATTTCATCATAGGTTGAAATTTAACGGCAATTTTTAATTTATCAATTTCTGGAATATTCGCAGGCAAAAGAGATTCTTGGATTTTTCCAGCCATTTCAATTTGTTTTTCTAACTCTAATTTTTGTTTTTCAATAATGACAGTCCTTTCAACTACTTTTTTTTCCAACTCATGGTTTGCCCTGTCTTTCATTCGCTCAATTGTTTTCAGATTATCTACAACCGATAGCTGAGCCTGTGATCTCTCTCGCATAACGGTAACTAATACATAAGAAATTATCATTGCCACCGCGATATATATGTCTAATAAAATCAAAGAATTATTCAACGAAATTTTCCCTTCGAGGTAAACAGCAAAAGGACCAACACCTTTGATTGTTCTGTATACCGCAATGCCGGAAAGAAAAACAATGGCAAGTGTTGCCCCATAATTCTTGAAACGTAAGCTTGCCCATATTAAGAAAGGAAAAGGTAAGTAGGCTAACGGAACTTGTTCCCTAAAAGCAAGTAGGGAAGAGATAATCATGAATATACAAAAAATAATTATCTCTATCAAACGATGTAAATCCATTTTCCATTTAGGAAAATCCGACCAGGTCAATAAGAAGGGGGCAACAATGATAAACCCCTGCATTTCACCAGCACACCAGGTAATTAAAACATTCCAATAGACTGGCTCCGGAACAAAATTAAAAATAAGAAGAGACGATACTCCAATAAATGCGCTAACTATAGATCCCGGAAGAGTGCAAAAGAACATGAACATAATTAAATTATAAATTGAATCGAAAATTTTACCCGATTTCAAAAACTTATTCATTAAATAATAATTAATCACAACCCCAAATGTATTTCCAAATCCAATTAGTAACGCAGTCGGTACATGCGGATTATTTAGATAATTCGCTAACGTCGCCCCAATTAGAATTCCAGGAATTGCTTTTCTGCCTAGTATTATAATTGCCGTAAATGCAATTCCTTCAGGAGGCCACACAGGGGAAACTTGTGAATTTAGGAACGCAAGGAAAAAACCTAATTTTGCTCCCAATATATAAAGAAGACTTATTGTAAAAGTTGCTAGAATTAGGCTCAATTTTTCTCTCATTGCGAATGCTATTATATAGATAACTACGCTGGCTTTGTCGAGTCAAAAAAGCACCTAACTTGTAGAATTTTCAAGAGCTAATCCTACTTAAAAAACATAGCTGAAACCGTATGGAGAATTTTTCCATTTACCGATATTATTAATTATGGGCTTAACTCTAATTAGATTTTAGCAAACAGGGTAGAGGAAATGAAAAATTATACAGAAGTATACAAAGACTTTAAATTTAAATATTGGCTTTATACGGAAGGGTTTGGGTTTCTTATAACAATTCCGATTATTCTTTTTTTTATATTCTACCTGGGTGAGTTTTCTAGCGAACAAATCTTTTTCGTTTTTAAAATAATTGCTTTCACAATACCGATAAGTTTTCTCTATTTTTTTTTCCAGAATCAAAAGCTACTAAAATCTTTTGATACATATTTTGAAAAATTAGCATCAGGAAAGGAAGTAACGGATGAAGTATATAGAAATGCATTTTATCGTTATTCAAATCTTCCTTTTCTTCATTCAATTCCAGTTGCCATTGCATATCAGGGTGCGTTACTTTGTGTGCTTATAGGATTCTACTTTCAACCAGATGTTTCGATTACACAATATTATAACCTAGTGGGTGCGGTTGAATTAGTTTCGCTAATTTGTGGTTTTGCATATTACAATATTACAGAAAAACTTTTAGTTGATCTAGGTGAGCTTGGTTTATTTTCTAAACCAATTGCAAATGAAAAGATGCATAAGAAAAAACTTGTAAACAATTTTTCCATAAATGTTATCTTAATTATAATTATATTTTCTTTATTCATTAATTTACTCGTATACAATCTGAATTACCGCTCCTTAAAAGATTCAGTTGTTTCTCAAATGAAATCAGCGAATCAAAGCACAATATTTATTATAGATGAATTCTTGTTATCTAGAAAAGATGAAATGCTACAATTTGCAAAATCTCCCGAAGTCATTAAAGCTGTAAAAGAAAAAAATGCAGTCTGGTTAAATGAGAGATTAGCCGGCATCTATTCGAATGGAAATAATTTTTATGAGAACACCTTTATTACTTCTGTAGATGAAAATCCAACCGTCCTCTATTCTGGATTGCCAGGAGGAGTTAGCATTGGTCATGAAATGAAAAAGGAGCCTCGCTCTAATTTGAACTTGGAAAAATCGAAGCAAGGGGAATTCTATATCAGTGCTGCGTTTCCTTCTCCTATTACTAAAGAGGCTGTTATACTATTAACCGCTCCTATCATAGATCAAAATAAAGTAATTGGGGTTCTAGGATTTCCGGTTATGATTTTTAAATTTTCAAATCTATTTTTAAATAAAGTTTCTATCGGAAAAACGGGATATTCCCTTGTCCTAGATAAAGACTTAGCTATAATTAACCATCCAGATTCAAAACTTTTACTTACTTCTATCAAAGCTTTTTCTTTTGGTGAAAAAATTGCAGAAGCAAAAAAAGCTGAGATTGTATCGTATCACTTCAATAACGCAAATAAAATTTTGCTAAAAGAGGTTTCCTCAAATTCCAATGGAATTACTTCTTTAACTACCATTAATTTGAACGATGTCGAATTACCTGCCTTCCAAACAGCTATGTACATGGTAGGCTTAATTGTATTTGGGGCAATACTTGCAGGGTTTATCGTCTATATTATTTTTGCAAAAAAATTAAGTTATCTTGTTAAGAATTCAGAGGTAGTAGAACTAATGTCTCAAGGAAACTTAAACCAAAAAACGAATACTCCAACGCTTGATGAAATAGGGCTTATTTCGATTAGCCTCAACACTTTTATTTATAGCCTAAGAAATATTATAGAGAACAATCAAAAGGTTTCAAAGGAGATGGCAATTTCTGCGACTAATATAAATAAGTCGATAGGTAATATTTCCGAAAACAGCCAAACGGAAGCTTCTACCGCAGAACAAATTTCCGCTGCTATCGAAGAGATTACATCGAGTGCAGAAAATGTAAGCCAGAAAACTATCAGCCAAACAAATACAGTCAATCATTTACTGAGTAAAATGAATGAACTATCTGCTATAATACAGGGTATGCATTTAAGAGTGGGTAATGCCTCAACTAAAATTAATGCGATCACTAAGGATGCCGATGTCGGAAAAGTTTCCTTACATAATATGAATCTAAGTATTCAAAATATAAGTAAGAGTTCCAAGCAGATAACAAGCGTAATGGAAATAATAAACGGAATATCTAAACAAATAAACTTACTGGCGTTAAACGCTGCAATCGAAGCAGCAAGAGCAGGAGAAGCCGGTAAAGGTTTTGCTGTTGTCGCCGATGAAGTAGCAAGCCTCGCCTCTAAAACAAGCAATAGCATTAGCAATATCAATTCCATCATCAAACAAAATGAAGAAGAAATAGGAAAGGGAAGTGTGATCATTACTAATATCGTTCAACTGATCGGACGAATCATCGAAGCTGTAAATACTATCGACACGACAATAGGTGATTTGAAAAATCAAATGAACGAAGAAATAAATATTAATTCAATCGTTAACGCAGAAGCGGGTAAGATGAAATCAGGAACCGATGCAATTCAACAAGCAATGGAAGAACAAAAAGTTGCCTTGAACGAAATAGGTCATGCAATATTCAATGTAAGCGGCATCATACAATCGAATGCATCTAGCATGTCTGATTTGAGTTCTAACTCAGAGGCTATTGCCCATATGGCGAACAACCTCAAAGAACAGATTGATTATTTTAGGGTTTAGAGTTAATGGGTATATTATCATTACCCGCCCTTCAACAAACTCAGCAACTCATCGGCAGAAATCTTACCGCTCATATCTGTCTCTTCCAGAAGACTATCCGCCAAATCACGTTTATGCTTATGAAGATCTACAATTTTTGCTTCGATGGTGTCTTTGGCTACTAGCCTGTAAACCGTTACGGGTCTTTTCTGACCGATGCGATGCGCTCTGTCAGAGGCTTGGTCTTCGACGGCTGGATTCCACCAGGGATCCATGTGGATAACATAATCAGCCGCTGTGAGGTTAAGACCTGTTCCACCCGCTTTGAGGCTAATTAGAAATACCTCTCCTTCTCCTTTTTGGAATGCATCTACTCTAAGCTTACGATCTTTCATCGGTGTGCTTCCATCCAGGTATTGAAAAGAGATTTTCTTATCCTGTAAATATTTTTTTATTATTGCAAGATGATCTACAAATTGACTGAATACAAGTGCTTTGTGCTTGTTTTCCAGGAGTTCCTCTAAGATTTCTGTGAATACTTCGAATTTAGAACTAGGTAAATCTATCTTAGCCTCTACTAATTTAGTGTTGCAGCAAGCGCGTCTGAGTTTCATGATTTCAGCTAGGATTTGTAAATGCTTTTGTCCGGGAGGCAGGTCTTTACTGGCTAGTTTTTTTATCGCATTTAAACGGAGTGCTTCGTAAAAGGATCTTTCCTTATCACTCAGTTCCACTTGGAGGGTAATGTCTGTTTTCTCCGGTAGTTCATCCAACACTTGGTTTTTCATTCTTCGTAATAGGAATGGTTGAATCAATTTTTTAAGCTGATTGCGAGCAGCTTTGTCTTTGTTTTTTTCTATTGGTATCGCAAAACGCTCGTTAAACTTTTCTAGGGAACCCAAAAGACCTGGATTTAAGAATCTAAATAAATTCCATAATTCCCCCAGATGATTTTCGATCGGAGTTCCTGTTGTGAGAAGACGAAAGCCTGCTTTCAAACTCATCACTGCCTGCGAGCGTTTGGTAGACATATTCTTAATAGCCTGTGCTTCATCTAAAATTACAACTTGCCACTCTACTGATTTTAAAATCTCCGCAACATCTTCTTGCTGAATCATTCCATAGCTACAAATTAAAACATCGTAAGGCTTTAATTTTTTAACAACCTCTTCCCTATTTTTTCCTCCAAATTGAATAGTTGTTATTGTTGGTGCAAAGCGCATACTCTCTGTATGCCAGTTCATACATACAGAGCTAGGCGCAATCACAAGACTTGGACCTGATGCAGCACGAGTTAATAAAATGGCGAGAGATTGAATTGTTTTTCCGAGTCCCATATCATCAGCAAGACAAGCACCAACGCCCCAATGCGAAAGTCGGGCTAACCACTCGAAACCTTCCATCTGATAATCACGTAGTGTCGCTTGAAATGTATTTGGAAGTTCTGGCTTAAAATCTTTTATCGCTTTAAGTTTTTCCACCTGCGACTTCCAAGCCTTATCCGCTTTCAGGCTTGCTACCTGCGAAGTCATATCTTCCATTAGCGGAGCGATTAAAGGAGAAAAGCGAAGTCCTTCTTTTGTGGATTCAGAGAAGGCTTGCAATTCATCTAGCTGTTTTCTGAACGTAGCGGTTAATGCAAGGAAACTTCCATCACTCATTTTAATAAATCGACTTGGACTTTGCTCAAGTAATTCCAGTAGGACTTGCATCTCTATAATGTCTTTGTTTCCTAAGTCGAGAGTTCCGTTCACCGAAAACCAATCATTGTCTTTTTTAATGCCCATATGAAATTTAGAAATGTCTGCTTGTTTTTTAATTCGAAATCTTTCTCCTTCGGGCCATTCAATAATCGCAATGTCGCCTATCGTTTGAATTTCTGATATTACTTCCAGGCAGGTTTCCGGTTCTTCCAAAATCCATTCGTATTCTGAAACTAAATTTATAGATTGAAGAGTTGGGCATAATCGTAATAATTCACTAAAGCGCATTTCCTCTTCTAATAAATTTCTAGTGGTGCTAAGTTTTTTTCCATCTATTTCTGCTATCAGATTTTTTCCACCTTTACCAGGTTTGTAATAAGGACCTTTCCCGGCAAATGGTCGGCAAAATCCTGTTACCCGTAAACCTGCGTCGTAAGGCAATAAATGAAGATAAGGCGTAGAGACTGCCTCTATTTTTTCAGTCTGCGATTCAGCTCCGCCTATATCGGATTGAATTAAAATAGAGCTAGATAAATTTGTAATTGCTTTTAAAACTTGCTCTTTTGCTTCTTTTGGAATTTTTACATTTAACCCACTCAGGATTTTAGCAATTTGCCTATGCTCATTAGAAAACACAATTAGTTTTAGCCTAGAGGGTGTTTCTAAATGCAAAGTGTATTTTTCATCCTCATCAATATTATTAGGATGAAGTTGTAGTTTAATCGTATTATCCTTATCATTTTCTTCTACGGTTAATTCCGGTTCGCCTCTCTCCAAATCAAAGCGAGTTTTTAAATCCGACCAGAATAAAAAAGGATGTCCGGCTAACTCTAAGAGAACATTAGAATCTAGAGAGTAATCAAGTCCTCCATAATAATTCTGTGAATATGCTTTAATATAACTAATAGCTCTAATGTCCTGATCTGAGAGGAATGGAATTTTACTAGAATCGTTTTTTAGTCTTTTTAAGGATATAGGTTTTCCTGCCGACCATCCTGTTTTTTCGGAATAACTTTGTTCTACCGGTTCAATTTCTAAGCAACTATTTCGCTTCCTATCATAACCTATATACCAGGCAATTCGCTTTCTATCAGGCAGATCTTTATTAGCCGCTGTTGGTTTATTTTTAATCGAACTAAGTGCATTTAGAATAATATGCCAATCTTCTTTTTTTTCAATTATATCTGCTATAAAAAAACTATTTAACTCTTTTTTTAATTTTAATGCTTCTTTCGATTCTGTCTTTTCTATCTTTGCAATTAAATCTAGTAATTGCATTTCCATCCATTTATAATTGGATTTTTTAACATTAGCAAGAGATTTTTTTAAGTATGGTAAACTTTTGTCAGATAACTTTGGATTTATCCAATACAAAACAACGGCATAGACGAATACATTCCAAAAATCAACACTGGATGGTGGCAGATAACCAATTTGAATTTTATTCATATTTCTTTCTAATCCAGAGACAAATAGGCATAAGCCGTGCAGCGATTGAAAAGAAAATCTAAAAGGATGATTAATATCTTTTGAAATTTTTAAAGAATAGTTTTTTGCGGACTCGTAATTTTCAGATTCGCCTTCTTTCAAAAGTGCAAAGAAATAAATAATACTCAAATAAGAATTAATCGTATAATTCTTATTATTCGCCAGTTTTTTCATATTACTAATGCCAGACTCAAATAAAGAAATTGTTTCATTGGCTTTATTTTCAATGAAGTATTTCAATCCATCGTTAAATGAATTTGGTGTGCCGACTAGTTTTTCACGTAAGCTATAAATTTCTTGTCTTTCTTGAAAGCGTCCCTGAAAAAGTAAATGCTCACAGATTAAATCAAGGATCATTCCTGTTATCCGCTTGTCCTCTGCCTTACAAAGTTGAATTATAAACTCGATCGGCTCTGGATTTGGAATTCCGTTTTCCATAGATAGAAAGATTGTATTACTATAAAATTTTTCGAAATACTCCCCAGGAAATTCAAACTTCTCCATGAACGCTGGGTCATATGGATTATTCAGAACGGATAATACCTCGAAAACGTAGAATTCAGGACTTCTAAATGAATAATAATTTCGTTTAGATTTTTTAATTCTATCGAATTCTCCGAAAATATTTTTATCTCCCCGGTAGAGTGCAATACGACCTAAGACAAATGTATCGTTATTTGTAATTTGATAACTTTCTTCTGCCGCGTATTCAATCGTTCTAGCGGCTATTTTAAATATGCCGTCACTAATTGATTCGCGTGCAATTAGTTCGATAACCTCTGGATTACATCTATACCCCTTTCCCTCCGGAAGGATAAGTAATATTAGCCGTTTTAGTTCTTGCACATGATGTTTTAGTGTATCTAGTTTTATTGTCCCGTAGCGAAATGATTTGAACGGGGAACTATTTACCATTCCATACATTCTAGTCTGATTGACTTCAAAATATGCCAAAGAAAAAAGAGTTAAGACTTGCTTTGAAAACTCTGGTAGCTTTCGGTATTCTTCTAATAATTTTTTTTGGTTTGCAGTTAAGCTCATAGTTCTCTTTCTAGAAAAAGAAAACTATGCAGGGTTATTTAGTCAATTCGGAAAATTTTATATAAACTAGACGTTACCTCTCCCCGGCTTCCAGCCCGCCCCTCTCCTATAGGAGCGCCGGTCAGGGCGTCGCCTACGCGGCACGACAGGCGGGTGTCCCCTGCCACGTGGTTGTCCTGGAGACGGCACCGCAA
>JANMOF010000561.1:0-4517 GCA_031368925.1 Leptospiraceae bacterium
GGCCACGTTTTGAAAGCAAAAATTATATATTGAATAAACTACTCATTAAGAAGAAAGTAAAGGACAGCATTGATTTTATGTACGGTTTCTTTTTTGGACAAAATATGTATACCCCTACAGATATTACTGTCCCCACAATTCAAACCGATGAACGACCATATGCTGGGTGGCTATATGGCGGTGTAAAAGCCATTTCTACTAATCTTAAAAGTGAACACCTGAGCAGAGTTACGTCAGAATTATACTTAGGTGTAATCGGTCCCTACGCCTTTGCGGGTGAAACACAGGCATTCATACACAAGATAACTCATGCCAAAACACCAGCTGGCTGGTCTAATCAGATTGATTCTGACTTAGGATTTAACTATGTATTCAGATATGAGGGAGAAATATGGTCGTTCCCGCCAAATTACTTCAAAAGGCAATTGGCTAAGCATGAAGTAGGGAAAGAATTTGTAAAAAATATCTTTGAGATTAATTACTCAGGGGAAGTAAATGCAGGAACAGTTTTCAATAATCTAGCCCTGGGTGGCTTAATCCGTTTGGGATATATGACTCCTTATTTTAATTCATACAATTTCGGTTCTACGCCAATCATAAAATTTAATAAAGAAGATTCAGAGGCTAAATTGCTGAAATCTATTACAAAATTTCTAAGAAATGTTCCACAGATTTTTGTATTCACCAGGCCCCAAATCAGATATGTACTTGAAAACTCCATGCTGCAAGGGGGGCTATCAAACAGAAAAAGTGTATACAGTTTATCAAATCAAAATGTTAATAATTTATTTGGTCAGTTAGATTATGGGTTTACAATTAACTTTCGGTCAACTACACTAAGCTATTATCAATCGATCCGAACGAAAGAGTACAGCTTTGCATTGGAAAAACATAAATGGGGAGGCATTAATCTTTTAATAAATTATTAAACCTAACTAGCATGCAATCCACCTCCCGCAAAAACGAACAAATCATTTCTTACCTGGCCTTAAGAAAACTCATTGGTTTGACTGGTGCTGCATTGCCTGTACTATTGCCATTAGCCTGCCTGATCTTTGGTGAAAGCCTCACTATACAAGATTCCATCAGCGACTACTATTATACGGAAGGGAGAAATTTCCTGGTAGGGATTCTTTTTGTGTTAGGTTTCTTTCTCTTGTCATACCGTGGCTACGAACCAATTGACAACCGCTTTGCTAATTTTGGTTTTGCGTTTGCATTAGGTGTGGCGCTCTTTCCATGCCAGAGCGACATGCTGGCGATACGTGTTGTACACTTTGCGTCAGCTGTGTTATTGTTTGCTGTGTTCATCTGGTTTTCATTAAAGCTGTTTACCAAAACAGTTAAAGAAACCAAGCCTACCAAAGCAGAAAAAGAACGAAATACATTATACATCATTTGTGGTTGGGTGATGATCAGCTGCCTGGCTTGCATTGGGCTAAGTTTTCTGGTACTAAACGAAGAACAACGAAACGATTACAATACCACTTTTTGGTTTGAGTCTTTTGCCCTATGGGCGTTTGGTTATTCTTGGCTAACAAAGGGCAAATTTATGTGGAAAGACGAACCCGCCACATGATCTACACATCATCACAAATTTTTTTTAACATCACCTTCTGCCTTCTTTCAATTAAATGAAGTGAAGCTATGAAAGATAAAGCTTATCTTCCATGGGCCGCAGGCTGTGTTTGAGGTGAGGTGTTAAGAGTGTAACAAAATAGGATTAAGCTAAACAGAATGAAACAACTAAATCTAAATAGCAACATTTATGATTCATTTATCTCTCCAATGACTAAGACATGCAATACATCACATTAATAAAATTTAGCAATTATAAGAGCTTTAATCAGTTTACAGTTTCATTGACCGATTTCAATATTCTTGTTGGCCCCAACAATGCCGGCAAGTCAACCGTTATTGGAGCATTAAAAATTCTGTCGGAGGGTATTCGTAAAGCAAAAACAAGAAAGCCCATATTAATTAAAGATCCTAAGGGTAATCAAGTATTTGGATATTCGATTGATTTGACTCAAGTTCCGGTCGCTACAGAAAATGTCTTTCACAATTATGATGACGAAGTTCAGCGGTCATAAGATTTAGATTATCTGATGGATCTAATTTACAGATTTTCTTTCCAGAAATAGGAGTCTGCTACTTAAATTATGAATCTGATTCAAGAATTGTTAGATCCCCAAGGGAATTCAAAGAGGCTGTAACTATTGAAATCGGCTTTGTGCCAATACTTGGCCCTGTTGAACACAAAGAAAAACTCTACCAAAAGGAGGCTGCGAGGCTTGCATTGATGACATATACAGCATCAAGGAATTTTAGAAATATTTGGCACCACTACGGTGAGAATTTCATTGAGTTTAGGGAACTGGTCAGGACCACTTGGCCAGGAATGGATATATCTAAGCCCGAAGTAAATAATTCCGGAAATGAGGCAACTCTTGATATGTTCTGCCCAGAAGAAAGAATTCCTAGAGAAATATTTTGGGCTGGGTTTGGGTTTCAAGTTTGGTGTCAAATGTTGACTTATATTGTTCAGAATAAGAATGCGTCTATATTTCTAATTGACGAGCCCGATATCTATTTACATTCTGATTTACAACGCCAGTTACTTGGTATTTTAAAAGCTCTTGGGCCAGCTATTATTATTGCCACTCATTCCACAGAATTAATTAGTGAAGCTGAACTGAATGATATTCTTTTAATAAATAAATCAAATCAATCAGGAAAACGAATTAAGGATCCTTCGCAGTTAAAAGACATTTTCCAGGTATTGGGATCAAATTTAAATCCTGTTCTAACACAAATTGCTAAATCGAAGAGAGTGCTATTTGTAGAGGGCAAAGATTTTTCAGTATTCTCAAAAATCGCGAGAGTTATAAATAAAGAGCAGGTTGCCAATCGGACGGATTTTGCTGTTGTTCCAATTGAGGGATTTAATCCTACGCGCCTTCGAGCCTTTAAGGATGGAATTGAAAAGACAATTGGGTCCAAAATTCTTTCGGCAGTAATCTTTGATCGAGATTATCGTTCTGAAAAAGAAATAACAGAAGAACTAAAAGACCTAAAAAGTGGTAATCACTTTGCTCATATTCACTCCTGCAAGGAAATTGAGAATTTTCTGCTGATGCCAGAAGCAATTGAGAAAGCCGTGCATGAACGGATAAAGGAATCAAATATTAGAAAAGGGGACTCAATTGTATTTGATCTAGATATTAATCAATTGATAAACACTATTTCAGATATCTTTAAACACAAAACCCAAGCACAATTACAATCTCATAGGATTAAATTTGAAAAAAGCTTAAATCCAAGAAATGATGAATCAACTATCATCGAGGTTATACTAAAAGAATTTGAAATAATCTGGGCTGACGTTAATCAACGTCTTAAAATATTACCCGGAAAGGATTTCCTTTCAAGTCTGAATGAAAAACTTCAACACGACTATAAGATAACAATTACTCAATCAAACATAATTAGTAATTTAAAGAAAGCTACGGTACCAATGGAGCTTAAAAATCTAATTGAAGAAATTGATAGGTTCAGAAAATTACCAGTTCCCTCAAACAAAGCATAACAATATTAACCCCCTTCATGTGATCACATTTATAGTTGATTTCACCATGAAACCTACACTCCTCATTTTGCTCATCAGTTTTTTCGGTTTAACAGCTTTCGGGCAGGAAGATGGCGGTGCGGGAATTATTTACGGCCGCAACCATGCCTTTGGTTTAATTGCTCCAGCTGGTTGGGTACTGGATAATCGAGCAGGAGTTAGCTAGGGCATTCACGTGGTGTTCTACAGAAAAGGAGAATCGTGGGCCAAAGGATCAACGGTCATGTATGCCAACACAGCCTCTTTTCAGGACAGCGTTCATACCAGTTTAAAGAAACTGATCCGCTATGACCTGGACAATTTTAAACGTAACTATCCGGACATCAAAATATCAAACGAAAAAAGAATCAAAATAGAAAAAGGTGTAATAGCCGAGGTAAAATATTTGTCGGGCAAATCGTACAAAAATTTTGAAGCCATCGCCTATGTCGATGCCGGGCTAACCGGAGTTATGATCATCATGTCTTCGCGCACACGCGAAGGATTTTTAGATTCGTTAGTTGCTTTTGAGTCATTAGTTAAATCCTATAGGTTCATAGCGGATAAAGTAGAAATGGACACTAAGTAAATACCAAATCACTCAAACTCATCCAAAGTCTTTAAAAATGTTGGTACCTTTGTTCTGATGTACTACAGAAGAAAAATAATACTGGCACTGTTTCAATCCTTTAACAATAAGCTGGAGAAAATTCAATTACAAAAATTACTCCGCACTTGTTGGTGTTCTTCACCAACAAGCATAATAACACACTTAAACTCTTCACTTCATTCAATCGAATTTTGATAGTTTCTGCACCCGTCCCTTATCTGGATTGCGGGTACTGGTTAAAAGTTCCCTTCGCGCTGCTCTATAATTTTTCGGGCAGTCCTGCCCGGCAGGCAGGAATGA
>JANMOF010000589.1:0-1973 GCA_031368925.1 Leptospiraceae bacterium
TTATATTTAAAGATAAAATATTCTATAAGTCCGATCATATTATTCTTGATAAAGAATCTTATACTCATGATTTAAAAGATTTCTCTTTTACTTTTATTGAACTACCTAAGTTCAAAATCACTGACATAAATCTACTTACCAATATTATTGAAAAATGGTGTTATTTTTTCAAAAATGCAAATAAAACCAGCGA
Organism: Leptospiraceae bacterium; assembly: GCA_031368925.1. Lineage (GTDB taxonomy): Bacteria > Spirochaetota > Leptospiria > Leptospirales > Leptospiraceae > UBA2033. The sequence continues at coordinate 194 of JANMOF010000589.1, forward strand.
AGCGGACTTACGTAAATTAATCGGCTCTGACTTAGTCATAGAGAGAGCTTATGAGGAATTAAACCAGTTCAACTGGACGGAAGAAGAATTACTTACCTACGAGCAGGAGACTAAACGTATTATGGATAATAAAGCCGCCGAAGAATATATGCTAAAACAAGCAAAATCCGAAGGTAAAGCTGAAGGTAAGGCCGAAGGTAAGACCGAAGAAAAAGTTGAAATTGCTAAAGCTATGTTATTAGACGGAGATACTGTAGAAAAAGTAGCTAAAATTACAGGGTTATCCATTGATGAAATTCAAAAACTTATTTAATTACTAACATTTTTATTGCAAATATTATGTGTACAAATCAAGACTTAATCTTACAGACACTATAATTTACCCTATCTGATTGTAAGTAGAATTATCACTGTCAGACAAGTTCTCAAGGTACAAGATTTCATTATTTTTTTCAAGAGCCAATTTTTTGCTATCTATAAAAGTCTGTATTGGAGTTTTACCATAGCAGTACTTACCAGAATGTGGTCGCTCGTAATTATAATAATGTAACCAAGTATCAAGATCTCGTTGTAACTCTTCGACAGAAGAGTATATTTTTTTACGCATAGCTACGTCAAAAAATTCATTTTTCATTGTTTTATTGAACCTCTCGCATATACCGTTAGTTTGTGGAGAATAAGCTCTAGTTGTTGTGTGTTCAATACCAGCAATAGATAAGAATAGCTGATAAGCATGATTTTCAATCTTTCCTTTATATTCTGTGCCACGATCTGTTAATATACGCAACACAGGAATACCTTCTTCTTCATACCAAGGTAATACTCTATCATTTAGGATATCAGCAGCTGTCAGAGCAGTTTTATCTTCATATAATTTAGCATCAGCTACTCTACTGTAAGTATCAATATAAACTTGGGAATAGATCTTGCCTATACCTTTAAAAGTGCCAACATAATAGGTGTCCTGAGATCCTAAATAACCAGGATGCTCTGTTTCTATTTCACCATGAGCTTCTTTAGTAGCTTTACGTTTTTCTAGAGCTTGTAGTTGAGATTCAGTTAACACTATACCATCTTGCGCCATCTTTGCTTCTAAGGCATTTAAACGCTTCTTGATATTGTTTAGTTCATTACGAAGCCATATAGAACGAACACCTCCAGGAGATACTAAGATTCCTACTTTCTTTAATTCATTTGATACTCTAAGTTGGCCATAAGCAGGATATTCTATTGCCATATCTAATACGGCTTTCTCAACAGCAGGATCTACTCTATTTGCTAGTATCGGCTTTCTACGACTGATCTCATATAACGCCTCGTCACCACCAGTTTCATATAATTCTTGGAATCGATAATAACTATCACGGCTATACCCCATTGTTTTACAAGCTGCCGAGATATTTCCTAGACTTTTTGCTAGTTCTAGTAATCCTATTTTTGGTTTTATTAGTTTTTGATTTAAATTCATTTTAATCCTCATTTAATAATCTATTGATTTTACTAAATGCAAGATTAAATCTCAACTAATACAATTAATACTTTATTTGTATTTGACTAAAATATATTTGAACTAAATTTTCAAAAAATTGATTGACCAAGCTAAGAAAATAGTGCTACAATGAATACTGTATGATTGGCTGTGCTTGCATAAAAAAACTGCGCTCAAAAACAAACAAAGTCTAAAAACCAACTTTTATAATTTTAAAATTTCCTCGGGAGATAAACCTGTAGCAGTGGATATAGTTTTAATGTCTACTTTTTGCACCAGTAAGTTTTTAGC
>JANMOF010000591.1:0-12218 GCA_031368925.1 Leptospiraceae bacterium
CTTACCGGGCTAGATTATGCTCTATTCTCAATCATTACCCTGCACTGGATTTTAGTATCACGAAACCTAAACTGGTGGGGAGGACATTCGTATGGCTATCGCTTATTATCTGATATGATTCCATTTTTAGTATATTACTTAATATTTCTTCTTAAATATATAAACGAAAAATCTTTTTTATTTGGAATATTCCTACTATCGTTTTTTATTTCATTTTGTATAAATTTTAAGGGAGCGCAATACATGGAGACTTATTTATGGAATCTTACGCCAAACAATATTGATATAAATCCAGGTAGGAATTGGGATTGGAAAGATGCACCTTTTTTAAGATAGATTTTTATTTCTTACGAATAATTAGAATAGTCATATCATCATCTATAGTTTTATTTCCAGCAAAATCCCTCACTGCATCAAAAAGCTTCTTAGCAAACAACGGTAAATTACTTTTATCCTCACTTTTAATAAACTCATATAAACGATACCCGAAATACTTTCTTTCTTTATTCCTTTGCTCAAATAACCCGTCCGTAAAACAAAATAGAATATCTCCTTTGTGCATTGAAAAAAGGCGGTTACTAGGCTCTTCTTTCGAATTAGAGTGAATAGCATTCGATACTTCGATTCCAATAAAATGTCCACTGGTCTCAATAATTTCAATATCTTTCTTATCCACTCGATACAGAAGAAAATTAGGATGTAACCCATAATGCTGGAAGTTTCCATTTGGATCTGCCTTTAATAATCCTAAGGAAGCATAGCTATTAACTGGAATAGGATAACTCTGAATCCGCTCTTTTAAAACCTGATTCATCATGGAGTTCATTTCTTTGGGTGTCTTTGCCAGGTTAACGAGGTAATTCATTTGATTTAAAATCATCATACTAAATAGATGCGAGTTTAAATCATGACCGGAAGCATCTCCAACGGCAAACCAATAGTTGCCCTCACGATCGCGCGCATGATTGATAATATCCCCACCTAAATAAGTGGCAGGCTGTAACTTTCCAAAGACTTCGAAATTCTCATCATTCAAATTCAATGGAAAAACAAATGTTTGTAGGTTCAGATTTACCAAATCTAAGGAGTGACTCTCACTTGTATGAAAGTAGTTTAATAGGTCAAAAAGCTTCTTTAGATATTTTAGCTCAGGAAAATTCAAAAGACAAAAAATAGCGACAAAAAAAGAGTTATAACCTATCCAAAATAACCCCTGGCTTACCTGAACAATATTGATTTGATCAAGGAATAGGACAAATAAGACGGAAATACAAAGAAGTACTGCATTCTTTAGAATAATAATATATTTTCGCTGTTTGTAGACGCTAAAGGGATTCGCCATATTATTTCTCAATTTTCAGGATAGTAAGCATGAGATTGAAATTCTTTGAAAGCATATATTTTAATATACCGAAAAAAATTGAAATTTTTATCATCATAGGGCACAGAAACACCATCCTTTACCCCAAAATTTTTTTCACTGTATCCCATATCATAAATCATCGGAATAATTAGATTTCCATCCAGATAATAATAATATAAGAGCGCTGAATCAACTGTCTTACTCTCTTTTTTTTTGATTTCGCCGTCTAGTTTTTCAATCTCATTTATAACTTTAGTTTCTAAAAGGATCCAATTTTTCTGGACTCTGTATATTCCCTGTCCTTCTATCGTAATTTGTTTAATACTTCTACCAATTAAATCCTCCGATTCATAGGTCTTTACAAACTTTCCTCCCTCTTCAAATTGAATTTTCTCTGACCAGTTATTTTTATGCCATGATGAATTGATAGCTGACCTAGGATTCGTTTTCTTTCTCCATAATCCAATGTAGCTACGATTTGCAATAGACTTTTCTTCAGGTAAACTTCTATACCAAACGGACTGACAGTCCAAAGTAAGAAGGAGTGCAAGTAACAAAAGGCAGCTCTTCATTGACTAATCTAAAACTGAAAATAAATAAAATCCCCACCCCCATCTCCAAAAAGTCCAAGGAGAAGGAATATTAGCAAAGATGCTAGAGGGAGTAAAATATTTTGAAATCTTTTCCACTGAATGATAATCCTAGAATTATATTGAAAGTAATTTAAAAGGAGCGCCAGAACAATATAAAGAATAACCTCATCTCTTCCGGAAATTGCTCTTCCCGAGTTCATTCCGAAGAAATTTGCAGAAAGCTTATACATAATCGCTGTAGAATCATTACCGTAAGCTCCACTTCTAAAGAAAATGGCAGAAAGCGAAAATAAAACAAATACGAACATCCGTTTTAAAAAGAGTAAAATAGGATTCTTAGGAGTCAGAGTATAACCTTTACTAAAGAAAATTCTCTCTATCCAAAGTATTATTCCAAAGTAAGCTCCCCATAACACAAAAGCAAGATTTGCCCCATGCCATAGTCCACCTAGAACCATAGTAATGAACATATTCACATTGCTCATATGAAAGCCCTTAGCATTTCCACCGAGCGGTATATACAGATAATCCCTAAGCCATGTAGAAAGAGTGATATGCCACCTAGACCATAACTCGGTAAAAGACGCAGAATAAAAAGGACCTGTAAAATTTTCAGGGATTTCAAAGCCTAGTAGAAGTGCAAGTCCCCTTGCCATATCTGTATATCCACTAAAATCGGAATACACCTGCGCCGCAAATCCTAGAAAAGCTATAAAAATGGAAACAAAATGATATTTATCCGAATCCATAAAAACAGGTGCTATAAGCGAACCAACATTATCCGCAATCACAACCTTCTTAAAAAGACCAACTATTAGTAAAAATATTCCTCTCTTCATTGAATCAGAATCTATAACTGGACTATTCAATCTTGGCAAAAAATCAGAAGTCCGCATGATAGGTCCGGCAATTAACTGTGGGAAAAAAATAATAAAGATTGTATAATCAAAAAAAGTAATTCGTTCAAGCACCCGACCACGATGAATATCTACTTGTATTGCAATCAATTGAAAGGTATAAAAACTAATAGCAAGAGGTAAAATAATATTTACCGAAGAGGAAAGATCTTTAAACATTTGAGAATGAGTCAAACTAAAGAAAGAATCCAAAAGAAAATAAAAGTATTTAAAAAAAGCTAAGTTTACGAGATTTAGTAGGAGGATAATTTTTAATAACCTTCCTGTATCTCCCCCTTTTTGTTTTAGAGCAAACATTTTTTCACTGAAATAAAAATTCACAGCAATAACAGCAAAGAAATGAGCAGTAGCTAAAATATCATAGTATAAATAGAATAGAAAAGATGAACCCGCTATGACATATTTTTTATACTTATCATCTATATTCCAATAGAGAAGATAAGTGAATAAAAATAAAATTAAAAATGGAATAGAATTAAAAAGCATTAATAAGACCAGAGATACATAAATTTCACTTCGGTGCCTGCCTTTAAAAGACTTTCCAATGCGCCGAAAGTATTAGATTGTTCGGCTAATATCTGGTAAACGCTACGGACTTTTTGCTTTATGTGTGAGTAATAAACTATTCGAGGCTTATTGTTATTAGGCGTTGCATTTCTAGAATACCTATCCATCTTCATAAGTTCAAGTACAGCCTCTTCAAAATATCCAACCTTATCTATCATGCCTTCCTTTAATGCCTGGTCAGCAGTAAAAATTCTACCGTCGCAAATCTCTCTTAGCCTCTGCTCGGAAACATTCTGACGATTCGTCTTGACAATATTAAAAAATCTTTCGTAAAGATTATTTACAATCGATTGTAGGATTAGTTTTTGTTCTGGCTTCATTTCAGAAAAAGGAGAACCAATAGCCTTGTTTACACCAGATGTAATGGACTGATCCTTTACTCCGAGTTTATCAAGCCCTTCTTTTACATTAAAACCGGATAAAATTACTCCAACAGAGCCTGTGACTGCCGTAGGGAGAGAAACAATCTTATCCGCAGACATGGCAACATAGTATCCTCCACTCGCAGCCTTATCCATAAATAATGCAACGATTGGAACTCCTGTTGCAGCTTTGTATTTCATTAGCTCTTTATAGATTAAATCACTGCCTGTAACTGTGCCACCGGGAGAATTTATTTTTAGAATGATTCCCTTAATATCCCTGTCAAAACTTGCCTTAAAAAGATCATTTATGATAGCGGATACTGTTGATTCGCTCCCACCGGTTCCAAAGATATTTCCACCAGAAGGGCTTTCGGATATTGCACCATCTACAGACAGAATTAAGATTTTATCTTTATCCACACCTTCCATAATATGCTCAGTAAGCTCTGTCTCTCGTTCAGGTCCGAGAGAAGGAAACTTAATGGAATTCCCAATAATACAACTTTCAAACAAAATAATGAAAAATAAAACTAAAAACAGGTTAGATTTTTTTGAAATACTAAATACTGAAAACATAATTACCTCTTTGATTTTGCTTCTTCTACAATTTTATCCAGTCGCGAAATTTGCTCTAGCATTCTCTTTTCTAATTCAAGCGCATACTCTTCATAATTCTCTATTTTTTCTGGAATAAAGAAAGGCTCCGAATAGTCTACCCATTCCCTGGCTAAAAACTTTGGAAACCTTTGCCTGTCCCAGCTTTTAAACTCATAGTATTCATCAAACTTAGAATAGAACGTAATAATAGGCAGTTTAGTCAGGGATGCCATTTGAATAACACCTGTCTGCACTTTTAAAGCCGGACCGCGTGGACCGTCAGGAGTAAAAATTGGAACTTTCCCTTCTTTGATTGCTTTTAATATCTGACGAAGAGCGGTAGATCCACCTTTACTTGTGGAGCCACGTACAGATTGCATTTTAAATCGAAGAAAAGTTTGATAAATAAATTCCCCATCTTTTGAAAGAGAGACCAGAGGAGTTAAAAGAATATGTCTGTCACGCTGCAAATAGTATGCAACATGCCTGGTTAAGGAAAGAATTTGATTATGCCATCCTGCGAAAATAAAACCATTCTTTTGTTTTAAGTATTTTTCAGTCTCTTCAGGAACAAAATAATTTTGCTTTCGAATAAAGAAAAACCAAAAGGATAAAATGATTTTTACAATGTGACTAACGATAATATATTTCATGGATCAAATACAAATATGAAAACCTAGTCATAAAAATCCATTCAAAAAAATAGAACTAAATAGAGTCAAAGAATGGATGACCTTTCATGTTCGCATAATAATCTTCATTAAAAAGGGCTGTCAATTCTTCCGGAGCTTTATAAAACTGCAATAACTTAACTAGCAAATCCATGTCTTCATCAGTAATAGTTACTCCGAGCATTTTGAGTGCAAAAATTTCTGCTATACGTAACAGCCTATCAAGGTCATCCACACTCTTTATATCCTGTAGCGTAAAACCTTGATTTGCCACTACTCTCTGTAAACTTTTAGGCATATTCCATAGCTTAAAAACTTTCACACCAATTTGAATATGGTCAATATTTAGTTCTTCCTTTTCCAATTGCTCTAATGGTTTAGATCCATATTCATACAACTTTATAATATCTAAATACCTAAGCTTAAGATTCTGTGCGAGGATCGTCATTCCTACTTTTCTGAGAGTGGAGCTAACTACGATTTGATCATTTAAACTTTTTAAATTTAAGGGTGCTGTTAAATCTATAGCGATTAAACCTGTAAGTAAAGGAATTTCATTCAAATGTTTCTTGAATAGTGCTTGCGGTAAATTTTTCGTAAAATTTTTTCTAAATTGAAGAACTACTATATTCTTAATCGTAGCAAGACCAATGAGTGTAATCGCGGACTTTAAAGTATTTACATTTCCAGATCTACCATAAAAGCTAGAATTTGCGATTCGTAAAATATCAGAGCTTAAAGCCTTATCGGGAGCAATGATTGTTTCAAGCTCAGTGCTTCCTCCAACCTTACTTGAATCAAACGTTATAACCCTATTCATAACATCACGCAGAGGTGGAATTTGAATCTCGCCTAAATTAATTCCACTGGGTTTATAACCAACAACCATTTTATCTGCAAGATCTCTACGTCCGAGTAAAAAAGTTAATTTTTCATAAATCGAAGATTTGGATATTGGCTTAACTAAAAATGCATTTACTTTTAATTTTACCGCTTCTTCTACAATTTCTTTTTCTGTGTAAGCGGTTATTAAAATAATAATTAATTTAGGAAATAGTGGTCGAACTCTTTGAATTACTTCAGAGCCATTCATGTCAGGCATTCTATAATCCAGACAAAGTATATCCACTTGCCCCTGTAGAGAATTTAATTTAGTTAAAGTTTCTTCTCCATTTGTGGCTTCTCCAATTATGTGAAAATCCGCAGATTTTAAAAACTGTTGAATTAACTTGCGCTCTGTAATTGAATCATCTGCTACTAAAACATTGTATGGAATCATTTTTCGGGGGTTTACCCCGAGTGGAATTTCACTTGCCATAGACTTTTAAACATTATTAATACACAGCAAAGAATCAACTGAAATTATATACTGTCAGCAATTTTTGCAATCAAACTTACTAGCACTCCAACGTAAAAATTTTTGCTAAAGCAAGCTAAATAGACTATTTGAAAAACCCACAGCATAAATAAGAAAAAAGCATCTACAAATAATCAGTCTTATCCTTTACTAATTTCAATTTGCAATCCAGTAAAAAAAAGTTCAATTTTTTTTAACATAAATTAACATATACAAAACTATCATTAAGAAAATCAAAAAATATCTCGATGTATTTAGGGTAGTCAAAAGTCTACTTTACTTTTTTCTATTTAGAAAACTACATGGTTACAATCGATATATTGGAGAATAAAAAATGTTAAGAAATTTTAGCTTTAAAGTTATACTCGTGTCCTTAGTCTTAGCAGTCTTTGCTACTTGCAGTAGTACCGCAAAAAAAGACCCAGCAAAAGATTCAAAAGACGCGAAAGATGCTACTAGTGCAAAAGATTCCAAGGACGCTGCCGTAGCTAAGGATGCAAAAACTGCATCTAGCACTGCACCAACAGCAACAACAAGAAGTACGGCAAATGATGCACCAGCAGAAAAAGCAAAAGTTGGAATGCGAAGTGCTGACGAAAGCGTGTCTAAATTTGCTTCTTTACCAGAAAACCCACCCGGAGCGAGACCTGGTCAATGTTGGATTCCAATTGCAACACCTGCTACCTATAGAGAAGTTAGTGAGCAGATGGTAAAAAGAGCGCCTTCTGAGAAGATCGACTTAATACCAGCTAGATATGAATCAGTTACTGAACAAGTTCTAGTTAAAGCTGCAAGCACAACCACTGAACAGATTCCAGCAGTTTATGAAACTGTTGAAGAAAAAGTTGTAGTTAAGCCTGCTAGTAAAAGAATTGAGCAAGTTCCTGCTGTATTTGAAACTGTAGAAGAAAAGGTAATTGATAAAGAAGGCTATACAGAGTGGAGAAAAGATTCAAGCACTGGTATCAAGTGTTTGGTAGAAGTACCTCCAACTTACAAAATAGTAACTAAGGAAGTTGTTAAGACTCCTGCTGCCTCTAGAGAAATACCAGTTCCAGAGGAAACAGCAATCGTAACTAAGCAAGTTATAAAAACTCCAGCAACGACTAGAACTGTAGAAATTCCTGCTGAATATAAAACTGTTCAAGTTCAAAAGTTAGTTGAGCCAGAGAAAGAAGTTAAGACAGCTATTCCTGCTGAATATCAAACTGTAACTAAGAAAGTAATTGATCAGCCTGAGAAAGCAGAATGGAGAGAAATTCTTTGTGAAAATAACACTACCAAAGAAAGACTAAGTGAAATCCAAAAAGCTCTTAAAGTAGCGGGATTTGACCCAGGTTCCACTGATGGAAGTAGCGCGGACAGCGGAACATTCAAAGCTCTCAATGACTATCAAAAAGCAAAAAATCTCCCAACAGATGATGGAAAACATATAAACATGACAACCGTTAGAGCTCTTGGTGTAGCAAAATAATTTAGCGATTCACAATATTTAAAATCTAGAAATCCGGGCAATAAGCTCGGATTTTTTATGCCTACATCTTTATAAATTTACTTATACCACTTCTTGAAGAATAGAGGGACTTATTTACCGTTAACTATTTTACTTACTTGGCTCTTTTCTCGGTACTCCATTAGCCTCATGACGGTATTTTGAAATTCCAATATATACAGATCTTCTAACACGATTAATTCCTCCCATTGGCTTATGATCTGAAAGTGAATGCCAAGGAGTAAATGATAGATTTTCGCAAGCTTCCATTTGCTCTGGGGCGTCAAATTTCTGTTTGTCGATCTTAATGGTAGCTACTTTTATAAATGGAGAAGTAGTTTCGTCCCATTCTTCTGCTGGATCTTCAACGGGCATAGCTATAGGATCTGTTTGTGGTTGCACCATAAAATCAAAGCATGCTTCTTTTTCAGAAAGATGCTTAGTCATTGCATCCTTGAGGTAATTTGGTGTTAACTCCACTGGCATTTCTGGTTTAAAATTATTGCACGGCTTAGCCGAATATTTTACAGCAGTATTTCCTAGTTTGTATGGGGTCGTGCTAAAGTAACGAATTCCTAGAGGAGATGGAACTTTTAAACCACGAAGCGCTGTTATCTTGCGGATAGCACCAAATTGCCCACTGAATATTAAATGACGCAAGGGCTTCTTCGCAAATGCCGCTTCAAATAAATCTAAATAATCCTGCGGATCTCCGACAGGTAAAACCGGGTGGCTAATAACGAGAAAATCCTGAGTCTTCTCATTTTTTTCATCTTCTAATAATTTTTCTCCCTCTACACCTATAAGCTTTATCGCCATACCACGAATATCCCCTTCCTTATCGTCTTTAGGTGGAGTTCCTCCATTAGAAAAGCGAATCCAAATAGGGTATGTCTCTGGTTTAGAAAATACACCAAATTTCATGGAAGCGGGAACAGAACTCTCTACCGTAAAGGATCCTGAAACACAACCATGATGTTTTGGATGCGCATCACGTAAGACTTTGCCACCATTTTTCGAATTCTCCTTGATCGAATTGAGTGTTAACTCTAATGTTCGTTTGGCAATTTCTTCTTCATTTGGATTTGGATATTCTTTTCCAAGCTCAGTATCTTTAGGAATGCTCACCTTGGGATGAGAACAAGTACTACTCATAAATACGACGAGTAGTAACAATAAATGTATGGTTTGATTTTTGAATTGATTTAATTTCATATTGCTATACTAGTAAGAGAGAATGAAATGAGTCAATTCTTTTCAAAATTTCTAGTTAGTATTTTATATACTACTAAGTAAATATAATATGAAAAAAGAAAACCTGTTAATTTACAATCCAAAGATTTCCTGCACGAAAATGAAAGAACTCATCTTTCAAGGTAAAATTCTTTTACTTACAAATTGTAAATCTTCAAAGGCATTAACTAAATTCGCAGTTCAATTTTTAAAAGACAACCTGCATACAGAAAACTTAAAAGAATTTGAGCATACAGTTTCACAGGAATATTTTTTTAAAATTCTATCCAGCCAGAAAACAGAGTTTTCAAATTTAGCAGAAACAAAAAAATTTATACAGCTAATCATGAAAGAATTAAATTTTCCAATAGATACTACTTACTTTGACTTGATGCGGCTACGAAGCATTACCTCCTATGCTCATAGGATACCAGAAGCAAAGCCCGCCTTTGCAATTCATAGAGACACTTGGTATGCAAATCCTGAATATCAAATCAATTGGTGGATACCTTTATTCGATGTAAGCAAGGAAGATACATTTAGCTTTTACCCGGATTACTTTGCCAAACCTGTAAAAAATAACTCAAATGAATTTGACTATGAATCATGGAATAGAATGGGTGGCTTTCAATCTTCACAAGAAAATAAAGATAGAATTTTTCCAGAGTTAAATGAGAAAATTAAATACGATGATGCAATTAAAATACCCTGCAACGCCGGAGACTTATTACTATTTTCCGCATCTCACTTACATGGAACATCGCCCAATCTAACAAATAAAACTCGCTTCAGTTTAGATTTTAGAACAATAGACATAGAAGATAAACATAGAAACTTTGCACCTAATGTAGATAATCAATCGAAAGGTACAATTTTAAAAGATATGTTTTCAGTAAAAAGTCTTGAAAAATTTGATAATAAGTTATAACAATAAGCTACGCATATCTTCAGGCTCCTCTGCGTGGATAATAGTCTGTTTGCCCGAAAAAGGATGAACAAATTCGAGAGAATAAGCATGAAGAGCTTGTCTTTCTATACCAAATCGATTTTCACAAAGTCCTGTTTCAATAAATTCTAAAAATAGATTTTCATCATAGCCATACATCTTATCGCCTACTACCGGGTAGCCAATGGAATATAATGTTGCACGAATTTGATGAATCTTACCTGTGCGGGGAAAAGCATAAATTTTAGAAATATTTGAATGTATTTTTATTAAATTAAAATCTGTTTCTACTTCCCAAAGAGAGCCTGGTAATCGTTCAAAGGAAAATTTTTTCTTCTTTCTAATTTTAGAAGCTTCATCTTTAGACAGAAAGCCTTTTGCAGAAAGACTTTCTGGAAATAATCCTTCTACATAGCTAATATAGGTTTTCTTTATTTTTCCAAACTCAAAAAGTTTTCCTAACCGAGTAGCGGCTTCCGGTGATTTGCCAAATAAAACAATTCCCGATGTTTCTCTATCCAAACGATTAATTATGTAGATATCACCGGCAATTAAGTTTGAACAAAGTAGCAATGTAGTTAAATTATTCTTACGATAACGCCCAGCGGGGTGAACAGGTAAGTTTCCCGATTTATTTACTGCAAATAAAAATTCATCTTCATAAATTATAGAAATAGTTTCATCTACTACCGGCTCTTCAAAGTCATCGATTGAAAAAGAAATTTCGTCATTACAATTCAAAGGTGAATTTATTTCTGCTTTTCTTCCATTCACTAAAATCATTTCGTCTTCGATTTGTTTCTTCCAGTTTTCTAGCGAATAATAGGTATATTTCTCAGAAAGAAACTGAACAAGATTTGAACCCGCGTCGCTTGATTTTACTTTATAACGAAATTTCATAGAGGGTGCGCAAGTTGAATATATATTTGATTCTTATATGAGAAGGGTTTCTATTTTTTGTTTTTCTTATCAGAATGATCAAGAATCATAGGTCCTACTGTCCTACCGTGAATAAATTGCTGTATGATTGTATTTGGGGACGCTTTTAACTCGGAGACGGTGCCGCAAAATATCGCTTTGCCTTCATATAAAAAAGTAATCCTATCAGCTATCATATAAGCACTTTCCATATCATGTGTTACTACAATGGAAGTAACATGGAGTTCTTTTTTTAAACGTAGAATGAGTTCGTTAAATACATTAGACATCACCGGATCAAGCCCTGAGGTAGGCTCATCATATAGCAAAATTTCTGGATTAGTCGTAAGAGCACGAGCTATACCAGCGCGTTTTTTCATACCACCACTGATGTCTCCCGGAAAATTATCCTTAGCCACAACTAAGTCTAGCCATTGTAATTTTTCCATTACATTCTTATGAAGCTCTTCTCCTTTAGAAATTTTATGCTCTCTAAGCGGTAAGGCAACATTCTCATAAACGGTAAGCCAATTTATAAGAGCTCCCGATTGAAAAAGAACTCCCATCTTTGCACGAAGCTTTTCTCTTACTTTTTCTTTTGAAAATGAAATAGACTCCCCCATAATAAAGCAGTCTCCTTCATCCGGCGCAACAAGTCCGGTGATATGTTTCAAGGTAACAGATTTTCCAGTACCGGAAGGACCAAGGATAACCATTGTTTCCCCTTTTTTAACTACCACATCTACGCCTTTCAAAATTTTTCTTGATCCAAAAGTCTTATGCACATTTTTCATTTCAATGATTGGGCTTTCGCTCATAAGTTACCTGTATAAAATAGCGGTTAATACATAACCGATAAAAATTACTAATAAGAAAGACGTAACGACTGACTCGCGTGTTGCTCTCCCTACTCCAATCGCACCGTTAGTCGTTCGCAGCCCATGAGAACATGCAACAATAGAAACGGTTACTCCAAAGACAAAACCTTTTAGAATTCCAACATATAAATCTTTTAACCCGGGAACAGATCCAACGCGGTTTAGTACATCATTAAAATAAACCTGGTATTCCACGCCTAATTGAAAATGCCCGACTACTGCTCCACCAAGAACTCCTAGAATACTGGAATAAATACAAAGCACTGGAACCATTAGAGAAAATCCAATGACACGCGGCATTACAAGATAACGAACGGGGCT
>JANMOF010000594.1:0-11459 GCA_031368925.1 Leptospiraceae bacterium
GCTGTTCGTTCTGCGCCTCGAATCGCGACAAAAACCTTAAGTCGTTGGCGGCATCGGGCTCGAGTCCAACCGCAGCCAAATCGAATACCTGCTTGTTCGGGATGATTTAAAATTTCATCTGGGATGTCAAAGTAAGTTGCCAGTGAATAAGTAGAAAGCTTTCCCTCTTTTTTGAAAAGCTTATTCATCCAGATAGGAAATTGATTGACTTCTTTCCATGTTTTATCTGGTTCTTGTAATTGCAGAAAGGCTGGGTCGAAAGAATCAGTCACATACCAAGTTCTTGGCTTGCATGGAGGCAAATCACAATTTTCCGTTAGGTTGATGCTTTGAGTTTCTGCGATAAGACCTGTTAATGAGAGAAGTAAAATGAGTAGAAGTTTCATAATAAAGTTCCAAGGCTTTCTTGAATTCTTTAAAGATGATTACTAAAGGAATACAAGTCAATGACAAAAACTTCTATTCCTTAATATGAGGCTATTTTTCTATTTCACTTCTTAACTTTCTAATTTTAGTTACAACTAGTCCAGAAATTTCTGTGTAATTGCTTTGTGCATCAATCAATGCCTCTGCTTCTGTTAGGTTGCCCGCATCTATTTGTCTTACTACTTTTGCTGCACATTTATGAAACTTAGCATGCTCTGTAACTAAGTCCTCAAAATATTGATTTGAGCGATACTTTGTGCCTTCTCCATAAATCCATTTTCCTAGAGTGCATTGATTGTCTTGCTCTATGATATTTGGGTCTAGTGATTTATCAGCTTTCTTTAAGTAACCTCTAAGTTTAGCTTTCCAGTCTACATGTGCTGCAATTGCTTCATCAAAATTCATTTCTACCCTCTTTTATTTTTTTAGAGGATAATATCAATAATCCTTAACATGTCAAATGCTTTTAAATTCTATTACTAGAGTTTTTACTTAAAAAAGTAAAATTTGTATTTTGAGTCTTATGTTTTTATACCGCTATACTGTTGAATATTGTAGCTGGTAAACACTGGAGTTGTTGAAAAATTAATAATGATGAACAATGTCAGTTCGAGCGGCAGTCGAGAAGTGCTAATAAAACAAAGGCTTTAAGCACTTGTAGTTCTCGACTATCGCTCGAACTGACAGCGAATTTTTCAACAACTCTACTATTTCTTTTTGTTATTATACCAATTAATCCATTCGTTCTTAGTAGAAAAATTTTCTCCTGTAATTGCTTTTAAGGCTAATTGCGCTGAGCTAATTGTTTCCGAGTTTTTATTTGTTTCTAATATCTGAATGAGAGTAGAAATATTTGCCTTATCCTTTCTTTGCAGGATTGCTTGCAGCGCTGCTTTTTGTATGATCGTTTCAGTGGATAATGCAAATTTGTCCAGAGTCTTAGCTGCTTCTTCACCGGGGATAGATGCAATGGAACTTAATAATACAGAGGATAATTCTTTGTTGGACTCTACTTTCTTAGAAAGAAATCCTAAACTCTTAGGAGAATGAATTTGTCCTAAGCTTTCGATTGCAATACGGGAAAGTTTATTATCACTGCCATTAGCCGCTTCTTGTAAAAGCTCTACTGCTTCTTCTGCATTTAACATTCCAAGTGACCAGGCTGCGCCATATCGTCCTTCGCCGCTCTTTTCCTTTAGAATTTCTATTAAGACTGGAATACTTTCTTTATTTTGGAGCCAGCCTAGAGACTCTGCTAGAATTTCTCTATCTGGATTTGATTTATCGGTTGCTAAGGTTTCTAGTTTCTTTCGTGTTGGTTCGTGTTTGTATCTTCCTAATACATAAGCAGAAGGAGCAAGTAGAGATTTGTCGCTTGATTCTAAAAACTTTGCTACCGATTCTGCTGTTTTTAGATCGTATAAAGCAGACATTACATCTGCTGCGGCAAATTGGATTTCTTTATTTTTATTTTTGAGATGATCTATTAGGAGTGGATTAGCAGAAGTATCCCCAATTTCTTTGAGCGAAATGCTTGAATTCTCTCTTCCTTTATCAAAGTCTTTTCCGATTGCTTTTGCTAAAACTGGAATGGACTTTTTACTTTTAATTCGACCGAGTGCTAGATAGGTTGCAGCAAGAGTAGGGGAAGGCTCGGTGGTATCGGCTAATTGTAATAAAACACTCTCTCCTTTCGCTAGTTTTAATTTTCCTATTACCATTGCATAGGTTTTAGCTTTCTCTATGTCTTTATTTGCACTTGCCATAGAAATAATTTTCTCACTACCAGAGCTTGAGCCAATCGTGGAAAGCGCTTCTACGGCTAATAGTCTGTAAGTGTGGTCGCTTGAATCTAAGTAAGGAATAATAGAATTAACCGCAGCAGGATCTTTCATCCGTGTGAGTGAATCTAGAACTGTATCCGTTGAAATATCCTTGTCTTTGAAAAGACTCACTATGTCGGGAGTCGAGGTAGTATCACCGAATTCACCAAGTGCTAAGGCAGCACTGCCTTTAACTGCTGGATTAGAATCTTTTTTTAAGAGTGTGCGAATTTCCAGTAGAAAGCTTTTATCTTTTGTCTTTGCTATTTCTACTAACGCTTGTGATCTTTCATAAAAGTTTGTAGACTTTAGATTTTGCATGAGTTCTTCTTTAGTCTTCATTGGCTCCTCCTGAATGACGGGAAGGGAATCAGGTTTATCAGGACCTTTGCAATTTGAAATCAGAAATAAAATAAAAATAAATGTAAAAGTTTGTTTCATCATGATTTACCATTTGGGCGAGCCTAGTATTCAATGAGAATCATAATTTTTTGTAAGATGAATTTTTGTTTGGTTAGGAGCATAAGTCAAAATGAATGTAATGGTTATTAACCTTACATTTAAAGAGCTTCTAATATGTTGCTGCATAAGAGCAAGTAATGCTGTCATAGAAAGAATTACACAGTCATTTCGAACATCACTTGGTAGCTTGATTTATCAAAAAACAAAAGGCATGTGAGAAATCTATCTGGCAAATAAAGTAATAGTTTAATTTATTACTATTATTGCAAGATAGACCTCTCACGGAAAAGCTGTTCGAGGTGACTCTAGAAGACACTCTCTTAATTCTCTGTGCCTTCGTGTCTCTGTGGCAATACCTGATTAACTGTTAGGAATTTTCTTTTCTACGTCTTGTAATTGGGTTAATTCTTTTTTCCATGTAGAAATATCTTTTCTAGCGATGGTTAATTGATCTCCATTGATTCCAGAACTTTCAATTGAATATTCAATGAGTTGGATTCTTGATTCTAACTCTTTAGTTTTAAATCCAATGTAGATTCTTTGTTCTTCTGGAGTTATATCAGCTTTACCCGGTGCTTTAGGAACTGCACTTCCTGGCTCTGATTTTCTTGCATTGATTTCCATCACAGCAAGTTTAGAATCCATCTTTGCAACTATGTCTATCTCTTTTCTTTTTTCCGCAGCTTCTGCTTCTGTAAGGGGAGCTTTTAATTCTGCTGGGATATAGAAATTCTTTGGATACTTGGTTGCAAATGCATTCCATTCTTCTCTGACTTTTTCTTTTCTCTTTGCTGAGGTGTCTTGTTTTGCAAGATGAGGCCAGAGTTTTTCTGCTTCTGCTTCTAGCGCAGAATCTTCATTACCCGGACTTGGGGCATCTGAAAAATTAGTAAATCCACCACTTGTGCTGCTAACCGAATCGCTAGTTTCAGAACTTGAATTCTTTTGAGTAGTTTTTTTCTTATCCTTAGATGGTAAAAAAAGAAACGCTAGTGCGATTAGGGCAAGTGCTATACCGCCCACGATTAAAAACTTTTTATTCATAATATACTCCTTTAGGTAAACGGGAATTTGCCCCGCTTACATTTATTAATTATTAAGCAAATATTCCGATGATCCAGGAAATCGCTTGTCCGATGATATTGTTTGTTAAGAAGTTTTTCAAATCTACAGGGTTTCTGTTCAATTGATCATAATACCATGCATTGTATTCAGAAACTTGTGGAATGGCTACTCCGTATTTTGCGTTGATCGCTTTGATTAGCTCGTTTGCCATAACTGCGTGACCATACATATTTGGGTGAACTCCATCTAGACCAAAAAGACCAGGTTGGTTAGGAAGAGGCCAGTTTGCTTTTGCAGAACCAGGGCTATATCCACTTGGACTTTTGATCGGGCGACCATTTTCTTTGATGTCGTCAAACAGTAATTTTGCGTCAGCAACTGCAAATCCCATTGCTGTAGCTTGTGCTTTTACTTCATTGTTTAAAACAGTAAGGAAGTTTGTGATAGTTGTAATTTCTGTATCATCTAACACTTGGTCGGCGCTTGATACAGAGCTTCTGTAAAATGCTTTGCGTCCAGAAAAACCTGGTCTGTTTTGTGGGTCAGTGTATTTTTCTAAGTAACCAATTGCAGTTACGTTAGGAACAGTAAATAATACTCCGCCTTTTAAACTTCCCATTGCTGCAAGTCTTCTCATTGACTCACGAATATCTTTTGTAAATCTAGCCTGGTCAAGACAAGCTAAGTTAGTTGCAAGAGCAGTGCATAATACGTGGTTAGCCGCTACAGTTCCAAATAGAAAAGTTGGTTTTACTTTTTCCATGACTTGGATTTGTGTTCCAGCATCACGTAGACCGTATTGGTGAAATTTATCAGGTTCAACACAATCAGAAACTGTAATCCAACGATAGGTATACCAATACCAAGTCTCCCAATACCAATCTTTTACTTGTTTGGTTGCGCGGGTATCTTCGCATTTGCCGCTAGTATAAAGAGCATTGGTGTAATCAGCCCCAGTAATACCAGCGTGAGTTGGAAGTGCAACGGTGCTTTCATTTCCACCGATGATTCCACTTGCTAAACAAATAGGACCACAATTTAATTTTAAAATGTCTTCCAGATTTGCGTAAGGACCTTTTAGAGTGTTGTAGCTAATGCTTGATCCTGCTTGCTTGGTTACAAGAACAGGGTATGCCCAGTCTTGTGTTTTTTTCTCAACGGTTACTCCGTAGAAGCCTTGGCTGAGTGAGTCTCCGATGACTCCTGGTTTTTGAAAGAGTTGCCCTACTGTCACTTGTGCAGAAAGTGATACAGAGCAAAGACTCAATACAATTGTAAATAGTCTAATTGATTTTAGATTCATTGTGTTCCTCTTGTTTTCATTTTGTTGGGGATTTTATCAATTTTTAGGAACTATATGAATTTATTACAATTTCATTTTTGTTTTTAATAAAAAAAATAGAAATACTCTTTTAAGAATAATTTATTCATGGAGCAAAGGGTTAAGACTTAAGTTTTCTTTATCCATAAATCTTTCAAAGTTAAAATGATCTTAAAAATTCCATTGCATTTTTCTGTCTCAAATAAATTTGCTTCTAAATAATCAGACTTATTTAAACGGTTTTCTTGATTATGCGCTAATGTAAAAGTTTTTTATGAGGATAACTTTCGGTATATCACTTCTCATAAATAAGGTGCGCTTTTTTTTACAAAAGGAGTATTTTCGTAATTAACCGGAAGCAGGTTGCTGGGATTAAATTGGAATTTACCTTTAGCAATTGGTATATTATCTAGTTAACTGGGTTATTTATTTAAAATGCTCTTGATTTTACTAAATAGTAACTAAAAACTTGTAAAAATGGCTAGGAAAGATGGAAATATCATTTCGAGATAAAGGAAAAAATAAAATACTACAGTTCACCGGAAACTTAGATATTTATACCTCTCCAGTGATAAAAAAAAAGGCAATTTCCATTATTGAAGAAGAAGAAGTCCAGTCTTTTATTTTCGATATGAGCCAAGTGAATTACTTTGATTCTTCTGGTATCGCGCTTATCGCTAATTTAAGAAAACGAATGTTAGACAGGGCAGGAAAGTTTGCCTTACTTGCCATCTCTTTTGAAATCAAATCCGTTTTACAACTGGCATCAATGGATCGTTTTTTCACAGTATATGCCAACGAAGATGAGATTGTTTGAAAAACAATCGAACAGATTTTAATCATAAATGACGATGAATTAGAATGTTAGAAATTCCTGGATTTAAAGCATTAAGAAGAATACTCTGGAAAGACATTGACCCTGGTATGATTGTTGTCGGGGGTGTTAAGGTAAATAATGGTTTGCCTCTAGAGCTCGCTACATTCCCAGCATTAACGGCTACATTGATTCATGAGTTAACAGCCAAATATCATTTTCTCCCAAACAGGGAAGTCATTGTTGCTGAGGTCAATCGTGGAGAGAGCGCTTCTCGCATGTCAATGGGATTTAGAACCATTGAAAAGCGATTAAAGCAATTTAATGATTTTAGAGAAGTCATTAAGAAACAAAGAAATGATTTAATCCAAACCAAAGGACTTATTTTACCTGCCAACGCACCACTTATCCAGACGCCCTATGTAAATAGAGAGCAGCTAATTAAAGATACCTACAACTCTTTCGAACTAAAAATTTCACATACGAATACCCCATCCATGTTTTCACATTTAGACGAGAAGATTACTCTTGCTGATATTCTTTCCGGTAAAATGAAAGACAAATTCCGATTACCCGAAGATGTAGAAGTAATGCTCCACCTGGTTGTCGATTATTCATATAGTATGAATACAATGGATAAACTAGATATTGTAATTGCTGCGGTTAATTTGTTTTATACGCATATTTCTGAGTGTATGCTAAATGTGAAATTACAACTCTATGTATTTTCGGAAAATTGTATTCAGGCAAAATTTCCTCTCGCAGGAAAAGAAATTGACCGAAAGGGCACTCACTATGGAAGCTTTATGAAAAAAGTTTTGCACCATCGAAACCCTGACGTAATTAATAAAGTGATTCTATTTACCGATGGAGAGCCTTCGGATAAGACTGATGCAATTATGACTGGCAATAAAATGAAAAAGTTAAAAATTGATTATACTCAAATAATATTCGATATAAATGAAGATCGTCGGACAGAATACAGGGGATTATCCGGCAGCGAGAAAATGATAGATGGGTTCCTGGCTAATGTTCCTCCGGGGGTAAGTCCTATTAGACTCAACGATTCTGATTGGATAAATCGTAAGGCGGAGATTTATGAAGTTTTTACCGAAGTAGCACATGCTTGTGGTGGTAACCAAATTATTATTGGCATTTATGAATTGATGAGCTTGATTAGTGTTGAAGTTTATGATTATTATATGGGAAGTTTAACTTTGTCCAGACAACCAATTGTTACCCCGCACTTTCCTGAATTTAAACCTAATCCTAAAAATAGTTCTTCTGAATCTTTAAAAGAAGAAATTCAAAAGAAAACAATTAAACCCTTCGAGTTCAAAAGGGTAGAGAGACCTAAGCCATGATTTCTATTAGTAAAATGAAAATCATTTTTAGTGATGAATACAGCCGCTTGTATTTTGATGAGGTAAATAACGAGTATGTTCTATGGCTATTGATTAGTCATGTGATGTGGTATGATGTATACATTCGTCTTTTAGAAGCAGAAGTAAAATTATTTATAGATTCGGATCATACTTTTCATGAAATTCAGTTTCGTCATTTTGCTAATGATGTTGCGCTTTCTAGACCTGGTCTAGTTGGAAAATATACCCCATGGGATGATAGAATTCTTTTAAGAGAAGAAAAAACAGATTTGCTCTGATTTATAAAATTATTAAAAGCTTGCAAATCAGAGCAAAAATAGTGCTTGAAAAAGGAAGCCTGTGCGGGTATATTGAAACAGTGCAGTGTATATCTTTCGGGTTAACATAGCGTTTCCGCACTAATTGGAAAAAATGAAATTAAAGAAGCTAATTATTAGTTTTTTATATATTTGGAAAGTATTAATACTTTGTATTGGCTTTATCCTCAGTATTAATTGCCATTTCAAATCTGGATTTAAGCTTTTCGGCATGCTACCTTTGCCTTTTACTCCTCCACCTGATTTTACTAAAAAATTTATTTTTGAAAATACAGAGGCTGTATTTACCAATGAATATGGTCGTCAGACTTCTTTTACAATAAGACTTAGTAAAAAGCCTGACGGAAATGTTGTCATAGGCTCGATCATTTCCTCTAATGTTGCGGAAGGAATTTTAATCTCTTCTTCTAGTATTACCTTTACTCCGGATAATTATGATCAACCACAAACTATCACCTTACAAGGAGTTGCTGATGGAGTTGCCGATGGGAATCAACAATACAGAGTAAAATTCAGCTCCGTTCAAACGAGCGATTATAGTTATTCGCTACTTACGATTCCAGATGTACTGGCAATTAATACGGACAAAGAAACAGCAAGCATTGCAGCTTCTCCATTACTTGGACTTTCTACCAATGAAAATGGACAGGCTACAAGCATTTACGTTGTATTATCCACACAGCCGGGAGCTGATGTAGTCATTCCTGGTTTTTCTTCTGATACGCCTACGGAGTGTGTAGTGAGCGGCACATTGACATTTACCTCTAAAAATTGGGACACTCCACAGAAAGTAACAGTTTCCGGCGTGGATGATTTTTTACTCGACGGTTCTAAGAATTGCTTGATCTCTAGTTCTTTATCTACTAGTAGTGACCAGGTTTACGTAAATAAAACAATGCCTATTGTGACAGTTGTGAATGTTGATAACGATACACCTGGGTTTACATATGTTCCTATCACGTCTGCTATTACAACAGAAGGTGGCGGACAAGCTCAGTTTTCGATTGTGTTAAATACTATTCCAACCGGAAACATTACCGTTTCAGGAATTACAACAAGTGATGTCTCCGAAGCAACTATTTCTCCAACCAATCTTTCCTTTGGACCGGCTAACTGGAATGTTCCGCAAGTCATGACCCTGACCGGAGAGGATGATTCGATGAATGATGGAAGTATCAACTATACCGTTGTATTTCCAAATGCTGTTGCTATTGATCCGCTTGATGTGGTATACGATAATTTGGCGCTTTCATCCGCAGGTTCTTTTACGAATCAAGATGATGACACGAGAGGATTTAATATTGTGGCACTTGCTCCTACAGCATCGATTAGCCCCATTTCGGTTACAGAAGGGGGCGCTTCGCAAACTTTTCAGGTAAGTTTAACTTCTTCTCCCTGTGATACTCCAAGCACCCCGGATACTTGTAATCCGGCATCTGTTACGATAAATCTCACAAATAATAATATATCTGAATATACCATTAGCCCCGTTTCTCTTACTTTTACTTCTGCAAATTGGAATATCGGGCAGACTGTTACCGTTACGGCTGTCGATGATTTTGTTGAAAATGCAAATCTTAATTTTACTCTTGTTTTAGATCCGATTATAAGCACCACCGATTACTCTGGACTTGATCCAGCAGACATACCAATCCAAGTAATTAACAACGATATTTCTGGATTTACCATTAACCCCGCTGGTGGAGTAACGGTTAACGAGAATGATCCGGGAGGAGTGGGTCTTGAGTCTACGATTACGGTTGTATTAAATTCGGAGCCTACAGGAACTGTTACTCTCGGTCCGGTTATTAGCACTGACACCTTAGAAGTAATCATTGCGCCAACGATTGGCGGCGGAAATTCTAACGTTACAAATAGAACGTTAGTCTTCACACCTACTGCGGGTCAGGCGGTTGTCAATTCAGATTCGAATACAGATGGAATAAACGATACGAGCACTGGCGGGTGGAATGTCCCCCAGACGATTCGCGTTCGTGCGGTTGTAGATGGAACATCCGATGGAACACAACTTCGTGCAATACAGTTTGGATCAAGATCTACCACGGATGTAAAATATGCAAATGCAGTCCTTACTCCGACGCCTAACGTTCCAGCAACTAACGTAGATAGCGGAATACCGAATATTCTTTTACAGTCCATTTCAGCCATTAATTTTAATGAAGATGGCACTTCTACGATAACAGCACAAATAGTTCTTGCGACACTACCTACGGCTAACGTTACTATATCCAATATTGTTTCTTCTGATACTACAGAAGGTATAGTGATTCCAAATGGAGGAGGAGCATCGATTACAAATAGAACGTTAGTCTTCACAACAACTACCAATTCAGCAGTTGCAGGAACAAATACTACAACGGGTGGTTGGAATATGCCGCAAACTGTTACGATTCGCAGTGTTGCCGATGGGTTTGACGATGGAAATTTAACTTTTAAAATTACATTTCCGGCAGCCACAGGTGCCGTGGAATACGCTACTAAACTTCCAGTATCTTCGAATGCTGCTTACAACAATGGACTAGGTGAACTTACCCTGACAAGTATTGATGATGATACAATTGGATTTACTATTTCGGCAGCTAATCCTTTGCCAATCACAGAAGGCTCAGCAGCTCAAACGTTTACTGTGAGATTAAACTCTGATCCATGCAGCACACCAGCTTCATTAGTAAACTGCACTTCGCAAGCTGTAAGTTTTACTCTTACAAATAATGACGCAACGCAATACACTATTAGCCCGGCAAGTCTTACCTTTGGAGTAGGAGCATGGAATACTCCGCAGGTAATCACTGTTACTCCTACGAATGATAATTATGATGAGAATAATATGGATTTAACCCTTGTATTAAATCCAATCACTAGCACAAGTGACTATGGTGGCTTAGATCCTTCGGATGTGACTGTTCGGGTTATCGACAATGACACGAAAACTATCAATCTTACACTGACTACCGGTTATTCTAACGTAACCTCAAGTGCCGGAGGATACACCGAATACAATATGAATTTAGGCTCTAGTCCATTTCCTGGAAATACAGTCACTGTAACTGTTTCTGTTCCAACAGTAGCCCCGCAGGAAGGAAAAATACTGGCTGCTGATAATGTAACAGCTTTAGATTCTAGAGCCTTTACATTTACAAGTGCTAATTGGTCTACGATTCAAGTCTTTCGTGTAAAAGGAATTACAGGTGCCGGAACAGGAAGCGCCAATTTTACATTAACCGCTTCTGCGGCAGAGACTGGAACAGTTCCACCGTCAGGATTTACTGCCTTGACATACAACAACTACAATGGATTGACCGCAACTCAAACGATTACCAATTACCATATTGGATCTGGAAAAAAAATTGTTCTAGCTGGAAATACAACTACGATTTCAGAAGCTGGAAGTACACAGGCTTTATTTTGGGTTTTATTAAAACAGGCACCAACGGCAAATGTAACAGTGAATTTTGCGATTGATACAACCTATCCATGTACCTTACCTGCAACTGTAGGAAATACGACTCAATTTACCATTAGCCCCGCATCCTTAACGATCACACCGGCGAATTGGAATCAAATCACAGTTGGAAATCAAGTTACTATTTCAAAGGTAGATGATTTGGTTGATGATGGAGATGTATCCTGTCCACTTAAGATTACCTCTACAACAAGCACAGATACATATTTCAACGGGCTCGTAACACCTACAGATTTTACGCAACCTTCAATTGCTGTAACGGATAATGATACTAAGGGTGTATTGAAGCAATCGCAAAATCCTTTGCTTTCAGGAAACCTAATCACATCTAGGTCAGGTGCAGGTGCATCTATACAATATAG
>JANMOF010000070.1:0-6418 GCA_031368925.1 Leptospiraceae bacterium
TTATATGACAAAAGATATGAATCGAAAACTTTTGAAACGGCTTATATAGATGACGTTGAAGCAACTGTAGGAAAGCGCGGAACTGCAGAAGAAGTCAAAGGATGGAGTGGTCGTTCTTCTCAATGGTGGTCAGTTCATTTAAAAGCATTACAAAAAATACTTCCTTCTCAGAAAGTTGTTTATAGCTCTTCAATGACGCTTGAAAAAATGATTCCAATTTTAAAGACTTCGCCCGTAATTTTTGGCACAATGAAAATGGGGAATCTTCCAGGGGGACACATTGTTTTAGTTGTGAGCTACGAAGCTTCTACAGATTCTTTTATCTTGGAAGATCCTTTTGGAAATCCTAACACTAATTACAAAGATAGAAACGGACACCAGGTAAAAGTAAAGCGTTCGTATTTGCAAAAATATGTTAGTTCTAATGCAATTTATTCTAGTGCAGGTTTATCCAGTTTACCCGCTACAGATGTAAAAAAAAAAATCTGAATAGCTTCCTTGTCATTGGTGTAATCGTAGGAATAGGAATAACAGGATTTGTAATTTATAAAGTAAGCCAGGATAAAAGTAAAAAGAAAAAATGAACTATTCTAAAATTTTATTCCTTGATTGCGAATGGCTATTAAATGGCAGCTTACTTTTTGTTGGCTGCTATTCAATTAATGACGGTTGGACTAAATTTCTTCCTGCAGAAGTTTCTAAATTAAAAGCTTACCTAAAGAAATTTTCTCTTATCGTTGTCTATGGAAACGATGCTGGAGTAATTGGAAAGAATATGAATATCGATTTGAAAAAAGATTTCAACTGTCTTAATTACATTCGTATTGTAAACAAATTTACCAGGTTCAAAAAGAAAAGGATTTATGATCTAGAGAACGCTTTAAAAATTAAGCGCAATGTGAAGCTTTACAAGCACAGTATACAACGATTATTCGACGACTGGAAAAGACCGGAACGAAGAGCGATAATTTTTGAATATAATATGGAAGATTGCAAAAATCTTTATCATATTTTCGAGATCATTCAAAGACAAATCTCTCTTTCCTTCGATGACTATTTATCTTACTGTATGGTAGCAAAATGATAGAAGATTCTTTGATTGATAAAATAAAAATTAACCTCTTAGGGTTCGTCGAGGTTAGTTTTATAATCGTTGTATGTCTGCTTGTAGTAAGCAAATGGGTGTTAGCCGTTTACGGTCTTTATAATTTATTAAAAGGGTGACAAAATGAAAATAGGATTAGTTTTAGGCGGAGGCGGAGCAAAAGGAAGTTTCCAAGCTGGAGTTATAAAAGGACTTCTTGAAAATGATTTTGAAATTACTGCTATAACAGGCACAAGTGTCGGAGCTTTAAACGGTGCTCTAGTTACAGCAGGTAAAGCAAACAAGATGCTCGAAATTTGGGAAAGTGTTTCTGAGGATAATAACTTTTATCCCAACTATCGAGGAGGAAAAACTTACGGGATGATTGTTAAAGGTTCGCTATATTCTAATGATTGGCTAGTGAAAAATATTGAAGATAATATTTCTGCATTAGAGCTTTTAGAATCTCCTATTTTTTACGGCTGTGTTTCGTCTGATTTGATAACTGGTAAACCAATCTTTAAAAGTAACTGTGAAGGTATTGATATTAGAAAATTTATTCTTGCAAGTGCTTCTTTGCCGCCAGCATTCCCACAAGTTAAAATGAACGGCTATACACTAGTAGACGGTGGTTTAACAAGCCCTATTCCAGTTTCTGAAATCCTAGAATTTAAAGAAGCTGAATTTGAAAAAATTATAATCATACCAGCCGGAAAAGTTGACATTGATTATGAACATCCTGATAATTTCATTGAATCAAATCTAAGAGTCATAGATGTTATGTATAACAGTATTCTTTCAAAGACTCTAGAAAAAGGAATTGAAAAATATTGGAGTAAAAATAAAATGTTCGCTGTTCTAAATCCTTTAAAGAATACCGTTTCAACCCTTGATTGTAATCATTCAAAAATAATGCAATTCATGGAAGAAGGCTATCATATAGGAAAAAATTTCAAAGGTTAATACCAATTAACCGATGATTAATACACAGGGGAGTTTTTCACTCCCCTATTGCATTTATTTTTAAAGTGGATAAATTTTAGACCCGTTCAGAAATGGACGGGTTTTTTTTATATCAGTTCATTTTAATTCATATCTTTTTAAGTCAACTTTTTTAGTTAATTTATTGACTAAAGATTTCATTAAACATTACCAAAGCTTAGGGCGTTCTTAAATTCTTTCTTCCTGGTCCTCAAGGTCCCTGGAAGAAAGAATTTAAGTCGGGCTTTCCCTCCAATCAGAATTTACACTCAATCCCTAACGCAAGAAAACAAGAAAATGAAATTAAAGAAGGTGACAAAATTTAATACGTTAGGCGATAAAGGATAATTATTATTTTGTTCTAATGTGCGATTTTTAAAAATCCAATATAGGTTTGGACTATAGCTAATATTTTTTATTTTTTTTGTGTAAATTTTTTTTATTATATTTGACTTTTAGTATAGGTTTGGACTATAGTTGATTATTCGATTTAATAAATCGAAAATAATTTAAAAAGGATTTTGTAAATGAGTAGGTTAGATAAGTTTAAAATTTTAGCCGAGTTGATTAAGGCTTTAATATTATTAGATGCAACAGTTGGAATTGGTATCGGTGCAGATATTTGGACAAATATAAAAAAACAACAATATGACATTTATTTAATGTTGGAGTTTATAGGGTTTCTTTTGTCTGTGTTCATCAACATTTTCTTTATTGGTATTTACATTGAAATCGCTAAGGACAGCGAAGGAGAAAAATAATATGTTAGATTATACGCTTATGATTGGAATTCTAATTGTTTTTAGTTCTGTTTTGATTTATGCAGGATTAGCAGTCAGAAAAGAAATACGCAGAAAGTAAGCCCCCTCTTTTTTTTATCCCTTACTCTAGAGAGTAGGGGATAAAAAAAATTCACCCCCAATAAAAAGGAGATTAAGAAAATGACCGGATTATATAAACCAAAAAATGAAAAATCAAATTCACTTAAAGAAATAGTTTCAGAAATAGAAATGCTTTTTGAAGTTTACAACAAAGCTTTTTTTAATTCATCTTTAGAGCTTCCTATAATAACCATTCAATCAGGATTCCAAGGAAGGAGAAAGTCAAAAGGTTGGTTTGTAAATAAAGTATGGCTAGTAGATGAAAGTAAAGAAGTAAATGAAATAAATTTAGGTGCAGAAATACTAAGCGAAAGAACAGCATCAAACGTTCCTAGAATAGCTTGCACATTGCTACATGAAATGATTCATTTATTTAATTATAACAACGGAATACAAGATGTAACCACCGCAGGAGCGCACACAGTTAAAAACTTTGGTCATGTAGCAGCTTCTAAAGGCTTATTAGTAACTTACGATAAAAGTATTTTTCCTTTTGTCTTTACAGAGGATTTAAACCAGGAAGGAATTAAGATTTACCAATCTGCAAACTTCAATGAATCGCTTTTAGATAAATTTAGAATTGAATTTAATAATACTGTAATCGGTAAAAAGATTTCTCTTAAAAAAACTTCTCCAGGAAGTGAAGAAGAAAGCGAAGATGAAAACAGCCAGGAAGAAACACCAAAGAAAAAACCTAAACAGAAAAATCTTTTTTGCCCTGATTGCAATTATTCTGTTTGGGTAGCTTACGGATTCGATAAGCGTCTTAGATGTGAAGGCACAGATGAAGAGCCTTGCAATCAAATTCTTTTAGAAAAATAATTTAACAAATCTATTTTTTCAAGGGCTAATTCTTAGCCCTTACTTCTCCAGGACAAAAACACATTGAGAAACTATTGAGAAACTTTTTAAAGTTTTCTCATGTCCAAATGTTTTTCTACTTGAAGCTTTGCAAGAGCCTATTACAACCTATCAAAAAACTTAAAAGATACTTTTAATTAGCCTCTTTTAAGCCTATTTTTAGGAGATTATTAAGATGATTGAAACGCTACAATATACAAAATTTTGCGAAGGAATTAAAAGTTTCGTTAGCAGAAAAAGAAATGAAAACAAAAAATCAAAGGTGACTCTGATTATATTCGATGGATTAGGCGAAGAAATCAAATATGATAAAGAAATTCCAGAATACCAAATCATAAACGAACAGCTTTTAAATCCCGATTACATGGGTTTTAAAATTTTGATTGGAGATTTAGAAGTAAAAAAAGGAACTATCAAAGAACCAAAAAAAATCGAGCCACCTATTCAGCAAACTAACATTCCTTATCCACAGCAAAACCAAGCAGTAGAAAATAATGCTATGAATTTTCTTTTTTCTACAATGGTCAAGTCAAATGAAATTTTAGCAAGTTCGCAAAAAGATAATCTTTCTGCTATGCTACATCAAATACAAGTTAATCAAGATGCAGTATATACCCGAATGCTTACAGAATTCCAAGACTTTCAAAAAAGGTCACAAGAAACAACTAACCATTTATTAGAAATGGAAAGAGAGAAATTCAAATTCGAAATTGAAAAAAGAGAAGTTCTTGATTCACTTGGAAAAGATAAAGTAACTATTACAGACGTAATTTCTAAAGCAACAGCATTTCTTGAAAAAGTTCCTATGCCAATATGGGGAGGAATTTATGAAAAATTAACTGGTCGAGAAATGCCTATTGGCGGAACTGGTGAGCCAAGCGATATTGTAGACGGTATCTTGAAAGAAGTAGGCGAATAATGGCAGTTAACCACGAACCCAGCAAAGAAGATTTTAAAAACCTTCTTAAAATAATTAATTTAGTAGAGTCAATCATTTCAGATGAAGCACCCGCAATTTTTATTAAGCCAAAATATAGGGCTATGAAAAGTCTTTTGAAAGATTTGAATAATAAATTTTTAGAGAAAAATAATGGAAATTAAATTTGTAAATTATAAACTTCCAAACCCTTACACTTATGAAAAATACAACAAGCTAAATCCTGAAATTCTTTCGCGCTGGCTAACCATCGCAGAGAAAGAACAACAACATAGGCATGAAATGAATGAAAAAATTGTTTCAAATAATAAGACAGAAAATCTAAAGCTTCTAAAAGAAATAGATAATGAAAATACATTTACTGATTTAATAAGATTAGGTTTTTTACTTTTACTTATCTGTTTAACCATCGGTGAATGTCTAAAAAGGTAAGATTTTACGATTGACTTTGTGGTGGGTATGCTACATTAGCCGTTTGCGGAATCCCTATTTTACTTTGGCTAGCTTTGGTAAAAAATTAAAATGATAATAACCGTCAACATAACAAACAAAGAATTAATTGCTTTCGAAAAATTACTAATTGTAAAAGAACCAACCGAAAAAAATAGAAATTTGTCTTTACAACTTTGGAAAAAGCTGATCGAAGAATTCGACAGGGAAAAATCCAAAAAAGATTTTAAAAAATTCTTAACTAAAGGGTGACATTTTCCCGCTAAAATTTACACTTCCGAAAGCTTAAATTTTTTCTTCCAGGACTCGATAAAGTCCGCCCCCGCACCTACACCCCTCAAACCGCTACTGAGAAACCTTCTCGTTAATCCTAAAGCGTTTTTCGGCGCACACTGGCTGTAATTCTCGACTCTTATTCTTGAAAATTCAAAAATTCATGCGTAGCTTTATTTAGAGATTATTTAAAGAGTTATTTAAGAATAAGATTTAAGAGGATGTATATACAACACCCCAGAAGACACATATTTCCACTGCTACAATGTCTTATTTCTATACCTGCAATGGATATAAAACACTGTCCTATGTCCATTCCTACAGTGGAAATAAGACACTACAGAAAAAAAATAATCTTTTTTTATTCTTATAATAAAAAAAGATTGACTTAAATAATATTAGCCTTATTAATATTCCAAATCTTATAAGGAAGGAAAAAATGGCAGACGTAAGCACACAGAAAAAAACGATTGAAGTTCCAAATTCAATCTTAAAACAAATTAGCGAACTAGCTAAAAACGATGCAAGCTACAAAGAAGTTAATTTCTCTCAATTCACAAGAGAAGCAATCCAAGAAAAATTAGAAAGAGAAAAAAAGAAAAAATAAAATGAATTTTAAATCCAAGTCATACTTCAGTTTAATTGCAACTAACCCAGTGAACCGCATTAAAAAAACGGGAATATACGCTTGTTTAGGTCGCAATCTAACAGAAGCATGACTTGGATTTTTGTCTTTCTTTTAGGACTAGATTCCCTCGAATTATACAAAAATCTCCCCGAAAAATGCGCGAGCTTCGTAGTTCCGATTCTATCTGCAAAATCCGCGTGATATTGGACACCGAATCCATTTTAAAATGGACAGTGAATCCGGACGAAAGTGGACACTCAATCCGGCTGAAATTGTGCCACACAGATAAGTAGCATTAGCTACAAAAAATGTGTAAGCGAAAA
>JANMOF010000078.1:0-3316 GCA_031368925.1 Leptospiraceae bacterium
TATTCATTAAAATTATTGGATTTATTACAGTATTAATTCTCGGTGTGACCGCAGGAGCGATGTTGACTGAAGCGGTAATCATTGTTCCTTTTTGGTTAAGCTGCACACCGACCGAGTTTTTTGATTGGTATGCAAAAAACCAGGCTGCACTGGTTAATTACTATAGCCCGCTCGAAATTTGGAGCACAATTCTCGCACTAGTCACTTCCATTCTAATGCTCGTTACAAAGCAAGAAGGCAAATGGTCAATGGTTGCATCCACTGTATTTTCCATTTTTGTAATCCTGACCTTCTTTGTTTTTTTCAAAGATGCAAATGCAGCCTTCAATGCTCGCTCAATTGCTGACGACAAACTACCATTAGCCATTACAACCTGGGGAAATTGGCAATGGTTTAGAGTTGCACTAGGACTTGCTGCTTTTGTTTTTGGATTATTTTCGATTCAGTCTAGTAAAAAATAATTTTAATGCTTCTCGATTAGATTTTCATTCATGATGTGAACGAGCTTTCGGTTGAAGTATAGGTGGTATTTGCCGACGAACTCTTCTTGTAGAATTTTTCCGCGGGTAAGTTCGTCGAGATAGCGAGTTGCAGTCGTGTAATGGATTTTCATTTGTATACCCATTCGAACGGGAGAAATCACTGGATAGTTAAACAAAGTATCTAGAAGTTCGGTAGAATAGATTTTCTTATGTTTCGATTTTATTTTTTCTCTTAGCTCGTTATAATAATCCATGATTTTAAAAAGATTATCTTTTGTTTCTTTAGCCTGTAAATAAAAACCTCTTAACATATAGAGCACAAACTCTTTCCATTTTTTCTTAGAAGAAACTTCATTTAACAACGTGTAATACTCTGCTCGATTTTGATTGATATATCCGCTAATAAAAAGAATCGGAATCGTTAGAATATTTTCTTGAATCAAGTATAATACCATAAGCATACGACCTACTCTTCCATTTCCGTCCGAGAAAGGATGAATCGATTCAAATTGAT
The DNA here is from genome assembly GCA_031368925.1 of Leptospiraceae bacterium. Classification (GTDB taxonomy): domain Bacteria; phylum Spirochaetota; class Leptospiria; order Leptospirales; family Leptospiraceae; genus UBA2033. Next base: position 997 of record JANMOF010000078.1, read on the forward strand.
AATGGAGCAAAGCACATTTAATTAATGGATCAATATACGGAGTATTGGAATGAATAAACTTTTCTAGTCCTTGCATTAGTTTTGGTATTCTTGGTGCAATGGGAGGGGTATATACTACTTTGCCTGTCTTTTGATTGATAATTGAATTTTGGATTTTTCTAAACCCATTAGAATTTTCAGGCATAAGCCTTTTATGAATTCCAAGTATTAACCTAGTAGAAATTGGAATCGTTTTCATTTCAGATGCCGCCCATTGGATTGCGCGCCCATACATTAATACTTCCTTGTCCGGCTCACTTTGCTGACTTCCCTGGTAAAGTTGTTCCTTTAGAACATTTTCAACCGTTGTTTGGATGTGCTCGATGCGAGAACTCGCAACTGCCTCTCTAATTACAGCAGGCGAAATTAAAAGCAAAGGATTAGGGGCAGAATAAGAGTAACCTTTGAGTTCAGCCAGTTCCGTTCTAGCTTTGATTAGAGCATCCATATAATCTGCATGAACAAAATTTAAGTCCATTGACAAATCTTCTAAAAGCGACGGTATATTCGGGTTAAATTTCATAGAATACAATTATCTGAAAAATATCATATATTACAATAAATAAATTTATGTTATATATGGTAAATTATATATAGCAAGAACTGATATACCATTTTTGAAGCCTAAAGTAGCTTTTTTAAACTAAAGAATAACTTTATAAACTTGCAGTGGTTTTTCTTTTCCTTTAACCAGGACAAGAGGAAGGGGTTGTGCTTGAATTGTCTGTTTTACTTTCAGGTAAACCTCTTCTGAAATTAAAAATTCAGCCTGAAACTGTTTACAAAGACTTTCAATTCTAGATGCAGTGTTCACCGCGTCCCCAATGACCGTGTATTCCATTCGATCTTCAAACCCAATGTTACCAACGAATACTTCTCCACAATGAAGACCAATTCCAGTTCGAATTTCTGGCTTGCCTTTTTGCGTTCTTTCTATATTCCATTCTTTAAGTGAGGATAACATTTGACTAGCCGCATTTACCGCGTTCTGTGTATCATTTTCAGAAATGCTAGGAGTTCCAAAAGTTGCCATGATTGCGTCTCCTATGTATTTATCCAGCGTTCCACCGTTCGAGAAGATAACGTTTGTCATCCGCTTCCGGAATTCATTTAAAAATTCTGCTAGCTCATCAGTCGGCATACTCTCCGACATCTTAGTAAAATCGCGAATATCTTGAAATAAAATTGTTACTTCCTGTCTTTTTCCTTTGTTTAGGACTTCCGGATTTTTTGTAATCTCTTCTACAATCTCAGGAGAAAAGTATTTACTGAGAGATTTTTTTTCTGCTTCAATTGTTCCGATTCTTCTGACCATAAAAATAGTTCGATATACAGAAAAACCAACAGCGATCGCCAAACTGCCGTAAGCTATTGGTCGTGCGACAAGTAAATCACTCATGTAAATTTGATCGCCCAATATATATAATTTCCAATCTGTAGAAGTTGGAACTCCTAAATATATTCCATATAATATCGAAGTAAAATGAATAAAGATGAAAGCAACAGTCGCAACTATCGTAAGCGAAAGACGAATTTGAATGAGAGCTAAGATGAATGGAAATAAAAAATAAATGACAGATGGATTTTTGAGATAATAATTAAAGTTATTTGGACTATCCAATCTATACCAGGAAAACATCATAGCGGCTAATAACGCAAAGTCGGAAACGATTGTAACAAATCCAAATTTATGAATTGTATTTTTATCCTCACAAAGAGTTAATATGCGCGTATGTAGCAAAGTAATAGCAAAATAGACACAAAGACCAACGCCATAAATAATAAATCCCTGAAATCTTAATTCAGCATCTTGAATTCCGCTTAAATTAAGCAAACCTCCAGAAAGGATTAGAAATAGAAAAAAGTAGCGAAATCTATTTGCAATGATTGCTCCGTTCAACTCTTCCTCTTCTAATACTTTTAGAACAGAAGGAGACATTAAGTTTCTGTTTAGATTTTGTTTTATTTTCTTGATTAAATTAATTGTCATTGAGTGTTCCATCTGGCTTCATGGGGTCAGGACTTAATTCTTTCGGATTCACATTATCTGGATGCTTATCTTCTTTTTCTTTGGGTTTAATTTCAATTACCTGCTTTGCTGCGTCAAATCGTGCGAAACCGATGAAAGCACTATCCTTTAAACATTTACTTTTTTTATCCCCTTCAATTTCTCGAACACAACCGAGCTTTTGATTTGGATCAAAAATATAAATATCAGGTCCGCCCCCTTTAGTAATCATTCCATCTCCCCATGTATTAGAGCCGGCTGCGCGCATAACGC
>JANMOF010000079.1:0-4461 GCA_031368925.1 Leptospiraceae bacterium
TGCTCCTTACGGTGAGCCAAAGTATGTGCAGCTAATCTTAGATAACCTCATTGATCTAAAAGAAGATGGTTCCTATAAAATCAACCTGGAATACTTTGATTATATCGGTGGCGAAAAGATGACGAATAAAAAATTCGATACTCTTTTTGGGGCACCACCGCGTAAACCAGAAACAAAGCTCGCACAGCGCGAAATGGATCTTGCCCGCTCTATTCAAGAAGTAATCGAAATTGTTGTTTTAAAAATGGCAAGGCATATCCACAAAACAACCGGCATGAAAAACCTCTGTCTTTCCGGTGGTGTTGCCCTCAATTGTGTGGCTAATGGTAAAATCCTCCGCGAAGGTCCATTTGATGATATTTGGATTCAACCGGCAAGTGGGGATGCAGGCTCTGCATTAGGGGCTGCGCTCATTACCCACTACCATGTAAACAATGCACCTAGAAAAGGAACTAATTTTGCAAAGATGCAAAAAGCATCTTACCTGGGTCCCGAATACAGCGAAGAATACATTGAAAATTATTTAACAACAAATAATATTCCATTTGAGAAAGTAGCAAAATCAGAGGTAGCCAAACGAACTGCAAAAGTTTTAGCAGATGAAAAAGTAGTCGGTTGGTTTCAAGGCAGAATGGAATTTGGTCCGAGAGCGCTCGGTGCTAGATCTATCATTGGAGATCCTAGATCCCAAAACATGCAGTCCATTATGAATTTAAAAATTAAATTCAGAGAATCTTTTAGACCATTTGCACCGTCAGTATTACGAGAAGATGTATCCAAATACTTTGAGCATAATGGGGATTCACCTTATATGCTGATTGTTGCCCCAGTCAAAGATTCTATTAGAATCAAGATGACTCCCGAGCAAGAAAACCTTTTTGGAATTGAAAAACTAAATGTGCCTCGCTCTACTTTGCCTTCTATTACACACGTAGACTATTCTGCAAGGATTCAGACTGTTAGCCGCGAAGACCATGCTGCCTATTACGATTTGATTTCCGAATTTAAAAAACTGACCGGCTGTAGTGTTGTGGTTAACACCTCCTTTAACGTTAGAGGCGAACCGATAGTATGCACACCGGAAGATGCGTATCGCTGTTTTATGCGAACCAATATGGACTACTTGGTTGTAGAAAATTTTATCTTGGATAAAACAAAACAACCTGAACTAAAAAATGACAACGACTGGAAAAATGAATTTGAACTCGACTAACCAAGACTCTAAAGACAAAGAATTAAAATCCTTCTCCCTAGGTGGCGGAATATTTTTATCCGCACTAGCTGCCTTTCTCTTCTATAAAGGGAAAGTTGAAATCTCTTACGCTTTGGCTAGTATTGGCGGTGCATTCTTATTTGTCCGATTGATTAATTTCAAATGGATTCTTCCAATTCATACTGCCTGGATGAAATTCGCCCATATATTAGGTGTTGTTAATACACGGATTATTTTATTTTTAGTATTCATTCTCACCGTTGTTCCAATATCTCTTTTACTCAGGCTTTTTAGAAAAGATATTTTAGATAAGAATCTACAAAAAGAAGCTGTGACTTACTGGAACGACAGACCGAAAACAGAAATGAATATCAAACATTACGAAAGACATTTTTAAAGAGGTATATATATGTTATCTTTAGTGAAAGAATTTTTTGAATTTTTAATGGAACGTAAGAAATTTTGGCTAATACCGATTATCTTCTTATTGGTATTATTATCAGTATTACTTGTTATGACGCAAGGCTCTGCCATTTCTCCATTCATTTACACTTTATTTTGATTTTCATTTATTGTGATGGGGCTTCCCGGGGTAACCCGGGACCTGCCTCGATTGGAGTGGTTGCCTATAGAAATAGTGACTCTACTGAAATCGTATTCACTATTTCTGAGGCAATAGGCAAAGAAACAAATAATGTCGCAGAATGGACAGCTTTACTTTTTGCTTTCGAAAAATGCAAAGAGCTGTCCGAAAAAGACTTAAAGCTTCATCTTGATTCAGAATTAGTTGTAAGGCAAATGCAAGGTATCTACAAAACAAAAAATCCAGACCTCGCAAAAATAAAACAGAAAGTAGATAGTTTAAAATCTTCTTTTTCTAGTATTGAATTTATTCATGTTCCTAGAGAAAAAAATAAAATGGCAGATAAGCTCGCAAATGAAGCATTGGATGTAAAGCACAAACAATTCTAGGAGAACCTCCATGAAATTACTCGCAGCAGGCTTTGGAATTTTAATTTTTCTTCAAATAGGTATTCTCGCAAAAGATACAGAAATAACTACAAAGTCGCTGTCAGAAACACAGGATGAAAAGGACTGGAGGGAATTCAAAGAGTTTCAAAAAATGAAAGAGCGGCAAGAAAGAGAAGGCGTAAATAAAGAAGATAGCGTTGATCTAATAAGTGCCGCTAGAAAAAAAACCTATCTATATCTCCAGGGCGGATCTGGTGGAGCAGCAACGCAATATGAAAACGGAATTGCAAAGTTTGGTAAATTTGGTTTTCTATACAGAGTGTCCCCTTTTTTTGGGCTTGGATTTAGCGTTGGAAATAACAGTTTAGATTTAAAATCAAAAGACACAAGTTCTAGCCTGGCTATAGCCAATTTGTTATTATCCGCTTACAACGCATCAGGCACTTCACCAGTAGACCAAATCTTATTTGCCAAGTTGCTTGACTCACCGAATGCTTTTTTTTATCTTTCTAATTCATTTTACTACAGCTATAATACAGCACAGTTAGATTTTAATTTCCATTTCAACAGAGAGAAATTTTTTGATCCCTATATTGGGTTCGGGATAATCGGTGGTAGCTGTAGTGGAAAATACCCCTGCTCCGTTCGTGGGGGAGAATTAAAATTAGGCACTCAGTTAAACTTTGAATCTTTTTTTATATTCATCCAATTACAAGGTCAGATAATAAATATCAAGGAACCGGGATTCTCTTCATTCCCATCACAACACTCCATAGGTAGCTTAGGAATAGGAATTAAATTTTAACATATGCAAGACAAGAATCATATAAAAATGAAATGGAAGTTAATAGCAATTATCTTCATTCTTCTTTTGAGCGTTAGCTGTTTACCCCTCGAAGGAATAGACGAGGGAGATGAGGACGATACGAGATGCATACAGGGGAATTGTGTAAGCGGAGAAGGAACCGAAATTTCTCCAGATGGCAGGAAATATATCGGACAATTTAAAGATGGCAAATACAACGGGGAAGGGACTGAAATTTCTCCAGATGGAAAAAAGTATGTCGGACAATTCAAGAATGGCAAATACAGCGGGGGAGGGATTGAAACTTATCCAAATGCAGGAAGATATTCCGGGCAATTCCTAAACGATGAAAAAAATGGAGAAGGAATTGAAACCTATCCGGACGGTGGAAAGTATGTCGGAGAATTTCGAAACGATGAAAAAAACGGTAAAGGAATAGAAACCTATCCGGATGGGGGAAAATATGTCGGGCAATTTCTAAACAATGAAAAACATGGTGAAGGAATTGAGTCCTATCCAGACGGAGATAAATACATAGGTGAATTTAAAAATGGGAAAAAGCACGGAGTGGGAATATACAAATGGAAAGACGGAAGAAAATATTCCGGTAGTTGGGAAGAAGATAAAAAGAATGGACACGGAATTTTGACCCTCCCAAATGGAGAGAAATTGACCGGTAAATGGGAAGACGATCAAAGGATTCGTTGACTTTTTTTATTTGCAAGCTTACCGAAAAAGGAAAGAATGAAGCCAAATTACTATATCATTTTCGGAATTATCATTTGTTTATATTTGCTTTTTTCAGGCTATATGAGTTGTAGCTCTTTCCAAACAAGGGATTGCAATCTTTTGGGGTTAGACTATGACTGCCGGGATGGAGGTCATGGCTCTTATCCGAGTCGTGGGTCTTATCGACATGATTCTGGCTCCGGTTCTGGTTCTTCCGGTAATAACTGGGGTCGCTGGTTTCACAAATAAAAATTGATTCGGCTAATTCTATTTTGCCAAATTTCAAAAATTTATAATAAAGACATAAATAAAGAATTGAGAATTATAAGACCACTGCATAAATATGCAAAACTTAATAATCGCTGGCGGGCTCGATGAATTTAAAACAAAATCTTTTTTTAATAGGAATATTCTTTCTGAGCTGGAAAATTTATCCAGACACTTTTATTTTGAAAGATGGAAAAAAGATTTTTGGAACACAAATTGAAAGAACAAAAAAAGCAATTGTATATAAAGACAATAAGGGTATAACAAAAACTATTCCACTTGGTAAAATCAAATCTGTTTCCATTGACAAAAAAAAAGACATTGTTGTCGAAAACTACAAAGTAGTAGAAAAAAAAGAATCATCCCCTTCCCTTTCGGAGCTAATGGAAAAAATGCAGGCTCTCACGAATAAAGTAGATGAGTTATCCGAAAAAAATAAGGAGCAGTCTTCAAAAATTACAGAGCTTTCCGAAAA
>JANMOF010000090.1:0-3268 GCA_031368925.1 Leptospiraceae bacterium
CTTTAGGCTTTACAAGCCCAGTCAATTTTAGAATACAATATGAAAAGGCAGCCTAAATTCAATGTCCACTTTTTATGCAGTAGTCCACTACGTGGATTCCGTTTTCTTCTAGGGCTGTGACGAACTCTACGTCTGCAAAGCCTGTTGAGACCAACCCGTCCACTACGAGTTGGTAGTTAATGCCTGTTTGCTCCGAGAAATTTTCGAGCGTGGTAAAGCGCTCTAGGATTTTGTCAGAGACTTCGCGTTTGTTTTTGATTCTTGGCATTACGCTGCGACTCCTTGCAAGTTGCGGAGGATATCCATCTTTTGCGCTTCTAGCTCTTCTACGGTGATTCCTTTCCAATGCGCAAGATAGTATTTACTGAAATTGTCTAACTCTTCTCGGGTCATTGGATTGCCTGCCGCCTGACGCTCTCTGTCCTCGCGGTAAATCGCTCGTATCTCCGCGATCGGTAACTTCCAACAGTCTTCGATTACTCGAATGTAGGCTGGGGAATTATCCTTAGTCGCAATAACTTTAACTAGTTGCCTTCTTATTACCCCGCTATTTACGATTTTTGCTTTATAATTAGCGGGGTTACTGTCTACCCCGCCAATTATTCTTTTATTCTTGTAATTCGCGGGGTTATTTGCGTAAATCCTAGCTATGTCGGCAAGCGTCAATCGCGAGGTTTGGATAATCTGTTTTATCCTCGGGCTAGAACTGCGGCGTCCTGCGTTCAAGTGGTTCGAGTGTTTGCGATACTCGCCGTTTGCCGCAAAGTCGAACTTTGGTCTTGGTCCTGCGTTCTCTCCTACGACTAGGTTTCTGATTAGTTGGCTAATGTCCATTAGGCTACCCTTCGACTTCGCTCAGGGCGAGCCTTGCGTGGTTGCCTTGTGCCACTTGCTTCGTTGCGTGTCTGTTGGATAACGAGGGGTATTCCCGCTTTGCTTAGCGCAGTGGTTACACTTCGATAGCCTTCGTAGCCATTGACGGTCTTTGTTAGATACTCGTAGTCTACGCCCAAATGTTTCGCTGCGTTCTTAAACGTGATCCATTTGGTTTTGAGTATTGTCTTGACCTGTTCGGTGTTTTCTAAGATCATTTATTTGCCTCCTTTAGTGTTTTGTTTAGTTACCGTATCTAGTAAATTTTTGAAGACGTTTTTGGTTTGATCTAGCACACTCAATGTTTGTTTGATATTTTGGAGAATATCTTTACCGCGTAACTCGGCAGAGGTGTATGTCAAGCTAGCAGGAATTTTATCTTTATTATTAAATGCAATTCCGAAGGGGCTAACATCTATTTTGTGATAGAGTTTGATTTGATTCTGTAATATTGCTTTAGCCGCGTCTAGGTCTGGCGGGTTTTCGTTTAGTTTAGCTAAGGCAGTTTCGACTCCGCGATTTTTTGCGCTTAACATTCCTTCGATACGTGCACACATTTGCGGGCTTAGCTCCATAACGTATTTCTTGGAAAATAGTTTAGCTATAATTTTATTGAATGCGTCTTTCGTAAGACCTGGCTTTCTGAGTTGGTTATATAAATTTGGGTTTTTTGTGTTCATTTTTTGGTTGCCTCGTTTAATTTATTTTGTAGTTTTGTTGGATGATTAGATTAACACCGTGTGATCCGCGGGAACTGGATGAGTATTTAGCAAGTATTCAACGTGCGATGAATCTACCAGTTTGCGTGGCATCTGAAGTAGTCGCCCTAGATAAGAGTCTTTTGGATAAGTTACGTCTTGCGATTGAGCAGGCAGACCCTGAGACTGAATTTCTGAGCCTACCTCCCGAAATTCAAACCCTAATGCGTGAGCAGCTTGGACAGCATCGTCTCTTGTTAGCATCTTGCATCCAAGAGCCTCGATCTTTCGTGCTATATCCCCAATCGTTAGCTTTGATTTTGGGGACTTCTGTAATTCGTTTGGCTGAGGTTCACTCTGGTGAGAAACCTCTTGGTGAGTTTGATGGGACTCGTTACTGGTTTGTTGTAAAAGATTAGGCTTCATTTTTTTACTTGCGCTCCTTTGTTAGCTGTAAGAATTTAAAACAGGTGTTTAACCTAAAAGGACTATCGTTCACAATGAATACTTTGTCAAGAAAAAAATGTTCACAATGAATACTTTTTTTAATTTTTTTTATGAAACAGGCTGAAAGATTAAAAAAGCTATTATCTGAATTGGGCGTAAATCAAGCGTCCTTCGCTCGTGCTCTAGGTATAAGCAAAGGGCAAATTACTAATATACTAAATGGTGAGCGCGAAATATCAAATATCCTTGCGCTAGCTATTACGGCTGTTTATACAGAGCGTCCTATAAATTCCAACTGGCTCTTGACGGGTGAGGGTGAGATGTTTTTGGGTGATGGTTCGACTCCGCTCACCAACCATGCGGGTAATACGAATAAGCCGAATGTGATTATTGCTAATGAGCACGGTGTCTATATAGGTCCGCCACGGGAGAAAAAATCTAAAACGAAATCTGCGGATGTGGTGAGTCTGGAGGGGTTGACGGATGAGCAACGCAAAAGTATTGTTAGTCTCGTTGAATCTATGAGACCTAAGAAAAATAAGTAAGGAGAAAAGTATTATGCCAAAGAAAAAAACAGGAATAGTAGATATACCGTGCTTCAAATGTAAGAAAGAAATTAAAGATGTTCCAATAGTTGAGGGCACAAAAGTTAAATGCCCTCATTGTCGTCATGAGTTTGTTATTACCGAAGAGAGTGTAACTGAAATTATCCGACAGACCACAATAAGTAGTTATGGAAAACTTCCCAAATGAAATTAGCTTTGCATAGTTTTCCACATTTGAATCATTTCAGCAAAGTCTAGTTTAGATATTTCCTCACCAAGTTTATCTACGAATTTCGCGTAAAGGAAATCCATTCTATCGTTGAATTGCTTATCTGCAAAAACTTCTTTGAAGACTTCTAAAGATTTTCCTTCGAGGTTCATAGTTGTAACCTCATCATTGTCATCTGTTGTTATTACTTTGAATTGTTTCATTTTATTCCTTTCCCTCACTGGACGATTTAAGACAAGATTGATGATATAGATTTTTGAAATCTTGCCACAACTCTTCTTGCTTTTTTTTATTGAATAGAAATTTCCAACGAAATAGATTTGTGTTCATACTCAATCTGCAAAATCCGCGTGATATTGGACACCGAATCCATTTTAAAATGGACAGTGAATCCGGACGAAAGTGGACACTCAATCCGGCTGAAATTGTGCCACACAGATAAGTAGCATTAGCTACAAAAAATGTGTAAGCGAAAA
>JANMOF010000110.1:0-14486 GCA_031368925.1 Leptospiraceae bacterium
CCATCTATGGAAATTTCTACCTGACTGTGTCTTAACTGTTTTACTTAGTCCAGGAATAAAAACTAAGACTAAGAGGATAATGGATAATACAATTAAATAAACCGCATAATGTTGAAAGATGCGGTATGGGATCATTGTAAATACAATGAAGAATACAAAGGAAATTCCAAGCCATACAGCCTGCTTCTTTAAAAAGAAGTAGGGATCTTCTGTAAGCTTATGAGCAGTAACCGCAGATCCTGAAAAAAGCGCAGAAATTCCAACTAGGAGTAAGATTAGTATTATATAGATTAAGGGTAGGTCGATTGGATTTTTTCCAATCACTGTGAATTTTTTAAACCATTCCCTTAGTAGTTTAATCATTGTAGTTACTGGATTCGTAAAGTAGAGAGTGCAAAGAGTGCGAGGATTACGCCTATTATCCAGAAGCGGATTACAATCTTAGTTTCCTTGATTCCCATTAATTCAAAGTGATGGTGAATGGGAGCCATCTTAAAAATTCTTTTTCCTGTTAGTTTAAATGACCCGACTTGGAGCATTACGCTGACTGCTTCCATCACAAAAACTCCACCTAGAATAAATAGTAAAATTTCTTTCTTAAGCATAACTGCCACCATCCCTAATGTAGCTCCGAGGAATAAAGAACCTGTATCCCCCATGAATACTTCCGCAGGATGAGTATTGAACCATAAAAACCCGAGTAGGGCACCTGCCAGTGCAGATAGAAAAACTGAATACTCATGTGCTCCCTGTAAATAAGGAATATTCAAGTAATTTGCGGCAACCGGTGTCCCAGACGCATAGGCAATGATGGCAAATGTAATCGTTGCGATCATTACAGTGCCAGTGGCTAATCCGTCTAAGCCGTCAGTCAGGTTTACCCCGTGAGAGCTTCCGATGATTACTAAAATAGAAAATGGTATAGCAATAATCCCTAAGTTAATGACAGGACCTTTGATAAATGGAAGAAATAGGTCGGTGAGAGTAAAGGCAACTCCCTTACCATCCGAGTTAGATTCCCCGGTTAGAAAAAAGAAAATAGAACAAAAGGCAAACGCGATTAGAATAGAAAAACCAAACTTAACTCTACTTCTCATTCCACCTTTGATTTTTAAAATTGCCTTCTCATAGTCGTCTCTAAAGCCGAGCATGGAAAATAAAAAACTGAATAGAGTTAGTAAAATCAAATTCCAATTCTTTAAATTTCCCCAGAGTAGAATAGACAAGATGAGGGTGGAGATAATCATGAGTCCACCCATAGTAGGTGTTCCTGCTTTTACAGCATGCGAGCCGGGACCGTCAGTTCGAACAGTCTCACTAAATTTCAATCCATACAAATATGCAATGATACGTTTTCCCAAAAAGAAAGAGAGGAACATGGATGTTAGCCCCGCCATTAGAGCACGAAAGGTTACATAGTGAAAGATTCGAAAAAAACCCACATCAGACCCAAATACATCATAAATAAATTGAAACATAAAATAGCTATCTCCTGCTTATTTCATCATGGCTAAAGGCTTCCATTAGCTCTCTTGCATCGCTGAAATCTTCTTTTCTATTTCCAATGATTTGGACTGTCTCATGTCCTTTGCCTGCAACAAGAAGTAGCCCCTCATCGGGTAATATCTCTATGCCTCTCTTGATTGCCTGTTTTCTATTTGCAATTCTTAAAAAAGAAGTGAATTTTTTTGGAAATCCTGCTTGAATATCATCTAAAATTTCTTCCGGGTCTTCTGATCTTGGATTGTCAGATGTGATAATTACCAGGTCGGAAAGGGTTGCGGCAATTTTTCCCATAATAGGGCGCTTTGTTTTGTCTCTATCCCCACCACAACCAAAAACGCAAATTACTTTGCTATGAGGAATTTCCTTAATACTCTTTAATACATTTAAAAGTGCATCCGGTGTATGCGCATAATCTACAATAGCCACTCTTGTTTTTTTATTATTATATACAATTTGGAATCTTCCATTGACAGGAATTAAGTTTCCGACAGTATTTCGAATGGATTCTAAATCTAAGCCCATTGCCCTTGCAGCAACGATTGCAAGCGACACGTTTAGAAAATTGAAATTTCCAAGAAGGTTTGTTGTGAAGTCCATTTGCTGGCTTCCCTTTTCCTTGAAATCAAATTCAATTCCACGAAGAGATAATTCTTTTATTTTTCCTTCGAAATGCTTTCCTTTTCCAAATTGAAGTAGGTTCAGTTTAAGCTTGGCTTTTTTGATGAGAGATACAATTTTATCCGCACCGGGTGAGTCCATGGAGATTGCTGCAAAAGTATTTTTATGAGAAGACTTTGCGAGTAATTTAAACAGAATAAATTTACTCTTCAAGTAATCTGCCATTGTTTTATGAAAATCCAAATGGTCGCGGGTAAGATTTGTAAATAGTGCGCCAAATAGGTGTAAGCCGTTCAAGCGACCTAACTTCAATCCATGCGAGCTTGCTTCCATGAATACATATTCAATTTCTTCCTTAACCATATTAGCTAAAACTTCATTCAGCGTGCTTGCATCGGGAGTAGTATAACCTGTCTGAATGACTCTATTGCCATACCTTGTTTCGATGGTTCCTATGATTCCACAGTTCTTATTTTCACGGGAGAAAATATCATTTAGAATATAGGTCATAGAGGTTTTCCCGTTAGTCCCCGTAATGGCAATGATCTTACATTTTTTAGAAGGCTCATCTTTTAAAAGAGAGGCTATATAGCCATGCAATTGCATCGGATCTTCATTGCATATTAACACGTTAGAAAATTTTTTTGCTTCTTGTAAGTAGTGGCTATTTTTTTTAACTAGAATTGCTTTTACTTTTTTTTGTAAAGCATCGTTTAAATATTCTATAGACTTATCTTCGAAGTTTTCATACAGACAAAAAATATCGTCTTCTTCTAGTTTGCGACTATCTGATTGGATATAAGAAATATTTTCTTTGTCGCTACCAAAGAGTAGAGATATTTTTTTTATTTTACTGGCTAATTCTGAAAGTAACATAGTTAATTATTAAGGTGTAAGGAAATTTATTTGTAGATTTCAAAGCTTTTGTTTTCGGGAGGGAGGATAAGGGTAATTATCTTTTTATTTGCATAGTCAGATGCCTGATTATTTTTTCTGTATATTGATTCCATTCTTTCGGCTGAGGTAAAAGAGGCAATTCCTACTTTTAATTCATAATTCTTTTTATATAATTCTTCCTTTTTCTGAGAAAGTTTTTTGATCTGACGATTCAAATGAGCATGATCAATGCTCTGCCATACGAGGAGAAATGCTACGCTTGCAGGAACAGCAATTTTTAATAAGGCAAGAAAAATCAGGCTAATGGTATTTTTAACGTCTTTTTTATCTATATGAGTTATTATCATAATGCCTTTAATACGCGTAGTTTAGCTGAGCGAGACGACGGATTTACTTTCAATTCTTCTTCACCTGGAGTGATTGGTTTTTTTGTAAGTATGCTAAACATTTCACCTTTGCTTTTTTCCCGAAAAACTTGTTTTACTATCCTATCTTCTAAAGAATGAAAAGAAATCACGCACAAAATTCCCCCTTTATTCAAAAGGTTTGAAAGATTTTCAATACCTTCCCTGATATGACCAAGTTCATTATTGACTTCAATTCGAACTGCTTGGAAAACTCGAAAAGACGGATGCGTTTTATCAGGCCAGAATTTTCGCGGAATGACTGATTCTACTAATTTTGCTAAATCTAAAGTAGTTCGAATCGGGTTTTTTTTTCTTACTAAAAGAATCTTCTCCACAATTTTCTTTGTCCAGTTCTCTTCTCCATATTCTCGGAAGATTTGCGATAATTTTTCAGCCTTATATTTGTTCAAAACCTCATATGCAGTCAGTTTTCCGCCTTCATCGAGCCGCATATCCAAGTATTCCTCGTTTTTAAAGCTAAACCCACGCTCAGACGATGTCAAATGATAGGTAGAAATTCCTAAATCGAGTAAAATTCCATCTACCTTTGAGCTACCGATTCTATCTTCTAAGTCGATTGCTTCCACTTCTGAAAAATTTCCTTCCAGCGGAAAGAATCTTCCTGAAAATGCACCCAGCCTTGTGCTTGCCCGATACAGCATAATCGAGTCACGGTCGTTTAACACTAATTTTGCGGTCGGAAATTCTTTTAGAATGAGTTCACTGTGTCCGCCTTCGCCTGCTGTTCCATCTAGAAAAGTAGGGATATCTTTATTTTGTATCTCATGAAAGTATTCTAAAATTTCTTTCGGTAAAACAGGGATATGCGTTGGTTTGAAGTTTTCCATTTATTATTTGCAGAATTCCGGAAATAGGGTAGGCGAAGTGGAAAGGTTTTTAAGATAAATTTCTTTTTGTAAGATTTGCATTTTTTTTATAGCGAGTGCTTCTGCTACTACTGCTTTGAATGAGAGAGAATAACAAAGATTATACGCATATTTTTTCTTTATACCTTTTTTTAGAATTTGGTCAATGGTAAGGGAACAAAATTCTCTTCCAGTTTGGTTTAATTCATCCATTGTTACTTCGTTTTTATTCGGGTAGAAGTAATTCCAAGTAGCCCCTGTTGTAAAGACTTTATAGGAATCATCTAGTTTCAATTTTGTAATGGGTGCAAGTCGATTTTGTTTTGATAGGTTTTCTGAAATAAACTCTTTACATTTTTCGAAAGAGCTTGCTTCACTTTTAAAAAAAGAAGAAATCGGTTGTCTACATGCATTGATCCCTGGTTTGATATTAGAAAGCTCTTCCAATATCAATTGAATTCCAATTTTACTAGTTGCTACTTTTGCGTCTCGCTCTGTAAGAACTTCTAGGGAATCAGAGCCAATTTGTAAAACTGCAATTTCTTTATCCTGTCTAGGAATTTCTTTTGCAATTTGAATTGCTTTTACTGTAAGCTTTATTTCTTCTTCTGCATTGACTAGCTTCGTGGTAATTTTTAATTTTTCAGAAGTGAAATAATTCTCTACTTCTTTTAAGGTCTGTTTGGCTTCTCCATCTTTACCTATATTAAAAGTTCCTGTTGCAATATAGCCAACGCTTTGAATTTTTTTCTTTAGCTGTGGTCTTACAAGTTCCAAATCAGCAAGACCTTTATATATTTGATCTAGAGTTTCTTTCGGGCTTGTTGCTGCATAATTGACATTATCCGTAAAGTATTCAACGCACTTTGGATATTCTTTTGGTTTTTCGGCTTTGCATTCAAAGTTCTGGGTTTCTAGTTTTTCTACATTAAACAAACAAAACTCAGTTGCAAAACCAGTGGAATTTAAAACCAAATGCAGGTTCTTTTCTCCCCTTGAATTTTGCCTACTTGAGAAAATACTGCAATTTATAAGGGCAATCAAAGCTAAAAAAGAAAACATATGTTGAAAAAGAATCATTCCGAAAGAATTTTTAAAAACCACAGGATGTCGAGTCTTTTTTAAGCGCGCTGTTGAGTTATTGTTAATAGTGATTATAATCATAATATTATTTGCGGTTTTCTAAAAATTGGAGAAGACTTTTTCAATTTATAATTTTTTTCTATAATTAAAGGTCTCTAACATTGAAAAAGAAATACGCAGACAAACAAGATTGGCATTCATTAAGTGTAGAAGATGTCTTAGAAAACTTAAAAGCGCAAAAGCAAGGTCTGTCTTCTACAGAAGCAAGAAAACGCTTAGAGCAATATGGAAAAAATCAATTAACAGAAGTAGCGCGTCCTGGTTTTCTAAATTTACTATGGGCACAACTGAATAACTTTGTCGTAATCTTGCTAATTATTGCATCTGTAGTGTCAGGCTTACTTGGTGATTATGTAGAGGCAATTGCTATCATGGCGATTGTTGTTTTAAATTCTATTCTTGGGATTGTCCAAGAAGAAAGGGCAGAACAAGCATTAGCCGCTCTAAAGAAATTAGCCGCCCCTGATACACAAGTGATTCGTGACAATGGAAGGTGTTCAATTCCTTCTTACAATCTAGTTCCAGGTGATATTGTATATTTGGAAGCTGGAAATTTTATTCCTGCTGATTTGCGCTTAATCGAAACATTTAATTTGCGAATTGAAGAAGCCTCTCTCACAGGAGAATCTCTCCCCATACAAAAAGATCCCTCATTTATTCTGGGAAAAAAAGCTCCTATAGGGGAAAGGAAGAACATAGCTTTTATGGGAACAGTTGTAAACTATGGTCGCGGATACGGTGTCGTAACCAATACAGGAATTCGCACCCAGCTCGGACAAATTGCACAAATGTTGCAAGCTGTGGATAATGAAGAAACACCGCTCCAGAGAAGGCTTGATGAATTAGGAAGAACACTGAGTATTGGCTCGCTCGTTTTAGTAGTAGTTGTTTTTATTTTGGCACTGTATAATCAAACAAATATGTATGGGCTTCTGACAAACCCGATTACTTATTTTAAAGAGTTTGCGGGTGAAATTACAAATGTATTTATAATTGCTATTAGCCTCGCAATTGCAGCCGTGCCCGAAGGACTTCCGGCGGTTGTTACAATTTCACTTGCTTTAGGGATGAAAGAAATGATAGGACATCATGTTCTAATTCGTAAATTGTCTTCTGTTGAAACGCTCGGTTCTGCAACTGTAATTTGCTCTGACAAAACAGGAACTCTAACACAAAATAAAATGACAGTAACCCGAGTGTGGGCAAGCGATCAATTTATAGAAATAACAGGTTCAGGTTACACGCCTATCGGGGAATTTTATATCGACGGACAGAAAGCGGATATTAAAAATTATCCGGCGATTCTTTCAACACTCTGGCTCAGTTTATTAAACAATGATGCAATACTAGAAACGATAGGCGATACAGATTCCTATAAAATCATCGGAGATCCTACAGAAGGCTCTCTTGTAGTTGCTGCCCTTAAAACCGGAGCAATTCATTCAGAGATTAATAAAGCGTATCCTCGAATCGATGAAATTCCATTTGATTCAGAGCGAAAAAGAATGGTTACCGTTCATAAAATTCTAGAACCCAGTAAAGAGGATATTTCATTTTTTTCAAATGAAGACTATAAAGGATGGAATATTATTACTGTTAAAGGCGCACCGGATATCGTTCTAGGTCTTTGCAGTCATTACCAGGGAATGGATAATAAATGTTACCCGTTGACTGAGGAATTACGAGAGCGAATACTCGCCGCGAATAGTTCTATGGGCAAAGATGCACTGCGCGTAATTGGTTTTGCATATCGTCTTCAAAAAGAAATTCCAAATGAATCGAAAAAAATAAGCGCTAGAGAATTAGAAAGAGATCTTATTTTCGTAGGTTTAGCAGGCATGATAGATCCACCTCATGCAGAAGTAAAGCGAGCACTCTTAATTGCGCGTAATGCGGGAATTCGCACGGTTATGATTACGGGTGATTTTTCAAATACGGCAGTTGCTATTGCAGAAGAAATAGGACTACTTCGACTGGGCAAAAAAGTAATGACCGGTTCAGAGCTTGACTTGCTCAGCCAGGAAGAACTGCAAGCTATCATTCAAGAGACAGATGTTTTTTCCAGGGTATCACCGGAACATAAAATGCGAATTGTAGAGGCACTCCAGTCGAATGATGAAATCGTAGCGATGACTGGAGATGGAGTAAACGATGCTCCTGCGATTAAAAAAGCTGACATCGGAGTTTCGATGGGAATTACAGGAACAGATGTGGCGAAAGGAACTGCCGATATGGTGCTTACCGACGATAACTATGCAAGCATTGTTGCTGCTGTTGAACAGGGACGAATCATATACAGCAATATTCGTAAGTTTGTATTCTTTTTGCTTTCTTCCAATGTGTCGGAGATAATGATAATTTTCCTCGCAACGTTAGCCGGTCTACCCGCACCTTTAACTGCTATTCAATTACTCTGGCTAAACCTGATTACAGACGGGGCACCTGCCTTAGCACTTGCAATGGAAAAAGGGGATATTGATACAATGACTCAAAAACCACGTGCAAAATTTGAACCAGTTGTAAACCGCCAAATGGGCATTGGAATTTTTATTCAAACCATTGTTCAAACATTTTCCGTTTTGGTTGCTTTTATAATTGGATTATCCTGGCATTTGGAGTTAAACTCTATTATCCCCTCTGAAGAAAATTGGTTTTTATTTGTAATCAACTATAATTGGCGCGGTGTGGACATTCAAACGGCGGAGACGATGGCATTTGTAACACTCTCACTTGCAGAATTATTTCGTGCATATACAGTTCGATCAGAGCGAGCTTCCTTATTTCAAATAGGTGTATTTTCGAATAAGTATATGCAATACGCGGTAGGAATTTCCCTTTTACTATTATTTGCCGTTTGCTTTACTCCATTTTTACAACCGATTTTCAATACTCACTTCCTTTCATTCTCTGAGTGGATACTAGTTATTTGCCTTGCAAGTATGCCAGCAGTTGCAGAAGAAATTACAAAATTTTTCTTACGGATGAAAAGTTAAATTCTCGTTCGCTTGGCTATCTCAGGGAGAATTCAGTCAAATAATTATTATTTGACCATCTATCTATATATAGGTTTGTTGATGCAAGGCTAGGAGTATATATGAATCTAAGTGGCAATACAATATTAATAACAGGTGGATCAACCGGAATTGGTTTAGAAATGGCTAAACAATTTACGGCACTCAAAAATAAAGTCATTGTAACAGGAAGAAATCTGGATAAACTAAAGAAAGCAGCAGAGACAATACCGGAATTACACACAATCCAAAGTGATGCGGGTAATCCTGAACATGTGAAGACTTTACTCAAGCGGATAACAACAGAATTCCCGGCTACAAACATAATCATAAATAATGCTGGAATCATGTGGACAATCAATTTACAAAAACATGATTTATCTTTTGAAAAACTCACGACTGAAATTGATATAAATCTAAAAAGTCCTATTTATATGACAGAGGCATTTTTATCTCACCTTAAAGGAAAATCAAGTGCGGCTATAGTCAACGTATCCTCTGGTCTTGCTTATGTTCCACTTCCAATTTCTCCCGTTTACTGTGCTGCAAAAGCGGCTCTTCATTCTTATACTCAATCTCTTCGTGCTCAATTGGTTAATACGAAAGTCCAGGTATTCGAATTGCTTCCACCTGCAACGGAAACTGAATTATTACATTCCTTTGATCCGAATGATTCTAAAGGTATTCCGATTATGAAGACCGACAAGATGGTTGGAGAATTTATAAAAGGTCTTCGCAATGATACTCTTGAAATTCTTCCAGGTCAAGCTAGTATGCTTAAATTTATGAGTCGTTTCTTTCCGAATTTTATTTTCGGACAAATGAGCAAATCTGTTTCGAATATGCATAGTAAAGCTTAAATATATCGAGTTGGTTTGTATTAGAACTAAGAGGGACTGCGTAAAAAGAAGATTTTTACACAACCTCTAATGATGCTAGTTAACTCAATCTATCTTCATCAATCTATAAACCATAAATGCCATTACACGACGTGGCGTAAAGCGTAGGGAAAAAATACTCAGCTTATTAAAAAATCCAGGCATTACACTTGGGGTTCCACGCATAAGACCTCTTACCCCCGTTTCAGCGACTGGTCTACTTTCCATCATGCTGAGTTTTTGGTAAAGGCTAAGCGGTTTTTCTTTTGCGGCAGTTTCCTGAAATCCTGTGCGGGTAACACCGGGTGCGAGTGTGCTTACCTTTACATTGGTATTGCGCAGTTCATAGTTTAGAGCTTCGGTGAAATTTAGAACATAGCTTATTGCGGCAGAGTAAGATGCGTAGAGTGGAGAAGGTTGGTAGCCGCCAATGGACGAAATATTTAGGATATAACCGAAGTTACGCGCTACCATGTCCTTGAGAAAAATCTTTGTTAGGTGCATTAGGTTTACGACATCGACCATGAGCTGCATTTCTTCTTTGTCCCAGGGAGCTTCTATAAATTCTCCGTAGATTCCAAAGCCTGCATTGTTTACAAGTGCGTCTACGACGATTCCCTTTGCTTTTATCGCATTATAAAGAGTAACCGGTGCTTCTCTCATGCTCAAGTCAGTGGGAATTACTTCTACTTTAATTTTATGAGCTGCTTCGAGTTTGTTTTTTAATTCTTGCATTGGCTCTACTCGTCTTGCAACTAATATGAGATTTGCGCCACTCTCGGCAAATATATTGGCGAAGTCGATTCCGAACCCACTAGATGCTCCTGTGATTAATACCCATTTGCCTTTCAATTTTTGTTCTACTTCTTTCATGATAATTCCTTGTTTCATAGAGACACGACATGCTGTGTCTCTATGAAAATATTTACGACATTATAAACTCTCGATTGAGCCTTGCGATATTACTTACGCTAATTTCTTTCGGGCAGGCTGCTTCGCACTCGTATTGATTGGTGCAATTTCCGAAGCCTTCTTTGTCCATAGCGGCTAACATCTTTTTGACTCTGTCTTTCGCTTCTACTTTTCCCTGTGGAAGAAGGGCAAGTTGAGAAACTTTTGCAGAAACAAAAAGCATTGCAGATGCATTCTTACAAGAAGCAACACAAGCTCCACAGCCAATGCAAGCCGCAGCGTCCATCGCCAAATCAGCATCTACCTTAGGAATTGGAAGTGCGTTTGCGTCAGGTGCGCCACCTGTGTTAATAGAAATAAATCCGCCTGCCTGGATGATTCTATCGAAAGAGCCTCTGTCTACGACTAAGTCTTTTATAACTGGAAATGCTTTTGCACGCCAGGGCTCAACTACAACAGAATCGCCATCTTTGAAATTGTGCATATGAAGCTGACAGGTGGTAGTTCCCTTTTGATGACCGTGAGCAGAACCATTTACCATCATAGAGCACATTCCACAAATTCCTTTGCGGCAATCGTGATCAAATGCGATAGGCTCTTCGCCTTTTGATTCTAAGCCTTCATTGACTACGTCAAGCATCTCTAAGAATGATGCATGAGTGCTGATATTCTTAGCATCATAATCTACAAATTTGCCTTTATCCGCGGAGTTTTTTTGTCTCCAAACTTTTAGTTTAATATTAATTGAACTCATATTATTTGTAACTCCTTTCTGCGAGTTTGATATTTTCATAAACCAATTCTTCTTTGTGCTCAACTGGTTTTTGGTTTTCCCCTTTGTATTCCCAGGCAGAAACATAACAGTATTTGCTATCGTTACGTTTTGCTTCTCCCTCTTCTGTTTGGTATTCTTCACGGAAGTGACCGCCACAAGATTCTTCGCGGTTTAGTGCATCTCTACACATTAACTCTCCGAATTCTAAGAAGTCTGCAACTCGTCCTGCTTTTTCTAAGGATTGGTTTAACTCTTCGTTAGCCCCGAGCACATTTACATTGTTCCAGAACTCTTGTCTGAGTTCAGGAATAAGCTTGATTGCCTTTTCAAGACCTGCTTTATTTCTTCCCATTCCACAATAGTCCCACATGATTTTTCCAAGCTCACGATGAAATGCATCTACTGTTTTCTTTCCTTTGATAGCGAGGAGTTTGGCTACTCGTGCATTAACCTCTGCTTCTGCTTGTTTAAATTCGGGAGCATCAGTAGAAATTTTCTTAGACGGGTTGTTTGCAAAGTAGTCACCAATAGTATAGGGTAATACGAAGTAACCGTCAGCAAGACCTTGCATTAGAGCAGATGCTCCGAGTCTATTCGCACCGTGGTCGGAGAAGTTTGCTTCTCCAATTACGTGAAGTCCTGGAATATTACTCATGAGGTTGTAATCTACCCAGAGTCCGCCCATAGTATAATGCACAGCAGGATAAATTCGCATTGGAACCTTGTATGGGTTTTCGGCAGTTATCCGCTCATACATATCGAAAAGATTGCCGTATCTGTCTTTGATTACATCTTCGCCTAGACGTTTAATCGCAGCGGAAAAATCTAAGTAAACCCCAAGTCCACCGGGTCCAACTCCGAGTCCATTATCGCAAGCTTCTTTCGCACTACGAGATGCAATATCACGTGGAGCTAAGTTTCCGTAGCTTGGATATTTTCTTTCTAAGTAGTAATCTCTTTCGTCTTCCGGAATTTGATCGGGGGAGCGAGTATCGCCTTTTTTCTTTGGAACCCAGATTCTTCCATCATTACGTAAAGACTCTGACATGAGTGTAAGTTTAGATTGATAATCACCGGAAACAGGAATACAAGTCGGATGGATTTGTGTATAACAAGGGTTAGCGAATAAAGCTCCTTTTTTATGAGCGCGGTAAGTCGCTGTTACATTACATCCCATTGCGTTAGTCGAAAGATAGAATACGTTTCCGTAACCACCAGTTGCTAGAACTACAGCATCAGCCGAGTGGGAAGAAATTTTTCCTGTCACCATATCTCTTACGATGATACCTTTTGCATGGCCATTTACGAGAACAACATCTAGCATTTCAGTGCGGTTGTACATCTTAACCGTCCCAAGTCCAATTTGACGGGATAATGCAGAGTATGCACCTAAGAGTAATTGCTGTCCTGTTTGACCTTTTGCGTAGAATGTGCGAGATACTTGCGAACCACCGAAAGAACGGTTTGATAAATGTCCACCGTACTCGCGGGCAAATGGAACACCTTGTGCAACACACTGGTCTATAATATTGCGGCTAATCTCTGCTAGCCTATGAACGTTTGCTTCACGGGCACGAAAATCTCCACCTTTTATCGTATCATAGAACAAACGATGAACGCTATCTCCATCATTTTGGTAGTTCTTCGCAGCGTTGATACCACCTTGAGCCGCAATACTATGAGCGCGACGAGGACTATCTTGATAACAAAAGCAACTAACGTTGTACCCTAACTCGGCAAGAGTGGCAGCAGCAGAGCCACCGGCAAGACCGGAGCCCACTACGATTACATCGTATTTTCTTTTATTTGCGGGGTTTACAAGTTTCATTTCGAACTTGTGCTTTTCCCATTTATTTTCTAAAGGACCGGAAGGAATTTTTGAATTTAATGCCATTGGTTACTCCTTATTAGGCTACAATTTTTAATAATACAGCGACTGGCATGGAAGAGTTTCCGAGGAAAATTCCAAGAGCAAATATGTTAGCGGCTAGTTTTAATTTTGCGTCGTATTCAGGTTGGTTGATTCCAAGGGACTGAAATAAACTAAAAAAACCATGACTGAGGTGAAGACAAAGTAGCCCCATAGCAAAGATATAAGAACCAGAGACAAATGGATTGGAGAATCCAGATATTACCATTGCGTAAATATCATGGCGTCCCATACTATCTTTTAGCGCGTGCGCAGAAGGATCAGTAACCCCTAGTGTAAAATGAAGCAGATGATACACTAGAAAGGCAAATACGATTAAGCCTGAATACTTCATTGTTCTAGATGCATAAGAAGCTACGTTTGTGTGTTGGCTATAATATGGAATAGGGCGAGCTGCTTGGTTTTCGAGTGTAATCTTTACTGCAACAAAAATATGTGCGCCTGCTGCTGCAATTAATCCAAATCTTGCGAGCCATAAGAGCCCACCTAGATCTTGAAGAAATTTTCCGTATGCATTTAGTTTTTCGGGACCCGCAAAGATTTGTAGGTTTCCGAGCATATGCATAATTACAAATCCGTAAAGTGCAAGACCAGAAACCGCCATGATCACTTTCTTTCCGACTGAAGTGTTTATATAACTCTTAGTAGAGTTCATTTCCTATACTCCCTAGTTTGTATTAAAAATTCGTGAATTTGCTTTAAATATCGGTTGATATGTTTAAACGAAACTCTATTTTTAACTGTTTAAAGCTAATACCTATCTGTAAAATCCTTTTTAGAAAAAAGGGATTTTTATTTTAAGGATCATTTTGAAAATGCAAACCGCTCTCAGGCTAGTTATCAGGATTACCATGGTAGGTTATTTTGACAATGCTTAGGTCATCACTAAAGTCACCAAATGTTTTTAGCTCTTTTACAATATCTTTTAGATTCCCTTTCTTGTTTTGAACAGCTCTTGGAAATAGAAATTCATCCTGGTTTATAGTTCGCGTAAGATTTGAGTTTAGGATAATATCATCTTTTCCGTCAGATCCGATGAACAATATATCGCCTGCGACTAATTGAGTGTATTCTACATGTAAAAATTCGGGTTGGAGTCCGAGGGTTCCGATTTTTCTATACTCCAAAGAATCTTTTAGAAAAGTAGCTGTCTCATCTCTATATAAAATTGCCTCTGGATGCTCTGTATTTATATGGTAGAGATTGCCAGTTTTTTCTTCCAGGATTCCAATAAAGACTGAGGCTAACATTGATCCTTCGAAGGATTCAAAAATTCTATGCATTTCGCGAATGGAATTTGCTAGCCATTCTTGCGGGTTAATGTTATTATCCCTTGCTCTATTTTGTGTATTTGCAATAATTGATTTACAGAGTACGCCAAGCACGAGTGCTCCGCAGGCGCCTTGCATGGATTTGCCCATCGCATCTCCATTGATGAATAAAATATACTTACTCTCATTAAAATACAATTCGTCGGCGATTACAATGTCTCCTCCAATCTCAAGAGTTGAGAATTTAATGAATAATCTGGCGGGGGATATAT
>JANMOF010000126.1:0-3379 GCA_031368925.1 Leptospiraceae bacterium
GGAATCACTCAAACTTATATGATAGGCGAAGAAGGGGATGTCCTTGCTCATCCAGATGTGCAAAAGATTCTTACTGTAGAAAATTTTCGTAAACTTTCTATCGTTCATGATATGCTCACAAGCCCTCTCGGAAATGGACAAACCAGATTCATAGGCGAAGACGGAAAGGTGGCAATAGGAACATACAAGCGTTTGCCTCAAGTCAACGCAGGAGTTCTTTCCATCGTCTCGGAAGACAAAGTATATGAAGAAGTTTACAACTTACAGGATAGAAATATTCTTATCATGGTCTTAGCACTCTGCATTGCTCTAGCCGGTATATTTCTATTTGCCAAAACAATTTCTCTTCCTATTTTAGAATTACTAAACGCAACCCACGAAATCGAAAAAGGAAAATTTGATGTATTCTTAAAAGCAAGCACGCAAGATGAAGTAGGACTTCTGACAAAGAGTTTTGCTAAGATGGGTAATGGATTAAAAGAACGGGAAAGAATCAAAGACGCACTCGGTCGTTTCGTAAATCCAGCCATCGCAGAACTCGCATTATCCCAAGAACTCAAGCTCGGTGGAGAAAATAAAATGTGTACGATCTTTTTTTCCGACATACGGGGATTTACCGCTATGTCTGAAAAATTAAGTCCTGAAGAAATCGTCGAACTTTTAAATCAATACTTTACTCGCATGGTTGAATGTATTGACCTAACGTTTGGAATCGTAGATAAATTCATTGGCGATGCCATCATGGCTACATGGGGAACTCTTGATGCCGTAGGAAATTCTTTTGAGAATGGAATCAACGCTGCACTCATGATGCGCTCCATGCTTGTTGACTTTAACCGCACAAGAGGGGCTGACGAAAAAAAACCATTTATCCGCATGGGTTGTGGACTGAACTATGGCGCAGTAGTCGCAGGACAAATTGGCTCGGAGAATCGTTTGGACTATACTGTGATTGGCGATGCAGTGAATCTGGCTTCCAGAATTGAATCTTTAAATAAACCCTTTGGCACAGATATTTTAATCTCGGAAGATTTATACAAAGAAGTTTCAGGAGTATACCTCGTTGAAAAAATGAAACAGATCATGGTCAAAGGAAAGTCCGAGCCTCAGACTATATATGCTGTTATCCGCAGGATGGATGACATAGACGAAGATGCACCACAAACTCTCTCAGACATTCGTAAACTTTTGAAAATTGAATTTGACGAAGAGAAGTATAATACTGGTAATCCCGAAGAGGAAGAGAAAAAATACAAAGTCATAGATTCGGCTAAGGTGAATTTGCCCGAAAAAGAAATCGCACAACCAAAACAAAAAAAGCAAAGAGTTAAAAAATGACTCATAGTCTTTCTAATGTAACACAAACTTTAAAAGATTATGCAGATGACACGAGTTATGTGCTAGGATTTTTATCTATCGTTTCCATAATTTGTATTTTCCTACTCTACTTGGATTTTAAGTATAAATCGAAGTCGATGGTAAATGATTCAGAAGTAATCGGATACATCACCTACAAGAAAAAAGTCATTCAACGAAAGGCAAATTCTACAGTCGTTTGGTATGATACTGAATTCAAACAAGCACTTACCAGGCGAGATAGTGTTCGCTCTGAGGATTTATCTAATGCAGTAATTACTCTTACAGATGGAACGGAGCTTCGGCTAGAAGAAAACAGCATGGTAATCCTAGACACAAAAGAAAAAGGAATCGAAATCAAATTGGTCTCCGGTGCTGTTCGCACCAATAGAAAAAATGCAAAGACGGATACAGAAATCAAAGTTCTCGTGGATAATAAGAATATTGATTTGGCGACAGGAGCAGATGCTAATTTTCGTTTAGCGGAAAATGGGAATTTATCTCTCAATGTGACACAGGGAGAAGCAAATATTCAAAGCGCGGGAAAAGAATTTAAAATCGAGAAGGATCAATTTGCTAACTTTAGAGAAACAGAAGCACCGATTTTTAAAACTACTGCGCCTACTTTAGTTTTGCCGGAAGACCAGACTTTCTTTACAACGGCTAACGATCAATTTCCTGTTTCATTTCAATGGAATTTTACAAATTCAAAAACAAATTATCGAATAGAAGTAGCAGCAGATAGAAATTTCAAAAAGATTCTATCTCGCGCAGTAACGGATAAGAATCAGTATTCGACGAAATTTAAGCCTGGCATTTACTATTGGCGAATTCTACCAGATAAAAATACACCAAATGAAATCAGTCTAGAAAGAAGCTTTACTATTTTAAAAGAATCTCCCTTTCAATTGCTTCGTCCTGCTAATAACGCCAAATTACTAGTAGCCAACTACCCTACCCTGGTAAGTTTTGATTGGAAGGAAAATTCACTCGTAAAAGATTATACTCTAGAGCTATCCCGCAATTCTGAATTTACAGAAATTTTAAAATCAACGAAGACGACAGGAAATCATTTGAGTCAGGAAATAAAAGAGTCTGGTGAGTATTACTATCGTTTTCAAATTCAATACGCAAATCCAGATTTAAAACCAAAAACTAGCTTGGTGTATTCACTCTATCTTGAAGCAAAAATTACACTAGAGCCTCCCACTCTAAAACTTCCCTATCATGAAAGTATAGTGATTATCCCCAAAGACTCTAAAGAAACGATTAATCTATTTTGGGAAAGAGTGGAAGGGGCGAGCGAGTATCATCTACAAGTTTCAGTAAATCCTGATTTTACAAATTTAGAAATAGACGAAAAAAGAAAGGAGAACTTTTATTACTTAAACCCGAAAGAAACAGACACTCGCTACTACTGGAGAGTAGCAACTGTGGCTAATGAGAATAAACTTTCTGATTTCTCAAAACCAAACTTCTTTAACTCAAAACGAATTGAAGAATTTTCTATTGAGCTTGTAATCCCGAAAGATAATTTCTTAATCACAGACTACGATGAAGACTTAGAATTTCAATGGAAGACTTTTCTGGAAAAACCTTTTTTCGTAGTAGAATTCTCAGAATCACCTGACATGAAAGATATTTTTAAACACTATAATACAAAAAGCTATTACCAGCGAGAAAACTATTTTCCTTCGGGAAAATTCTACTGGCGTGCAAAGTTGTTTGATAATAATAAAAAACTAAAAGCACAAAGTAAAATTCAAAGCTTTGAAATTCCAGCAGGAGCATTTGATCTCAAGTATATTCCTAAAATTAAAACTGCAAAGGATTTATATTTTATCAATGAATAAGTATTTGAAATGTCACCCTGAGCAGCAACTTCCAATTATGCGTGTCGAATGGGTAGGATACATTAAAGACATAGTATCCTTCGACTGGCTCAGGATGACACTGCGGAAAATTATTATTATCTACTTATTAATTTCTGCAAGTATTTTCGCAGACTCGGAAGAAATTGAAA
>JANMOF010000446.1:0-28485 GCA_031368925.1 Leptospiraceae bacterium
GAAGCCTCAACATCAGGGAATGGTTTTTTCTCCTTCCTTGAGGCTACCTAGAATCAACCTTAATAAAGTTTTTTCATCTCAAGATTAATTTCTTCCGCCTTTTTTCGAGCTTTAGTCGCAAAGTCAGTTCCATTAGAATCAAAAATTATCGAGCGAGACGAATTAATTAAAGAATTACGAGCGCATACTTTCATTATATCGCTCAGATTCCCACCCTGTGCGCCGTAACCTGGAATAAGAAAAGCAAGCTCTGGAAATGCATTTCGAATCTGCGCGAGTTCTTCTGGATGAGTTGCCCCTACTACAATTCCAACTTGATCTTTATATTTCTCATTGAGTGACTTACTAAAATTAGCCACTTCTTCATAAAAATTCTTTTCGTTCGAAGTTTTTATCTTTTGTAAATCTTTAGAGGCTGGATTAGAAGTGAGGCAAAGCAAGAAAACCGCATGGTCTTTGTATTCCAAAAATGGCTCAATGCTATCGCCACCCATGTAAGGAGAAAGAGTAACTGTATCTACTTTCAAATCACCAAAATAATACTTGGCATATTCCTTTGCAGTATTTGCCAAATCTCCCCGTTTCACATCAGCAACAATCGAGACATGCGGATAATTAGAAGTTATGTGCTCAACTATATTTTCAAATTGCTCAATTCCTTTAAATCCAAACCGTTCAAAGAAAGCAATGTTTGGTTTATAGCTGACTACTATATCGTGCGTTGCATCTATGATTTCCTTGCAAAAGGTAAATAGCGGTTTGTCGGAAGTTTTAATGCTTGCAGGTAACTTTTCCCATTCGGGATCGAGACCAAGACAGAGTAGAGTTTTCAATTCGTTAGATCGGTTTGTGAACTTATCGTAAAATTTCATTTATAAAGTATCCATCCTTTTTTGTATAGCTAGCATTTCTCAAGAATTTCATTGGCTGTAAAATTTTACGCACCTATCTGTTTATGAAGAAGCTTTTTTTCAGTATCTAAAACACCGCGATTCATTTCTAATACAGAAATATTTTTCGCGAGAAGTTTAGTTTTAAAAAATTCGATAGCCATGGCGTTATTAATTAATTCACCGCAGGTAAAAATATCAATAGCACAATAGCCATATTCAGGCCAGGTATGAATTGAAAAATGAGATTCTGCAACAACGGCTATTCCCGTTATGCCGTGAGGGCTAAATTTATGAAAGACAGTTTTAATAAGAGTCGCACCGGAAATTTTAACGGCTTCAATCATGATCGTTTCAACCAATTCCTGATTGTTTATAATCTCTCTATCACAGTCATACATTTCAACAATTACATGTTTTCCAAGTGCATTCATAATATTCATTGCCACGGAGTCACAGATTCGACAAGCTCACTGCAGGCGCCGGCGCAGAGGAAGAATTTCTGATTTTGGATTCTCATATATTCAAGATTGAATAATATCATTAAGCCTTAAAGCCAAATTTTCGTTTCAAAAGTTTCGACGCATAAGCCCAGGCGAGCTTTAAAATTTTTTTATTAAAAGAGGAATTTGAAAAGATGTAGGTAATAGGGATTTCCCTCACTGAGCCGCCGTTGAAATAAGTTAAATACAAAGCTTCCATATGAAAGTCAAATGCTACCGACTCCAACTGTGCATTTGCGATTCGAGTGAATGCATCTTTCGAATAACGCCTGTAACCTGAAGTGCAGTCACTGAGGTTTGGACCTAGAATATCAAAAATACTTTTAGAGAGGCAATAGTTAATTACCCGTGCAGCGCCGAAAGAAATAATTCTCCGATAAAACGGAACTCCCTCCACTTTCGCACGTTTTCCAATTACTAAATCATTCGGCGGATAATTTAGAAATTTTGGTAGCTCATCAGGATTATGCGACATCCCCGCATCCATCGTAATCACATAATCATAACCTTTTTCAAGTGCAAACTTCATCCCGTCCTGCACTCCTCCTGGTATATGCGTGTTCTTTTCATGCCGAACTGTAAAAAGTCGATTCGGGTAAGCTCGCTGTAGGTCATTGATGATCTCTGGAGTTTTATCTTTCGATGCATCATCCACTACACATACATCCGCATGTTTCACCGCGCCATGGATTACCTGCGCGATGGTTTCTTCTTCGTTATAGGCTGGGATTATAATTAGGGTTTTCAAATCCTACTTCTTAATTTCAAACACGCTTTTATTCTCTTGAATCCAGAGGAGAAGGCGTGTTATTCCCTCATGAGGTTTGATTTTGGGGTTAAAGCCGAATTTGCGCGCCATGCCTATATCGCAGATGAAGTAGCGCATATCACCAGGACGCTCTGCTTCGAAGATGATTTCTTGTTTACGACCTAGAATTTCACCGATCATGTAGATGCATTCGAGTAGAGAAATTTTGTGCTCTTTAGCTCCGCCGATGTTGTAAGTGCCGGAAATTTGGTTTTGGAAGAAATTGAAATAGCTTTCTGCTCCATCGGATGCGTGGAGGATATCGCGTGTTTGCTTCCCGGTTCCAAAAATACGAAGTGGCAACCCAAATACAGAGCGAATTGCAAAGTTAGCAACCCAGCCATGATCTTCTCCGCCAAATTGGCGCTCGCCGTAGATTCCGGTAAATCGGAATGACGCAGCGGATACTCCATACATGTCGCGGTAAGTTTGCACATAATGTTCAGCAGCCATCTTGGAAGCATGAAGAGGAGAAATTTTTCCAACCATTACAGGTTGAGTCTCTGGGATTTCTACCGGATTACGCACGTAAGCCGTTTCGCCTTCAGTGAGTGAATCATTGATTGAATTTCCATATACGTGAATGGAGCTTGTATTCACGATTGGAATTTTTCTTTTTCTAGCTGTTTCTAAAACGTTGAATGTTCCAACAACGTTAGTCGTCATATCTAGCTCTGGGTCTTCCCAGGAAATAGTCATCGCAGGTTGTGCAGCAGTGTGAATAATAAAATCACAGCCTTCTGTGCGGTCGAGAAGATGCTCGCTATTTCGAATATCTCCTTTTACCATCGTCACGCCTAATTTTTTTAAATAATTCCAATTGAAATCTCTTGTGGCATCTGTCCCGTAGCCGGTGCGTTTTAATTCATACTTGGTCATGCTGTCATAGCTTACAACGTCCCAACCTTTTTTGATAAACGACTCACATACATGCGATCCTAAAAATCCACAACCACCTGTTACTAATACTTTCATAATTACTCCTCTACTTTTTTATTCTTTGAATCTTCTCTTTTTTTCTTGAACGCAATCTTCATAATAGCCGCTGCATCCGAAAACGCATCTTTCCATTTATAAGCTTGCGTTTCCACAGGCTTGAAATAGGAAATTGGAATTTCGATACAACGCATATGAGCACGAATAATTTCAATCATCATCTCTACAGTGTAAGTTTTTCCCTGTACTTCGAGTGACGGCTTAATCCTATTATACGAATCTTTCCAGATAGCCATATAACGGCAGTCAACGTCTGTAAACCGCGGCTCTTGGTTCCACCAGAGAACTTCGATGAGCTTGCCCATCGCTAAGTGAATGAATCGCGGAAGTGGTTTTAAATTAGAGCCCTGCTCTATCATCTGCCTTGTAGTGCGAGTGCCCACGACCATATCACAGTCTTTCATATATTCTAAAAGCTTTGGTAGATCTTTAGAGCGAAATGCACCGTCGGGAGAGACTATAACCGCAATATCTCCCGTAATTCGGTTGAATCCCTGGCGAATTTGAACACCCTCGTATTCTTTTTTTTCTCCATAAAAATAATGTTCTATTTGCGTCTTAAAAGATTTTGCTATATCGACTGTCGTATCAGATGACTCTGCATCGACGACTAGAATTTCATGCACCTTGTCTTTGAAATCTACGATGACATCAGAAATAGAGCGTTCGTTATTATGCGTTGGTATGATGAGTGAAATTTTATACTGGTTAAACAAATCATTTCGAACTTCATACACTGCATAATGATAGTCCTGCATGGAATTGATATTAAAATAATCGCACTGTATCTCTGTCGCATACACTTGCTTAGTCTCTTTTGCCATCAAGTCAATTACATCGGTTATTTCTATTACCCCACTCTTTGCAGACGGCGGAGTTTTTTTAAAAAATTCAAAATAGGCTGGAGTAAATAAATACGAGCCAAGACCGAGCCATTCATTCGGCGGATCATTTGGCTTTTCTACAAGGTTCTTAATTCGCATTCCATCTAGCTCGACAGAATAATTTTTACGAATCCGTGACATCACAGAGGTTTTTAAAATTCCAATTGATGCTACTAGATTTTTATTTTGCTTGTAGGTCTCTAAAAATTTTTCGTGATTTGTTTTATAATAATATTCATCACCCAAAATTAATACGAAAGGCTCACCTATCTTAGCCTCTAGAGAAGCAACGTCAGACGCAAGACCACGAGTAGTCCAATCCACTGCTTCGATTACTATCTTGGGCTCAATGTATTTTAATGCTTCGATCTCTTCGAGCATCTGCTCTTTTAGGTGCCCCACAAGAATGTAAATTTTTTCGACTTTCAGCTTGTAATGTAGAAGCTCAATGTTTCTAAGTAAGATAGATTTATTTTCAATCTTAAAAAGTGGTTTTGGAATAAAGTTAGTGCGCGGATAAGCACGAGTGCCCTTCCCAGCTGCCGCGATTACTCCAATTCTAATTTTTTTCACGTTATTACTCACAATGGCAGAATTATATTTTTTGAAAGAACGCTAGGATAATTACCAAACGTAATATTAAAGGACAGGATTAAATCCAATAACTCTGTGCCTCCGTGTCTCTGTGGCTAATCTTATCTTACTTCTCACTCGGTTATCTTATTTTTCCATTTTATCGTCTAGAAATTTTTGAATCGAATTTTTATCTTTCTCTAAACTATGCTTGTGAATTTCTTCAATAGCAAGTTCAACAAGACTACCAATAAATAAAACGCCCGATTTAACTTCGATATTATACACTCTTTCCGAAAATCCGTCTGATGTAGAACGATAAACGCTATGTCCTGTGATGGTAACGGTTTTTTCATTCTTAGGAGGAGCAATTTTAAAATCGTGTGTATTTGTCTCTGTATTAAATGTTGATTCTTCTATGAGAGATGCATCATCAAGTAGTGGAACAAGAACAGGCGGAAGAGAAGAAGCAAGGCTTACTTTTCTTTTTTGAAAAATAAGATTACCTTCTTTTTTTTCTTCGAGTAGAGTTACATTCTTGAGATCTGGAAATTTATCCAAATACTTATATCTATCTTCGCGGGCGCGTAGCAGATCAAAGAGCGAATAATTAAACTTATGCGTTACTGTATATTTCATTGAATTTTAAACCTTTTATAAATTACTTATTTTTTAGTTCAGAGAGAACCTTGGAAGTATCTGCGCAATATTGTTATTAAACGCTAGCTCATGAATTTCATAACGCATAAATTTAACAAGGGGGAAAGAACCTATTGTTCTTTCTGCATCCTTTTGCGTATCTGCATTTACTACTGTCCAAATCTTTGCTCTGTCCATAGACAGAGAATAACTATTGAGAATCCCGCGACCCATGAGCCGATTGATTTGGCTTCGTTGGTAGGGAATCAAAGACATAAATTCTTCAGAAAGATAATCCGGTAGTGTTATGTCGACCATGTATTGATTCATAAATAATTTCTCCTAAAATGGCAGGGACTTAAATCCCATTGGTATCGAGTAAAAAATACTGTCAAGGGTAAATCGCAAGATTTTGTCATTTCTTGACTGTCTCGCGGTATTCCAGAAATTTTGCCATAATCACACTTACATATTTGTAAGGTTCAATTCCTCTACAATACCCGTAGCGAACTCCGTATCCATTATAATAGGCTGGGTCGGATAATAGCAACATAGCCTCAGCGACATTTTTATCCCACTTCGTTGCATTTTTATTTTGAAATCTTGCAAGAGTCATTGCATCAATCACATGCCCCTGCCCCGCGTTGTAAGAAGCAAGAACAAACTTAACTCTCTCTTCATCATCCTTAATTGTTTTCTGCCACATCCCATCTAGATACTTAAGATGTTTCACACCGGCAGTAATATTTTTTCGAGGATTGTTAATTTCTCCGATGCTCACACCAAGTCCTTGAGCGGTTTCTGGCATTAGCTGCATGAGACCACTTGCACCCATCCATGACTTTGCATTTGGATTAAATTTTGACTCCTGGTGAATGATGGCGGCTAATAGTCTCCAGTCCCAACCGATCACAGTCGATTGCTCTTTTATAATTTCATCAAATGCGGATAAGTGTGATTTGTTCTTAGGTTTGGATTCAATTTTCAAATCCTGCATATGAGTTCTGGATTTGCGATAGTATTTGTCTTGCACTTCCTTAATCTTGGATTGATTTTTTTCAATCCAGTCATTGATATATTCCAATAACTCGGGGGAATTTCGCCTAACGACCCAGGCAATCTTCTGGGGAAAACTGATCGGGAGACTAATGTCTAATTCGCTGTAATACGCATTATTGATAAGAGCGGTCTGCTCATCTGCAATTGTATAATCTATTTCGCCACTGTATACTTGTTCGATGAGTTCGTCAGTGGTTATATTATCCGCAATTGTCTTAATGTTAATTGTTCCACCGAGTTCTTCTTGTAATTTCTTAAGCCTGTTGTGGTAATCAGAATTTGCCCGCACATGAATCGTTTTTCCAATCAAGTCAACTGTGTTATCAATGTATTCGGTAATTTTCTTTCGGACTACAAAACCTTTTTTGCGTTGAACCAAAACCTGCGTCGTAGTCATCAAGTGCTCTGTAAATTTTAATTGTCGTCCCTTCTCACGCGTCACGATGGTATTAGCCGCTATTAAATCCCCTTCCCCACTGTTTAGCATATAATCGAGATTAGCCAGATCATTCGAAGCCTGGATATCTAACTCAACTCCGAGATCTTTTGTCATTAATTTCAAAAGTTCGTATTCATAACCGATGGGTTGATCTTTGTAAATGAAATAACTATTTGCGTTATAAGATGTAATGACTTTTAACTTTCCTTGCTTTTTAATTTCTTTAAGACTGAGCCGATTCATTTCCTCCCAAATTGCAATACAGGAAAGATTTAAGACGATAAACACAAGGATGGAGCGTGACAGAATTTGTTGCATACGTTTAATTAAATTAGAAATCCAATCCCAAATTGTAAAGAAATTTATTTAAAAAAGATTACCACCGATGCACACCGAGAGCACCGATGAATGCCGATAGGATAATACTTTCATGGTTATCAAGCGAAGAATCTAATTACCGGTTATTTCCAGCTTGTTAAAAGCTGATTTTAATAAAAATAGTTTACACATTGGATTAATGCAAACCAATTTTATCGTGCGCATCAAAGCTGAAATATCGAATAAAAACCCATCGGTGACCTCGGTGCTTATCGGTGTTCATCCGTGGTAATCTTCAATTCTTTCTCAATGATAGCGTCAAAGAAGTCGTAGCCTCTAGCACCCACGATTAATTTTCCGTTGATGATGAATGTAGGTGTTCCCTTGATGCCTAGTTTTTTTCCTTCTTTTAAGTCTTCTTGGATTTCGGAAATAATTTTCTTTTGCAGTTCAGAATTTTCCATACAGGCTTTCCATTTTTTTTCGTCGATGCCATTTTCTTCGACAAAGGAAATTAAATTTTCTTTTTGGAGACTGCGGTAATTATCATATAGAGTTTTGAAATGCGACCAGTATTTTGCAGGCTGAACTTGCAATACACAATTGGCGGAAATATGTGCTTGGAATGCATCTTCGTGAATTTCTTGCAGCGGAAAATCCTTGAATACCCAAAAGATTTTCTTCCCGTATTTTTCACGAAGACGAGCGGAATCTGCTTGAGATTTAAAACAATAATGACATTCGAAATCAGAAAATTCAAACACAGTCACTTTAGCAAATTGATTTCCAATCGTCGGCTCATCGTCAAAAGAAATTTTTTTCCAATC
The DNA here is from genome assembly GCA_031368925.1 of Leptospiraceae bacterium. Lineage (GTDB taxonomy): Bacteria > Spirochaetota > Leptospiria > Leptospirales > Leptospiraceae > UBA2033. The sequence goes on from JANMOF010000446.1 coordinate 7,937, forward strand.
TACTTTTTTAAATTCTAACTCTTTCATCTCTACTTTTAAATTTACTTCTTTTACAATCTGATACCAGACAATTCTATCTAAAATTTTTTTTCTTTCTCGGCTAACAGCTTCTACTCCGAAATTTTCCATCCCGGTAGGTTTATACTTATTATAATAGGTCTGTAGCTCTTCATCGGAAATTTCTTGCGAAAGTTTAGCATGGTATTCCTTTGCATTCTTTTCTCCTCTCGACTTCGCATGATCGTCTAACATCTTGTAATCCTCTTTCGAATTCAAGACTTGTAAAATCTGAGCCTCGGTCGGAAGAAACAAATCCTTATTATCCGTAACTTGCCCTGGCTTAGCTTGTTGGCAGGAAAGGATAAATAAGATTAGAAATATATATTTGAATGATTTCATAGCAAACCTACTTATTCAATGTTGCTTCCTATTGGCGCAACATAATGTGCCTCAGTAACAAAACTCTTACTTCTAAAATAAAACCAAATAACACATAATACTAAAAGAATTTCGAATGAAAAGAAATCAAACTAAATCTTAAAAAATCTCTTGCAATTACAGTTTTGAATCAAAAGATTAAACTATGAGTGATACAACTTTTTTTTCAAAGGACAATGCAGGCTTAGCGCCTTTCGATATTAGCAATTACCATGGGGTGAATGGGAAAAATTTCTTCGATGAAGATAGGCTCTTACATCATTTGTTAGACAAATATGCAAAAGACTACGAAGCATCTCATAAAGAAGAAATGCTAAAACATATCCGCGGCTACGGTGAATTAGTCGGTGGAGTTTTAAACCAATTAACAGACGCCTGCCACAAAGAAGGAAAATACGGTGAAGTCATTCACTACGATAGAGCAGGAAATAGAATCGACAAAGTAGTTTATTCAGAGGAGCAAGTCGCTTCTAGAAAAATTTCTTACGATTACGGAATTGTAAATTTAGATTTTCATCGGAATTGGAAGCATTCTTTTACTACACTTCACAAGCTAACACTCGCTTACCTCGCTAACCAAAACGGTGAAGGAGGAGTTACCTGCCCTCTTGCAATGACTGACGGGATTATTCTTGCTATCAAAGCACTCGGAACGGAAGAACAAAAGAAGAAATTTTTACCGTTAGTCGCCGGAGAGCATAGTCATTCTCATTTCATGGCAGGACAATATGTGACAGAGCGAGTCGGAGGATCAAATGTAGCGGCTAATAGAACGATTGCGAAGAAACTTTCCAACGGAAAATGGGTATTAAACGGAGAAAAATGGTTTTGTTCTAATCCAGGTGACTTATGGGTAACAACTGCCAAGATAGAAGGAACTAATACGATCGGAATGTTTCTTGTTCCTCGAATCAAAGACGATGAAACGCTAAATGGCTGTTATATCCTAAGAAAAAAAGACATCATCGGCTCGCGTGGAAAAATCACAGTCGAGACAGTCTACCAGGATTTAGAAGCCGAAGAATTAGGAAGAGTCACTCACGGGCTTGCCAACCTTGTAAAATATGTAATTAAAACTTCCCGCATCCATTTGTCCTTAGCCGCACTCGGGATTGGCAGACGGGCACTTATGGAAGCGCATGAATACATTCAAACACGAGAAGCTTACGGAAAAAAAGTAATCGAATTTCCATCCATCCAAAAGCAATTGGGAGAAATGAAAATCCTACAGTCTGCTTGCACACTTGTTGTATTTAAAAACGTAAGCCTACTCGATTCAGAAAATCCAGTCATGCAAATTCTAAATCCACTTATGAAGTATATAACATCTACTCATGCCACTTGGATTTCCAAGCAGGCAATTTTACTCCACGGCGGCAACGGGATATTAGGCGACTTCTCTTGTCTACCCCGTTTACACAATGACTCAATCATCAACGAGACATGGGAGGGAACACACCAGGTTATTTCCGAGCATGTAATGAAAGCATTTTCTAGATCAAAAGCGCAAACTGCTTATTACACGGAATTAGATAAAAATATTTCCGGTGTAGAAAAATATCCTTTTCTAACTTACGCAAATGAAAGTTTTAAAATTCTAAAAGCGAGACTCCAAACTATTTTTAATTCCAATGACGAAATGTATTTAGAAACAAATCGAATTTCTATTTGTGATTCTATCTATAATCTCTATGCGCTGAGTGAATTCATTACAGAGGCAATTTCGTTTCACAAAGAAACAGCAGTCTCTCATATGGCAAACGGCTTCGCTGAAATTGCCATGCGCGGTAAAGAAGGATTATGCGACCAACATGGAATTTTCCAAAATAGTGAAATATTAAATTGGATTATTGAATACTAAATGAGGCAATCGCGCAGTAGACTCTTCTTTGGATTTCTCTGGCTCACTCTTTCTATTTCACTTGGTGTGTGGTGGACTGTCATGGGACTCAAGCAAGCAAACCAAGTGGCGGAATTAAAATCTTATCTAGGCGCGCGTGAAGAAAGTGTAGCGACACTCGAAAGGCAGAGCCGGATGATTAAAATGGAAGGTGGATTTTTCATGTTCCTCTTAATCGTGGGTGGCTCGACTTTGATTTTTCTTTCACAGAAAGATTTAGAAAGAACACAAATGCTGAAAGATTTCTTTGCAACACTCACGCATGAGATGAAAACGCCCTTAGCCTCTCTGCGGCTACAGGCAGAGAGCCTCGAAGAAGATCTAAAGAATAAAAAAACAAAAGCAGTTCTTACCCGTTTAATTGATGATTCAAAACGACTCGAACTACAAATGGATAAAGCACTTTACTTAGCTGCTCTCACTCGAAAGGAAATCCTTTATTTAGAGAAAGTAAATTTATCTGAATTGCTAAGCCAGATTACTTCCTATTATCCGTTCACGCAAGTTCACACAATAGAAAACTCTTTTGTTTCGATAGATATTCGAGCCTTTGAAAGTGTGATTAAAAATTTAATCGAGAATGCGAGTAATCATGGTAAGGCGTCAAAGGTTTTATTTAAAATCGAAAGAATTTCTTCTCATGCAAAAATTACAGTCACGGACAACGGTCTTGGGTTCTCCGGAAATACAAGGCAACTAGGAAAACTTTTTTATAGACATAGCACGCATAGTGGGAGTGGAATTGGACTTTACCTCGTAAAAAATTTAATTTCAAAAATGAATGGGTATGTGCATTTTCATAACTCTAAATCAGGCTTTGAGGTTACTATAGAATTGCCGGCAGGGAACCCTTCTTGAAAACACCCAAACTACTTCTCGTAGAAGATGATACATCTCTCGCCACTACTCTAAAAGAAAGACTCACCAAAGAAGGATACAGCATTTGCTGGGTAAATACTCTTGCTAAAGCACGAGCGGAATTAAAAGCTACGAATCCAAATTTAATTATTCTAGACGTGGGTCTTCCCGATGGCTCCGGTTTTGATTTAGCAAAAGAACTGTTTGATAAGAATGCGCAAATTCCTTTTCTGTTTTTGACAGCCCTCGCAGGAGCACCTGAAAGACTCAAAGGATTTGAGCTGGGCGCAGAAGAATTTATCCCAAAACCTTTTCACTTAAAAGAACTACTGCTAAGAGTCAAACACGTATTAGACGCTCATAAGCATGTAAGAGATTCTCTACAAAGGAAAATTTTATTTCACGGCTATGTGATTGATTTTGAGAGCTACCAGATTTTTACTCCAGATGAAAAAACGATTTCACTTTCTGCCAGGGACTCCGGACTACTGCAACTTTTAATCAATGAAAAGCATAGAGTTGTGAGCCGAGATGAAATTTTAGATAAACTCTGGGGCGAGGAAAATTTTCCCACGAATAGAACGATTGACAATTCAATTGTTCGACTCAGACAATCCCTTGGAAAACATGGACTTAAAGCTATCAAATCCATCCGCAGTGTTGGATACAGATGGGCAGGAGAAGAAGGAGAGTTGCGTGGCGAGTGAACGTTTTACAAATGCATTAAATTATAAGGAACAAAGTATTCCCCCGATTTGGATGATGAGGCAAGCCGGTCGTTATCATGCCCACTACCAAAAGCTTCGCGCAAAATATTCCTTCATGGAACTCTGTAAAATTCCTGAAGTCGCAGCAGAGGTTGCCCTCGGTCCCGTGCAAGACTTTGATTTCGATCTTGCTATTCTTTTTTCCGATTTACTTTTTCCTTTAGAAGGCTTAGGTATGGGATTAAAATATACAGACCAGGGTCCGAGACTCGATTGGCATTTAGATGCGACTAATTTTGATAAGCTTCGATCAATCGAAGATGCGATGGAGCTTTTAGAATTCCAACGAGAATGTGTGAAGCAAACCCGCGCTCTCATCCCACAAAACAAGTCCCTCATCGGATTTGTGGGCGGCTTATGGACGTTGTTCACTTATGCCGTCATCGGCAAACACGATGGTAGCCTCACGCAGGCAAAAATTTTGACAGAAACTCGTAAAAAGTTTTTTCCTTTGCTACAAGAAATTATCATTCGAAACATCCAATTACAATTAGACGCTGGGGCGGAAGTTGTTATGATCTTTGACACTGCCGCGGGTGAGCTATCAAGCGCAATGTTTGATGAAATTGTATTTCCCTATGTAGAGGAAATTTCCAAGCGTTTTCCGAAGAAAATTGGGTATTATTCTAAAAATACAACTGACACGGCAGTGCGAAAAATTTTAACTCTACCTAATCTCGCTGGTGTTGGGTTTGACCACAGGTTACCGCTTGTTAAACTCATTCCGGAAAATACATTCGGATTTACGCAAGGAAATTTCGACCAATCCCTTTTGTTCTTAGAAACTTCTGAATTTAAGAAAGTTTTAAAATCTTACATTACCGACATAAAGAGATTATCCCCCAAAGAAAGAATTGGCTGGGTATCGGGACTCGGTCATGGAGTGCTACCCAAGACTCCAGAGGCTAATGTCAAATTATTCGTAGAAACTATAAGAGAGGAATTTGCCTAATGGATAGATCCAAACTCATTGCAAAATATGATATACCAGCACCGCGTTACACTAGTTACCCAACAGTTCCGTATTGGTCAGAAGATCCGACAACGGAAGAATGGTTAGACGCAATTCGTAAATCTCTTGAGCCTGAGTCTGCGGCTATTTCGCTTTATCTGCATCTTCCCTTTTGTGAAACCCTTTGCACATTCTGCGGGTGCAATACTTCTATCACTAAAAATCATTCTGTAGAAGAACCGTATGTTGCTAATATTCTAAAAGAATTTCAAATGTATTTAGATAGAGTTCCTGAACTGGCGAAGCGTCCACTAAAAGAATTACACCTCGGCGGTGGAAGTCCAACTTATCTTTCGAGTGAAAATTTAAAAGCACTACTCACTCCTATTCTTTCTAAAATGAACGTGATGAAAGATCCAAGCTTTGCAATTGAAGTTGATCCAAGAAGAACTCGGAAAGAACAACTTGAAACACTGCGGACTTTGGGGTTTAACCGTATTAGCCTTGGAGTGCAAGACTTCAACCCGGAAGTCCAAAGACTTATTAACCGAATTCAGCCTTTCGACAAAACAGAATTTGTCACAAACACCGCACGCGAACTCGGATACAACTCCGTAAACTTCGATCTCATCTATGGTCTTCCAAAACAAACCAGTGAATCAATGGCGGATACTATCAATCAGACGCTCACTTTAAAGCCTGACAGGATTGCATTTTATAGTTATGCGCACGTCCCCTGGATTAAAGCTTCGCAAAGGCTTTTCACCGAAGAAGATTTACCAATGGGTAGCGACAAACGCGCGTTATACGAAGAGTCCAGAGTTAAGTTTGAAAATGCAAATTACAGAGAAATCGGAATGGATCATTTCGCTCTCGCCACCGACAACTTATGGTTAGCCTACAAGTCAGGGACACTACACAGAAATTTTATGGGTTACACTGAATATAAAACAGATATTCAACTTGGTCTTGGCGTTTCTGCTATTTCTGATAGTTGGGCTTGCTTTCACCAAAATGAAAAAATTCTAAAGAAATACCAGAAGCGACTAGACGCGGGAGAATTTCCAACTCTCCGTGGACATAAATTAAATGAAGAAGACTTGCGACAACGAAAATTAATTTTGCAACTCGCCACTCAGTGGAAAGTAGAACTACCGGATTCCATTTTGCAAGGAACAAAAGAATATTTGAAAACAATGGAAGAAGACGGACTCATTTCTTGGAATGGAAAAGAATTATCCATCGAAGAAACGGGCAAGCCTTTCCTGAGGAATATCTGCATGAGTCTAGACTTGCGGTTAAGAACAAAGTCGCCTGAGACAAGAGTATTTTCGCAAGCGATATGAATAAGGTGACATGAGACGCGGATCTAATTATTTTTAATGGTTGTAATTCATTGGTTATCGTGCGATAATGATTCAATATGAAGAATTATAAAATGATTTTAATCATGTTACACCTACTTTCTTTTTCTATTTTTTCTGAAACTATATTACTAATTGGTAATGAAACAATTAGAGGAAAAATAAAAAACCAAAGTATAAATTCCATCAAGGTGGAAGTAAACGGTGAAATAAGAGAAATTTCTAAAGATAAGATTTTAAAAATCGTCTACCGTGATCTTACAAAATCAGAAGAAGAAAAAATTAGAACCGAAGAAGAAGCAAGGGCTAATGGCGATAAACCGTAATTAGGAAGGAGTTACTATGTCTGAATACTTAGGTCAGGTTCTCAGTTTTCAATGTATTCATCGAAACGCGTTTGAAGTTAAGATACTCATAGATACAAAAGAAAATTTTGGTAAGATCATGGACTATTACCAAGAGGATAATTTATCCCACTACAATACTTATAATATTAGCATCGTATATTCAAGTGATGAAGACATTCTAATGACGCCGGATGAAAATGCAAACGAATGCATGGTGGTATATGCCGATAATCTGCTCGAAGATGTAGTCGGCACTGAATCAGAAGGCTTATGGCAACGCGGTGCAATTATCGACAACCTTGTCTATGACATTATCGACAGCTCTTTGCTAAAACCACTCAACTCAAAAGATATAGAAATCGAAGAAGAGGATTAATCCTCTTCGTTTTGAATGAGCCTTGCTCCTGCCTGAAAAGAAATATAACTCCATATCCAGGTAACTAAAATGGAGACTTTGTTTTTAAATCCTACCTGATAAAATAAATGTATGAATAGCCACCCGAGCCAACCAATAATACCGGATAATCGTAAGTTACCCATCTCGGCAACAGCGTCCATTCTTCCAATAGTCGCCATACTTCCTTTATCAAAGTATTGAAACGGCTTACGCTCCTTACCCTTTAACTCGCTCATGATTAGATCTGCCACATAACGTCCCTGTTGCATTGCAACTGGTGAAACGCCTGGAAGTGGACGTTCCAATCCTTCGCTAAAATTTGCCATGTCTCCGATACAAAAAATTTCAGGATTACTTGAAATCGCACAGTGTTTATCCACGATTACCCGCCCGGATTTGTCCAGGGGCACTTCGAGCTTAGCTCCAAAAGGACTTGCGGCAACACCAGCCGCCCAAATTATATTATGCGATTTAATTACTTCAGATCCTGTATGGACTCCTTCTTCATCAATATTTACCACGCGGGTATTAAGCCTTACCTCCACTCCTCGCTTGATTAATTCTTTACGCGCAACTTCAGATGATTTTTCAGAGAAAGAAGGAAGAAGTCTCGGTCCACCTTCAATAAGAGTAATTTTACTTAGAGATGAATCAATAAAACGAAAGTCATTTCGAATGATCTGGTGCGACAACTCAGCAATAGCCCCTGAAAGCTCTACTCCCGTAGGACCTCCACCAATCACTACATAGTTCAAAAGCTCTGCGACCTTAGCAGGATTAGTCTCAAGCTCTGCACGTTCAAACGACACCAAGATATTTTTTCTTACCTTGAGCGCATCGCTTAGATTTTTCATACCAGGTGCAAATTTTTTCCAGTGGTCATTTCCAAAATAACTTGTCCTCGCCCCCATAGCAAGAATCAAGTAATCATATTGAATCGTAGTATGTTCGAAATGAAGTTTTTTATGATCTTTATTAATTTCCTTTAACTCGGACATTATGATGGAGATATTTTCGAAGTTAGTTGTAATGGATCTCGTAGGAATTGCAATATCAGCAGGACTCAAAACTGAACTTGCCACTTGATAAAGCAGAGGTTGGAACAAATGATGGTTATTCTTATCAACGACTGTAACCTTAATTCCTTTTCTATTACCCAATTTTTTCGCCGCTTGCAAGCCTGCAAATCCAGCTCCAACGATTACTACGTGTTTGTCTTCAGCCATTGGTTACTCCTCATTTTCCTCAAAGTCTTGTTTAGATATATTATGGTTTTGCAAAATCCATTCCAAAAATCCGTTCGATGATCTCTCTACAATATCCTGCACATGCTCAAAACCAGCAACCCCGTCATAATAGGGGTCCGGCACATCCGGTTCCCCATTGACTTTAGAATCAAAGCGCCTAAACTTCATTACCTTCTTCTTTTGGGCTTCATCACGAGCCATCGACAAAATATTTTTGTAATTAGAATTATCCATTGCAATAATATGATCGAACTTCAAAAAATCAGCATATTGGAATTGCCTGCATAGATGCTTAAGGATAATTCCTCTTTCCCGTGCAACTTGCGTAGTAGTCTCATGGGGAGGCTCACCTACATGATACTCCGCAGTTCCAGCAGAATCTATTTCAAATAAATCTTCCAGTCCTCTTTTCTGCACTAGATGTTTAAATGCCCCTTCTGCTGCCGGTGATCTGCAAATATTTCCAAGACATACAAATACTACTTTTATTTTTTCACTCAAAATTTTAACCTCTGCCAGATAATATCTGGTATCCGCTTAACGAGCCAACCAACAATTCCCCAAGGAAAACGGGGAAGCGTAGAAACCTCAACTTTTTTTTCAATGAGTTTGGCAAGCTCTGCCGCACCCTTCTCTACTGTAACTACAAAAGGTCGATAGGGCAAATGGGAATTCATATCTGTATCAATGAATCCGGGATGAATTGTAGTTACTAAAATTCCAAATTTTTTTAAATCACGTCTGGCTGATTCTAAATAGATTGTAAGCCCCGCCTTAGAAGAGCAATACGAAGCGTCTCCCGGAAAACCTCTAAACCCAGCGATGGATGAGATACCAATGATATGCCCCGCTGTCTTAGATGATTTAAAGATTTCTGCTGCCGCATCTACTGTCGCCATCGCACCCAGAAGATTTGTTTCGATTACTTGTTTGTCATGAAGAAATTTTCCTGTCCCTACAGGATTTGAACCGGCTACTCCCGCGTTAGCCACAACATGAGTAACACATCCAAGCGCTTGATTCAAATCCTTCAAAGTAGAAAAAACATTTTTGTAATCCGTAATATCTAAAGAACGAATTTCTATTTTGAGATTCATTCCAAATTTGGAATAAAGCTCTTCTCTGAGTTTTTGCAAGAGATCAAAGCGTCTTGCAGTAAGTCCGAGTGAGTAACCACGCGCTGCAAATTCAAAAGCAAGATGCCGACCAATGCCTGAACTTGCTCCAGTAATAATAATTGCGTTCATACTAGTGCCAATGCTTCTTTAAAATTTAAAATAGAATTAAATTCTTTCATCTTCTTTTTAGATTCTTCTTCTAAATCATAATCATTTTGTAAACCAAGCCAGAATTGAGGTGTGGTTCCAAAAAATTTCGAAAATCGTATAGCAGTATCAGCAGTTATTCCCCTATTACCCTTTATGATTTGGCTAATGCGAGTTTGCGGAATTCCCGTTTCTTTTGCCAATCGGTATGCTGTAATTTCTAGCGGCACTAAAAACTCTTCCTCTAAAATTTCTCCAGGATGTATGTTTGGAATTCTTTTCATATTGTTACCCTATCTAATGATAATCTACTACTTCAACACGGATAGCATTTTCGCTTATCCAATTAAAACAAATTCTCCATTGGTCATTTACTCGTATGCTATACTGACCTTTTCTATCACCTTTAAGAGATTCTAGCTTATTACCCGGCGGAACTCTCAAGTCGTCCAAAACCTCTGCGTTATTAATCATCCTTAACTTTTTTCGAATCTGTCTCTGTATTTCTGTTGGTATTTTCTTCGAAAATTCACCTTTCCATATCTTCTCTGTTTCAGTTGAACTAAAACTTTTAATCACAATAAAATACTGTCTAAAAGCGTTACTAATGTCAAGCGTTATTATTTATTTTTTAATTATGAGAATTCGATAACTAAATATTTTAATCAACTCTCTGAATTTATGATTTACGAAATGAAAAAGAATTTCAAACTGGTAGATATACGGTTTTAACAACCTAAGGAAATTAACTATGTCTATCGTTAAATCAAAAATCAGAACAATCCCAGACTGGCCTAAGCCCGGAATCATGTTTAGAGATATTACTTCTCTTATCCTAGACCCAGAAGGACTCGCACTCACGATAGGCACATTCGTAGCAAGGTATGAAAAGAAAGGAATTACAAAAGTAGCCGCTATCGAAGCGAGAGGATTTATCACTGGTGCTGCACTTGCTTTTCAACTAGGTGTAGGACTTGTTCCAATTCGAAAAAAAGGAAAACTTCCAGGCGAAACGCTTAAACAAGAGTATGCGCTCGAATATGGAACCGATATTATTGAAATTCACAAGGACTCCATAGTTCCCGGCGATAAAGTTCTAATCATGGACGACTTAATTGCGACAGGCGGAACCCTCGGAGCGGCAATTCAATTAGTCCGCGCGCTCGGGGGTGAAATCTACGAAGCAGGGGTTATCATTGATTTACCTGACTTAAACGGAAGTAAAATGATTAAAGAAAAATACGGCGTAGATATTTATTCAATCTGTGAATTCGAAGGTCATTAATTACTGATTCTTCAACTCCGCCAACTCCTTGTAAGCTTTTAGATATTTATTTAATCGCTTCGTATCTTTTTCTTGGACAGTCTCCATACGGCGAACATCCATATTATCCTCAAGGTCATTTAATTTTACCGAAATGGCTAGAGGATTTTGTTTAATCCGCGCAATAAATTCTTCGTAGGGTTCATCTTCTGATTTTTTGGTCAAACACTCTAGTGCAGAAAGTATTGTAGCGGAAAATCCTTCTTTTGCGAGCCTTTCAAATGTCCAATCAGAGTCTTCTACTACATCATGCAAAATTCCTAAAATCTTTTCGTTGTCTGTTCGACCTCTTAGCCCTACTCGCATTACATGCAAGATATAAGGCTGACCATTTTTATCTGTCTGCTCTTTGTGCGCATTCATTGCAATTTCGATTGCTCTCTCGATCATAGTTTACCTGCTTATTTTGTTGTTATTAGAACGGATTTAATACACTGACTGCTAAATCAGAAAAGTCTTTTGTGTTACGGGTAACAAGGATTAACCCATTTGAAATTGCCGTTGCCGCGATAAACATATCTGCTTGCGTGCGGCTTTTTCCCTTAGCCTCTTGCTTGGCACGAAGGTTTCCAGCAAGCTTGGCAATTTTATCATCAATTTTTAGAACGTTAGGCGGAAGAGACAAAAGAGCAGACCACCATTTCCATAGATTCTTTCTCTGGGCTTGTGGAAGTCTTTCAATTCCAAATTCTATTTCTTCAACAGTTACTACGCTAATCGTGATTTCATCGAGCAATTCAAAAAATTCTAATACGGAAGCATTTGGCTTTTTCCGAGCCAGCTCTGAAATTACATTTGTATCTAGAAGATAATTACTCAAACAAGTTAATTAAAATTAGGCGCTGGGCGAGACTTGCGAGAAGAAGTCGGGAGTTTTTTAGGGAAATTGACTCTAAGGTCTTTGGAGAGTTCTAAAAAGTGTTTTAGCTTTGTGCGGGGCTGGCTGTCGTTTTCTATCTGTATGAGTTTTTCGTAGGATTTTTTACTTAAAATCACACCAATGTCTTTTCCTCGACTGGAAATAAACTGCGGGCTGACTTCTGCTCTATGTAAAACCTCAGAAAATCTAGCCTTCGCTTGCGCGACAATGACATAATTGTTCATAGTCAGCCTCCATAGTCATTTAATACCACCATTATGACTATATAAGAATCCATGTCAAGTAGAATATTTACTTTGACAATTGACTTTAGGCTACCAGCATTGAAATTAGAATGAGTTACAATCCAGAAGAATTGGCAAAAGGAATCTTAGCGGGCAATCGACGTGCGCTCGCAAAATCCATCACGTTAGTCGAAAGCAGTCTCCCTGAAGATGCAAAGACTGCGGATGAAATACTCTATAGAATTACAGGCAAATCGACATCTTCCATTCGAATTGGAATAAGCGGAGTTCCCGGTGCTGGCAAATCTACATTTATCGAAGCGTTCGGAATGTATGTAATTTCACAAGGAAAAAAAGTAGCTGTTCTTGCTGTAGATCCAACTTCCCCCATTACAGGCGGAAGCATTTTAGGGGATAAGACTCGTATGCCGGAATTGACCCAGAGCTTGAACGCATTTATCCGTCCTTCTCCCACAAGCGGAAACCTCGGAGGCGTTACCCGCAAGACCAAGGATACAATTCTTCTCTGTGAGGCTGCAGGCTACGATGTAATCATTGTAGAAACAGTAGGCGTCGGACAATCAGAAGTAGCCGTCGCAGACATGACAGATATATTTCTCCTACTTCTTCTAGCAGGTGCAGGGGATGAGTTACAGGGAATAAAAAAAGGCATAATGGAAGTAGCAGATATTATTTTAATTAACAAAGCAGATGGGGCAAATAAAATCAACGCTGAAAATGCAAGACATGAATTCGAAAATGCACTCCGCCTATTTAAACCAAAGTATAAATACTGGAATTCTCCCGTTATCACCATTAGTTCTCTCTTAAAGATTGGAATTTTTAACGTCTGGGAAAAAATTCAAGACTTCGTAAATGCTTCAGGTGAGCAAATTACTATTAACCGCAAATCTCAATACGATAAATGGCTATGGTCCCATTTACAAAATCAAATTTATTACGATATACAAAACCTAAAAGAAAATAATCCTCTCATTTTAAAATTACAAGATGATGTGAAAGAAAATAAAATTTCCATTCGAACAGCCGTAAATTCTATACTACAGGAGTATAAAAAATCATGAACGCAAAATATTACTTATCCGTTCCCATACTTACTTGTCTTCTTCTCGCTTACTGCTCATCTGCCAAAGAAGAAAGTCCCTCTTCTCGCCCAGAGGCACAGGATAAGAAGAGTTATTCTCACTCTGCATCCGGTGTATCCGACGGCGAATCAGTGCGTCAACCTGCAAGAGAACAAAATCGCCCTGCACCAACAATGCCCGCTAAGTCGAACAAGGGAATTGGAACAAAAATAAAAGACAAAAAACCCGCAAACCTAGCAGATAAACAAAGTATTGCCCAACCCAAAGACGAAGAATCCGATTTTAACACAGAGCAATACGATAAAATTACAGACAATCCGTTTCTAGATGTAAAACAGAATCCACTTTCTACATTTTCGATTGATGTGGATACTGCCTCTTATGCGAATGTGAGAAGGTATTTAACAGGTGGCTCGCTTCCTCCTAAAGATGCAGTTCGAATTGAAGAGCTTATTAATTATTTTTCTTATAATTACAAAGATCCGGAAGGTAAATCACCATTTTCCGTTTCGACTGAAATTTCAACCGCTCCTTGGAAGCCCGAAAACTATTTGATGAAAATTGCGTTAAAAGGAGTTTCCATAGAAAAGAAAAATATTCCTCCGCGTAACTTAGTATTTTTACTAGACGTATCGGGATCAATGCTCACTGCCGACAAATTGCCATTAGTCAAGCAAGGACTTAAATTATTACTCGGAGAATTAACCGAGAAAGACAGAATTTCTCTCGTCGTATATGCAGGCGCGAGTGGACTTGTGCTACCTCCAACTTCCGCCGATAAGAAAGAAAAAATTGCAAATGCACTCGACTCACTTGAAGCAGGTGGATCAACCAATGGAGGGGCAGGAATCGAACTCGCTTACAAAGTTGCCCGTGAAAACTTTAATAAGCAGGGAATTAATCGTGTTATCCTCGCGACCGATGGAGATTTTAACGTAGGTGTTTCTAGCCAGGGTGAACTAATCCGCCTCATCGAAAAACAAAGAGAATCAGGCGTGTTCTTAACCGTGCTCGGATTTGGAACGGGAAACATCAAGGACACGACGATGGAACAACTTGCCAATAAGGGTAATGGAAATTATGCGTATATTGATACACTTATGGAAGCAAGAAAAGTCCTAGTCACTCAATCAGGTGGGACGTTAGTCACTATCGCAAAAGATGTTAAACTCCAGTTAGAATTTAACCCCAAGTATGTAAAGTCCTATCGTTTGATAGGTTATGAAAATCGACTGCTACGAAATGAAGACTTCAATGACGACAAAAAAGATGCAGGAGAAATTGGATCCGGTCATTATGTAACCGCCTTATACGAGTTAACCCCTACTCAGAATAAATCAGCAACTCCGCCAGTAGACCCACTCAAATACCAGGAGGATCGAAAAAATTCAAAAGCATCTGACTCTGATGAGATTCTCACAATTAAGTTTAGATACAAAGAACCAAACGGAAACAAAAGCTCGCTCTTAACTTTTCCGATTCAATACAATGTTTTAGACATTGGGCAGACATCTAGCGACTATCGCTTCGCAGCCGCCGTTGCTGCTTTTGGAATGTTACTTCGAGATTCTGAATACAAAGGAAATGCCAACTGGAAAGATACCTATGAACTTGCAAAGAAATCTCTCGGGCAAGACAAAGAAGGCTACCGTAGCGAATTCTTGCAATTAGTCGATAAAGCAAAAAGTCTTTCTAAAAAATAGACATGCTAAAAACAAACTTCGATATACTCTGGATGATCATTTCTTCTGGTCTTGTATTTTTTATGCAAGCTGGTTTTTTGTGTTTAGAATCGGGACTAACTAGAACGAAAAATTCCATTAATGTTGCGATCAAAAATATTACTGATTTTGGAATTGCAACGCTCGTTTTCTATTTCGTAGGATTCGGGCTGATGTATGGAAAAACTTATTCTGGTATTGTAGGGACTGATTCTTTTTTTCCTACCTTTTCAATTCAGCACCCAGAGACTCCTGTGTTTTTTTTATTCCAACTTATGTTTTGTGGTACGGCGGCAACTATCGTATCCGGTGCTGTCGCCGAAAGAATGAAGTTTGGAGCCTACTTGATAGTAACCGCTCTAATTTCATCTACGATTTATCCTATATTTGGACACTGGGCTTGGGGGAAAAATTTAGGAGAGTGGACTAGTTTAACTGGATGGCTGAACAACAAAGGATTCGTTGACTTTGCCGGCTCTACAGTAGTTCATAGCATCGGAGGATGGGTAGGACTTGTAGCTTTAACGTTAATTGGAAGTCGAAGCGGCAAATACTCAGAAACCGGTGAAGTTCGAAATATTACTGGGCATAATCTCCCGATTGCAATGCTCGGAACTTTAATACTTTGGTTTGGCTGGATTGGTTTTAACGGTGGCAGCACACTCGCCTTCTCCGGTGCAATTCCAGGGATTATCGCAAACACAATGTTAGCCGCAGCAGGAGGAATGGCATCTGCTCTAATTTATGGTTGGATTCGATTGAAATATGCAGAGGCAACCCTTCCTCTAAACGGGGCACTCGCAGGTCTAGTATCAATCACAGCAGCCTGTCATGCAGTAACTTCAGTTGAATCTGTAATCATAGGATTTATCGCAGGGATTCTCATGTTCGAAACAAGGATTCTCTTAGACAAATTAAAATTGGATGATGCCGTGGGAGCAATCCCTGTTCACCTCACTGGTGGAATTTGGGGGACTCTCGCTGTCGGTATATTCGGGAATTTAGAAACTCTATCTAACGGACTAACTCGCCTCGAACAAATTCAAGTTCAAGTTCTTGGAATATTTTCTTGCGGCTTACTTGCAGTTGGCGTTGGATTTTTAGTTTTAGGCTTTATTAATAAATTTTATCACCTTAGAGTTTCAGAAACAAATGAAAAACAGGGACTGAATTTTGCCGAGCATCGGGCGACTACTGAATTAACTGATTTATTTTTAGAAATGGAGTATCAAAAAAGAACTGGTGATTTATCAAGAAACATTTCCGTTGAGCCATTCACAGAAGTTGGGCAAATTGCAGAAAGATATAATCTTGTCTTAGATAAAGTTCGTTCGAATATAAAAGAAAAAGAAATTCTTACCAATCAATTAGAGTATAATTTAAATATAATCCAAAGTGATCTTTCTACAGCTAGAAAAATTCAATCCAATATTCTGTCTAAAGATGATAAAACTATCGGTAACTTGGAAATCACAATTCGATATTTGCCGCTAGCTGAAGTTGGTGGGGATTTTTTTGACATAATGGAATTAAAGCCAGGGCTAATTCGTATTATTCTTGCAGATGCTAATGGTCATGGAGTCCAGGCTGCATTAATCACGATGGCAATTAAAACTATTTATGAATCTTTAAAGCGCGGAATTTATAGTGTGAATGAGCTACTCTATTATTTGAATAATGAATTTTTACATTCCTTTCAAAATCTAAATCAATTCTTTACTTGTATTATCATAGATGTAGATACCAACAAAAATAAAATTCGTTATTCTTCCGCCGGACATCTCCCTCAATTTTTAATCAATGGAAGTGTAATTACAAAACTAGAAAAGACCGGAAGAATGATAGGTGTAACCGCCAAAACACCATATACCTCAAAAGAATTTGAGTTCAATCCAAATAGCGGATTATTCTTATTTACCGATGGATTAGTAGAGGAATGGAATGCAGATAAAGAGGAGTTTGGAGAGAACAGACTTGAAGAATTAATTCAAAATGCAGGAGAAAATTCAATCGGTAAGTATGTAGATACTGTATTGCAAGTGCAAAGAAATTTTATGGGCACTATTCCTGCACAGGATGATATTTCGGTAATTGCGATTAATCGAAAGTCTACTTCTTCTTAGATTTATTTTTACCAGAAGTTGCTTTTTTCTTAACAGGAGTTTTCTTTTTGGAAGTAGTTGCCTTGGGTTTAACAAGAGAAAATTTCTTCTTTGATGTGGCTACTTTCGATTTTTCAGTGGAAGATTTTTTAGGTTTTGCGATTTTAGCTGATTTGGCAACTTGGATTGATTTATTTACCCACTTGGGCAAATCTTCGTTTGACTCGAGAACGTCGAGAGGCAAACACCAATAGGACATAGATACCGGCTTACCATTCTTAGCTTCGTAGGTAAAAGGTTTCATTCCCGCTTGGATATAGTCTTTGATATTTGACTCGCCTACTTTGAGGTATAAGACTCCGTCTACAACAAGTCCAAATATCAAATCTCCCAAGTAAATCCCGTATCCACCAAACATCGCTTTACCGCTAACCTTGCCTGCAACGGATAAACGTTCTAACACAAACTCTAAATAAGAATCCATAGGACACCCCTATTCCATTAAAATCTAGCTGCACTAAAAATTTAATTCAAAGTGAATCTCAAAATTATGCCCTTGTAAATCATTTTTTTCTACTCTGTCCCTAAATTTATTTTTTTTATTCTTCCCAGTTTTAGTATGTCTACCACTTTCACAAAAGATTCATACGGGACTTTCTTTGCTACATTAAGGCTTACAACCTGGTTTACAAAATTTCCCTTTGCGGCAAATTGTGATAACTCACTTAGAGATGTTTCTTTTTTGTCCAGATAGAATTTATCGTTTTCTTTCACAGAAATCTGTAAGTCCGGGGAAAAATCGGATGATCCGCTTTCGCTTTTAGGTAGATCAATTTCTAGTTGTTTAAAGTTTTTTACAAAACTCACACTCATCATGACAAAGATGAGTAGAATGAAGATAATATCCATTAAGCTCGACATATCCATAGAGCTTAGCCGCTGTCGTCCTGGTTTTCTTTTTGTATACCGCACTTCTTCCAAACTAGTTTTTTACTGGTGTTTTACAACGAAAAAATGAATTGCCTAATTCCACTAGCTAGTATAGAATTCCCATTGAATCATCAATGGAGAGATTATGACCAGATTTACCCTTTTATTTTTAGGTTTTCTTTTAGCCCTGAGTGCAGCACCTACCCCGCCCACCTTTGAGGAATTAGTCAAAAAATCAGATTTTATAGCTAAAACCAAGCTTGTAAACCTGAAAGAAAAACAGATCAACAAAAACCTCATCGCGATTAATACTACAGCCGAAATAACCAAACAATACAAACCCAAAACGGCAATGCCAGATAAAATTGACTTAGCATTTACTGTTCTTCCAGAAGTCTATGGCAAATGGCTCAAGGCTCCGCCCAAAGAAGGAGAATATGTTATTTTTTACATGAATAAAGAAGTAAAAGATAAAGATGGAAAAGCAAAGATAATCATTACCCTTTATGAGCCACATGTATTTGCATTCAGAGAGTGGACTGAAGAATTAGAAAAACGATTATTAGAAGCGAATAAATAGAATTCCCACAGGAGACTATATGAAACTAATGAAACTTAGCCTTGCGTTTTTCTTAAGCGCATTATTAACAGTAGCCGTAAACGCACAAACTTACGGACCAAAGATTACTGGCACAGGACTTAAGCCAGACAATTATGATCTCGTCTCATCACTCAAGGAAGCAAATCCAAATCGAATTGCGCACAGAGGTCTTCCTTCTAAAGTAGACCTTTCAGACTTAATGCCACCTGTCGGAAACCAGGGACAACAAAGTAGTTGTGTTGCGTGGTCTACGGCTTACGCGAATAAGTCTTATCAAGAATTTGTAGAGCGTAAAGATCGTGGAGCCTGGGCATATAAATCGGGTAATGCGCCGAATTATAAAACTCTCTTTTCGCCTGCCTTCATCTATAACCAGATCAATGGAGGAAAGGATAATGGGTCTTCTATTTCAGACGCTATGGCACTTGTTGTTTCTAAGGGAGCAGTTCCCTGGGATGCAATGCCTTATAACGAAAAGAATTACTCCAAACAGCCAAGTGTTGAACAATTGCAATTAGCCGCAAAATTTAAAGCAAAAGAATTTCAAAGACTTAGATACAATGAACCAAATGAAATTAAAAATCAACTTGCTCAAGGAAGACCTGTAGTAGTTGGGATTTTGATTAACGAAAACATTTATGAGATTGGAAAAAAAATCTACAACGAAGCTAAGGGTGCAAACCTGGGTGGTCATGCAATTACACTCGTAGGCTATGATGATGCAACTAACGCATTCAAATACCAGAATTCCTGGGGAGTCGAATGGGGCGATAAGGGCTTTGGTTATATTGACTATAAGTATTTTACCAAGGTGTGCAAATCCGCATTCGTAATGATTGATTTAATTGATCCAAACCCGGGTCCGGAAATTGCGGATAATAACCAGATCATCGTTCAACCAATTCCAGAGAATAACAACGTTAACCCGGATGATAAAAAAGACTTAATGCCTCCCGCAGAAATCAATGCATCAAGTGGAAATTTTTCAAATAAAATTGTCCTTACCTGGTCACCTACTCCAAAGGCAATCGGATATGAAATTTACAGAAGTATTCCAGACGAAGACAATTTTCAACAAGTAGGTCTTTCCCAAAATACACAATTTGAGGATACTGGTATTCAGCCGGAGATTGCTTATGCTTATAAAATTGCAGCCGTGTCAGAAGAAGATGTATCTGAGATGAGCCAGGGCACCGCCATTGGCTATGCAAAGACGGTAAGAAATGAAATCCCTCCAAAGATTACGTCAATTATTGCAAGTGACGCAAAGTATCCAGATAAGATTGTACTTGAATGGGAGCCGTTAGAAAATGTAACAGGATACCAAATTTTCAAATGGGATGCGGCTTCCAAGACTTACCGCTCTATCGGAAAAAGTAATACTAGTTCTTACGAAGATAAGACTGCAAAGAAAAATGGAATTTTAGAGACTTATACTATCGCTGGTCTAAATAATTCTGTTACCGGACTTATCTCCGATGCAGTCATGGGCAAAACATCAATAGCCGCTAAGCCTGCCGCTCCCGAAAAAGTAGTAGCTTCAATGGGGCAGTTCAAGGACAAAATCGTTGTTAAATGGAGTAAAGTCACAGGTGCAACTGGCTACTTAGTCTATCGCTATGCAAATAGCAAATGGGAAACGATAGGCGAAACAACAACCGAGAAACTAGAAGATGCACCAGCCGAAAAAGGACAAAGATACTACACAGTAATAGCAAAGAGCAAAGATAATGTTTGGGGATCCTTCTCCAAATATGCAGTCGGTTATATAGACCCAAATCTAAAACGAGGTGGCACAAAACTAGAACCGCCGGCAGCAGTAAGTGCAGTGGTAGATAAAAAAACCGGCTACGCAACACTGAGTTGGCATAAGGTAGAAGGTGCTGAGGAATACAACGTATGGGAAAAACGCCAGGGTGAGTCCAAATGGAATTTCAAAGATAGAGTTGAAACCAGTAAACTCTTTTACACATTTGCAGTCCCTGAAAAAGAAAAATTCTACCTCTACTCAGTCACATCAAAGACCCAACTAGGAACCGATAGCGACTACTCCAATGTAGCCTCTGTTGTAATATCTACTCCTAAGGTTGCAGCAAAGACTAGAAGCTTCGGTGGAAATTCTAAGT